>JAGCJI010000029.1 GCA_017648085.1 Clostridia bacterium | reverse complement strand
ATATACGTCGGCAAGCTTCATTCTCGGGAAAGGAAGCGTGGGAACTACGAGCTCCTCGCCCGTAAGAGCCTCGATTTGTGCACCGTGCTTTTCCTTAACGCGCGCTATCGCGTAGGTAACGAGCTCCTCCTCAAGCTTCATAACGTCCTCAAAGCTATTGATATAGGAGAACTCAAGGTCGAAGCCGGTAAACTCGGTTGCGTGCTTGTTGGTATAGGATTTTTCAGCTCTGAATACGGGGCCGGTTTCAAATATACGCTCAAGACCTGCCGCCATAGCCATCTGCTTATAGAACTGCGGTGACTGCGCAAGGTATGCATGTCCGTCAAAATACTTGACCTCGAAAACGTCCGAGCCCGACTCACTTGCCGCCGCGATAAGCTTGGGTGTGTGAATTTCAACGAAGTTGTTATTCAGAAGAAACTCGCGCATTGCCGCGGTAAGAGTAGTCTGCATGCTTATCATAAGCTTATTTGAGTCACGGCGAAGGTCGATCCATCTGTAATCCATCTTTACGTCGATGTCGGAGTCGTCCTTAATCGGAAGCGCTTCTGCAATCGACTCAACCTTCATGCTTTCGGGGTACATTTCGATGCCGCCAAGCTTTACGTATTCGCTCGCTACGACCTCACCCTCAAAGGTAACGACGGAATGTACGGTAAGCTTATCAAGAAGCTCGCACATTTCGGGGTGCTCCTCTTTGATAACGGTTACCTGCATTTTGCCCGTAATATCCTTTACGACGATGAACGCCATATTTTTCTTGTTACGGAAATTTTCAACGAAGCCCTGAATCCGACGCTTGCCGGGGGTTATGTCCTTTATATAGGTTCTTTCCATATTCTGTTTCCTTTTCAAAGTTTTTATACTAAAATATTATATAATATTTACACGCGATTGTCAAGTGTTCTCATCCAATCGAGCGCCTCGGAAAACCATCCTGCCGCTTTGGGCTCTACGTATTCGGGATGTCCGTTAGAGGACTCCTCGGTGCCGAGCGCAATACCGTGCGGTCCGTATGGATAAATATGTAATTCGGTGGCAAGTCCCGCCCTGACGTAAGCACGGCAGAGCTTGAGCGAGCCGTAAATCGGAACACTCACATCCTCCGAGGTGTGCCAAATGAACGCAGGAGGAGTATCCGCGTTTATATGCTTTTCGATGGAGAAAAGAAGCTTTTCTTCCGCCGTATATTCGGAAAGCGGCTTTTTCAAAAGGTTCTTGAAAGTACCCTTGTGCGTTTTTCCGTAAGCCGTGATTACGGGATAGGAGAATATCGCACCGCGGAGCTTGAGTGCTCCTGCCGGGAGATGAAGCTCCGATTCCGCAAACTCGCGTTGAGTCACGAGCGTGCCAAGCAGGTGTCCGCCCGCAGAATATCCAAGACCGAATATGCGGTCGGGGTTGACAGAATATTTATCCGCATTTGCCCTTATAAAGCTCACAGCTCCTGCCGCATCAAGCAGCTGGCGCGGATATTTCACTTCCTCACCAAAACTATAATTTAGTACGAATGCACGCACGCCCTCGCGAGAAAATGCGAGCGCGGTGTTTTTGCCCTCGCGGTCACACACGCTTCTGTACGCGCCGCCCGGTATGACTAAAACGGCATCGGTCAGCGGTGCGGGATTTGTCGGTGTATAGACGTCAAGATAGACGTTCGGGTGAGCCGCATCAAAAAATATTCTTTCCGAAAACATAAGTCCTCCAAAAAAATAAAAACGGTTTTTCTTTATTATAACATAATTATAATAAAAAAATCAAGTCTGCATTCAAAAAATAGCAAAAGGAGCAAACGCAAACGGCGCCGCTCCTTTTTTAACTTTGTTCTTCTTGGCCTTCCTCGACAAAAACAATAACGTCCTCTACCCTGCAAGATAATATCTTACATAAATCGTCAAGCGTTACCGTACTGATGGGTTTATTGTGCTTCAGCCTATCAAGAAGGCTTCTGCTGATACCGTATTGATTAACCAGCTTGTAGGTGCTGATATTCTTATTTTTGAGTGTCTTATAAAACGGTTCGTATGAAATCATATCGCACCTCCTGCCACTTTATTATAGGATATGCTCTCTGTGTTGACAATTGTCTATAAATAGAGTATAATGGGTGCATAGACTCTATATTTAGAGTATGACCCGGCGTCAACCGGATTTCAAAAGAGGAGCGAATATGGTTGTCACTTTCTGCGGACACGCAGATTTTCAAGAAAAGAGCGAGGACAAAAGCATTGTTCTTGATATTCTAGAAAGAATCATCGGCAACGCCAACGGCGAATTGTTACTCGGGGAGTACGGAAATTTCGACAGTTTTGCGTACGAATGCTGTCGAATATATAAAGAGCGTCACGCAAACGTATCGATTATCCGAGTTACCCCCTATTTGAATCAAAAGCGTATTTCAGATTTCGAAAAGAAATTTGATAGCGTTGTTTATCCCGAAATTGAAAGCAAGCCGAAAAAATTTGCCATTACGTACTGCAACAGATATATGGTTGAAAAAAGTGATTTCGTTATAGCATACGTTTCGCACAATTGGGGCGGCGCATATGCAACTTATAAATTCGCAAAAAAGCATCACAAGACGGTGTTCAATCTTGCGACTTTATGAAAAGCGGACTTAAGCTTACAAAAAGAAGCTTCTTTACGTATAGAATACTGTGCTTGTAAATACGACAAAGCCGCCTCGGTTAAAAGGCGGCTTTTAGGTTTGGAAGGTTTTGTGGGGTTAAATTCCGCCGTCCTTGCCGTAATAGAGGTCGCGGCGCTCCTCTTCGGTAAGTTGGTCAATGTCAAGCCCGTTTTTCATTGCGGTCCACGCGCGGTTGGGCACAGGGGGATTGAATGCGGGAAGCTCGATGCCGGGAGTATTGATGCCCGGAATTGCATCCTTGTATCCCGTATCCCTGCTTTTCGGCTGATCGCCGCCGTTCATTACCTTTGGAAGCTGATTGTCGTTTGTGTTCTTGTTTTGATTTTTCATAATATTCTCCTAAATATAGAGTTACTGTTATGATTCGTCCTTTTCGGAAATTTATACTTGTATTAAGCACTTTTTTATGATAGACTATAAGAAAAAGGAGGGCGGTATATGCTTTACAACAATTTAAGCACGTATTTCAGAGAAAAATACGGCAAGCGCGTCAAAAAGATATGCATTGACGGCGGCTTCAGCTGCCCGAACAGAGATGGAAAATGCGGCACGGGTGGCTGCATCTACTGTGGAGAGCGAGGCGCAGGCGAGCATATTGTAAAGAGTGGCGGAATAAGAGCGCAGGTTCTGGATGCGCTTGAAAATGCAAAGTCCGATGACGTTTTCGTTGCGTATTTTCAGAATTTTTCAAACACCTATGCTGACGTCGAGACACTTCGGGCAAGATATGACGAGGCACTTTGTGACAAGCGGATAAAGGCACTGGCGATAGGCACACGCCCCGACTGCTTGGACGAAGAAAAGGTGCGACTTATAGCAGAATATGCAACACGGGTTGACGTTTGGGTGGAATTAGGGCTTCAAACATCAAGCGATGCAACGGCAAAGATAATAAACCGAGGATACGGACGCGACGTCTTTGACATTGCCGTAGCACTTCTCAAAAAGCATAACGTTCCCGCGGTTGTGCACATGATCATCGGTCTGCCCGGCGAGGGTAGGCGTGAAGCAATCGAAACGGCAAAATACATATCCTCACTTGGCGTATGGGGCATAAAGATACACTCAATATACGTTATGGAGGGCACTGCACTTGCCGATATGTACCGCGAGGGACTTTACACGCCCCCCACTCTTGAGGAATACGCGAGCATTGCCGCAGAGTGCATCGGTCATATTGATGCGAATATGATTATTCATAGAATAACGGGCGACTGTCCGCGCGATATGCTGATAGCCCCCGAGTGGAACAGGGATAAAAACAAAATCATAAACGAGCTGCGAACTTATATGAAGCAAAGATGTATTTCGCAGGGTTCTTTAGTATAACATATATGCACAATTTAGGAAAAAAAGCGTCTAGTGTTTTTTAACTAGACGCTTTTTGCTTATTTTCTCTTTTCAAACCTAATCATCGCATCTACGACGCTGTAAATTCTATCTCTTTCAGCGGGCGTTAAGGATGATATCTCCTCTGTCATTTGAGATGACTTTACATTATACCCGGTTGCGAGCACGTCAGCAAGTAATAAATCTGCCGACACCTCTAATGCATTGGCGATGGTAATGAATGTTTCAAGCTTTGGAACCTTCTCTCCGCGTTCTATCATTCCCGTATAGGTAACACTTAAACCGATTCTCTCGGCAAAATCTTCCTGCCGCCATCCTTTTGCTTTTCTATATTTTCTTATTTGTTTTCCAATGGAAGATGTATTCATAATATACCTCTAAAATATCAGTTGTTATCCTTAACTAATAGTATAGATTAACTATTAGCAAGAATACAGAATATATTAGGATGTTATCATAACTAATAGTTGATATTTTAGAATTTTTATGCTAGAATGTTTAATGAAGATTAACTTCGAAAGAATAATCTCATTATATCTGGCGAGGTTTCATAATGTGGATAGATAATACATACAGAGTAGTTCTTTTCGGCCATCGTGATTTTTTGGGACACCGTGAGCTCGACGAACAGCTTTATCCGTTGCTATGCAACTTAATACGTAAAAAAACTTTTGTGGAAATATATATCGGTCGTAACGGGGAGTTTGATTTATATGCCGCTACGGTAGTAAAGCGAGTTCAGAATGTACTGGGCAAAGAAAACAGTGAATTTATTTGTGTACTGCCGTATCACGTAAAGAACGAGGAATACTATGAAAAATATTACGATACAGTCATAATACCGGAGTGCATTTTCGCTTCACATCCAAGAAGTGCCATTATAAAACGAAACAAGTGGATGGTCGAGAAAGCCGATCTTTTTATTTGTTACGTTAACCGAGAAAAAGGTGGTGCTTACAATGCATTAAAATATGCAAAAAAGCTTAAAAAGCAAATAATCAATCTGGCGAAAGGCGAAGCAGACGTATAGTTTTCGCAGAACCGAATAAAAAGAGCGAAGATCTTTTAATCTTCGCTCTTTTGTGTTAAATTTGTTTCTTGAAGTATTTTACCATTGACTTGAACATCTTGATGTCGTAGTCGCCGATGACGTTGCGGTAAAGACCGGGGGCAATTCGCTCGGAGTGTCCCATTTTACCGAATACGCGTCCGTCGGGTGAGGTAATACCCTCTATTGCAAGAGTTGAGCCGTTGGGGTTGTAATCAATATCGTAGGTTGCAAAGCCGTCAAGGTCAACGTATTGCGTTGCAATCTGTCCGTTTTTGATAAGCTCACAAAGCACGGCGTCGTTTGCCAAGAATTTACCCTCGCCGTGAGAAATCGGCACGCAATAAACGTCGCCAACGTTACACTCGGCAAGCCAGGGTGACATATTAGACGCTACACGGGTACGTACTATCTTGGACTGGTGGCGCGCGATATTGTTGAAGGTAAGGGTAGGACAGTTCTCGTCGGTATCCATAATTTTTCCGTAAGGAACGAGTCCCAGCTTAACGAGTGCCTGGAATCCGTTACAGATACCGCACATAAGTCCGTCACGGGAGTCGAGAAGCTCGGTAACCGCCGCCTTTACCTCGCTGCCGCGAAGGAATGCGGTGATAAACTTACCCGATCCGTCGGGCTCGTCACCGCCGGAGAATCCGCCGGGAATGAATATTGCCTGCGAGGTGCGAATCTTTTCAGCAAAGGTTTCGGCACTTCTCTTTACGCCCTCTGCCGTGAGGTTATTTATTACGAATATTTCCGCCTCCGCACCTGCGTCACGGACAGCCTTTGCCGAATCATATTCACAGTTGGTGCCGGGGAATACAGGAATAAGAACCTTGGGACGAGCAGTTGCAACCGCGGGTGCTTTGCGCTCGGTGGCTACAAAGCTCACGGTTTCGGGCTTATCCTCACGGGATTTGATATTGCAGGAGTAGACCGACTCAAGCTTATCCTCGTACATATCCGTAATTTCAGACACGGAGAGCTTCATATCGCCATAGGTAAACTCACCCTTATCGGTGATGTAACCAACCGTAGTTCCGATACCGCAGTCGCAGTCAATCTCGAGCACGAAGGAACCGTAGCAGTAGCCGAAAATGTCGGAGAGCGAAAGATTTGAGTCGAAATCAAAGCCGTAGCCGTTACCCATACACATCTTCATTACCGCCTCTGCAACACCGCCGATGGTAGGCGTGTAAGCGGAAAGCACCTTACCGGCCCTCATAAGAGCGGTAACCTTATCGAAGAGTGCAAGAAGCGACTCTGCAACGGGAAGTCCGTTTTCGTCGTACTCCGGCTTAAGAAGTGCTACCCTTGTTCCGATCTTCTTGAATTCGGGAGATATTACGTTTTCAACCTTATCGGTAGTAACCGCAAAGGATATAAGAGTCGGGGGGACGTCAAGCTTCTCAAACGAGCCGCTCATAGAGTCCTTACCGCCGATAGCGGCAATTCCAAGCTCCATCTGTGCCTTGAACGCACCGAGAAGTGCGGCGAGGGGCTTGCCCCATCTCTTGGGGTCGCGCATAGGCTTTTCAAAGTATTCCTGGAAGGTAAGATATACATCCTTATACTCCGCGCCCGTTGCAACGAGCTTGGACGCCGATTCAACTACGGCAAGATAAGCACCGTGGTAGGGGCTCTTCTCAGAGATATTGGGGTTATATCCCCAAGACATAAAGGATGCAAGATTTGTGTGCGCCTTTCAACTGAAATCTTCTGCACCATTGCCTGAATGGGTGTGCGCTGATATTTTCCGCCGAAGGGCATAAGAACCGTGCCCGCACCGATCGTGCTGTCAAAGCGCTCGGAAAGTCCGCGCTTTGAGCAGGTGTTTAGGTCGGTGGCAACGCCCTTCATACCGCAAACGAAGCATGCGGGAAGCTGCTTTTCGTAGCTTTCGATTTTAGGCGTTTCAATATTTATATGCTTTTCAGCGCCGTTGGAATTAAGGAATTCGCGGCTGATATCTACGATAACCTTGCCGTTCCAGGTCATGGTAAGTCTGGGATCGGCCTTTACTTTTGCGACAACGGTTGCCTCAAGGTTTTCCTCGTTTGCGAGAGCGAGGAACGCGTCCTTGTTTTCAGCTTCTATAACACAAGCCATTCTCTCCTGTGACTCGCTTATTGCAAGCTCGGTGCCGTCAAGACCGTCGTATTTCTTGGGGACTGCATTAAGGTCGATATCAAGTCCGTCTGCAAGCTCACCGATAGCAACCGAAACACCGCCCGCGCCAAAGTCGTTGCAGCGCTTTATCATTCT
>JAGCJI010000028.1 GCA_017648085.1 Clostridia bacterium | reverse complement strand
TTCTGTTACGGATTCTTCCACCGTTTTCTCTTTTTCTTTCTTTTTGTCGCAGGTTTCTGCGTCGTTGCCCTCACGCTTGACTATAACTGCTATAGTTTTAAAAATCAGTTTCAGGTCAAACCAAAGCGACGCGCGCTTGACGTATTCGGCGTCAAGTATGGCTTTATTCTTGTAATAAAGGTCGTCACGACCGTGTACCTGGGCGTAACCGGAGATGCCGGGGCGCATCCGGAAAACGCCGAGGCGCTCGCGCATATTATTGCAATTTTCTTCGCTCAAAATCAGCGGGCGGTAGCCGATAAACGACATCTGACCGATAAATACGCACCAAAACTGCACTATCTCATCAAGTGAGGTTTTGCGCAGAAATTTGCCGACGCGAGTGTAATATGCGCCTGCATTTTCAAATTGCGATGTGGCGCACTCGTGAGGTGCGTCGTTTGACATTGAACGAAATTTAATGCAGTTGAAAACACGTCCGTTCTTTCCTACTCTCTTTTGCTTGAAAATAACAGGTCCTTTAGAATCACATTTAATTGCGATTGCGATAATCAGCATCACCGGAGATAAAATTATCAACGCGAGCAGCGAAACTATGATATCAAAACTGCGTTTAACAAAACGATAAAAATAACGTTTCTTTTCGTTCTGCTCAAAATTCTCTATGTAATGACGGTAATATGCCTTTGAATACTTTTTCCTGTAATCAAACGGCTCGGCAAACTCCGACTCCAACGTTGGATCTATCTCTTGGCCGACGCTCTCCGGCGTATCAAGCTCAAATTCGATAGCTTTTTCTTCGATCTTCGGCATAAAAGTCTCCTTTATCGTTTTGGTCAAACATAGGACGCAAGGCGCAAAAAAGCGCCTGCCGTTTTTATTCGGCGCGCGTTAACCATATATTTATTATATATAACAGATATATTATAGCATGATAAGAAGTCAAAAAGCAAGGGCTTTTACAATTTTTGTAAGTTTGCCATATGGGGTTGTTATTGTTTCGTGCAAAATTACCAAAGAAAAGTCGAAAATATAAGTTTTTTTGTTCAACTGTTTAGCGAATTAAAGCATTTTTTGAAAGTTATGGCAAATATTTCACGGTAAAAAAGAAGGAGGCGAAGAGCGTTTATCTCTTCGCCTCAAATCTATTCAATTCAACCCTCAAGCATTCTTCTCAATACGGGTGCTATTCCCTTTGCCATAAAGAAAAATCCAAGGTCGGATGGGTGCGTGCCGTCAACGGTGCAATCGTTTCCGTATTCGCCGAAGAAGTCCGTGCCGCGCAATATGTAAACGTTTTCGTCGCCTGCGGCGCGAGCATTGTCGTAGGTTCTCTTTATTATCTCAAATCTCGCGTCTGCAGTATCGCACGTGTTTGGGCGCGAGATCATAAGGATCGGCAGATCTGGATTCTTTTCCCTGACGGTTTTAAACATTCTTTCGTGAGTTTCTTCGAGATACTCGAGTGTCTTTGCATTATGGTCGTAATCATATACGAAAGCACTCATATCGAGAGTGCTGATATATTCCGCAATCTCAACCTCTGCCTTTGCAAGACCGCCGAATCCGAGACAATGATAATTCATATCAAGCTCGCGGCTGATGCGCGCCTCATAGGCCGCGCCGGGGCGTGACGCCGCCGCACCGTTAGTAATGGACGAGCCGTAAAAAACTACCGGCTTTTCGTACTTATAGTCGGGGGCGTGTGCGAGTTTCGAGCCATCAGCTACTCCAATATAGAGACTTTTTATCTCGGAATACAGGGGCATATTTATCGTGATAAGACGCTCCGCTCCGTCTGTGGGGAGGTCGATAACAGACTCAAGCGATCCACCTGCAAAATTCTTGTCGGGGCGGAATGCACCGGCATATCTTGTGCCGTCGTACATATCAAAGCCAACCATTGCAAGATTCGTGATGATCTGCGATAGCTCGTATCTGCCGTATTCAACCTGTATAGCAACGTAGGGACTGTCGGTAACAAATCTTATTCTACCGCCGGCAGTTCCCGTGCACATTACCTTTATGCCGGGACTAATAGTGTCCGCGACCGGCTGCGGAACGCGGTGATAGCTTTCTCCCTCACGCCAAACTCCGTAAATTTTGAACGGCTCATCGTCCACCGAAAACCAACGCACGTCCGACTTCTTGATTTTGTTTTCAACCACCATATTAGTGTCGAACGTCTTGTTTTCCATCTTATTCTCCTTTTATACTGCAACCCGTGTGACGAAAACCGCTGATTTTTGTTGTCGGATACCCTTATTTATACGTCAAGAGCCATAACGTCCTCGGGCATCTCGCGTCTTACCGCAAGGTAAGACTCTCCGCCGCGAAGCATTACGACCGGGGGTCTTGGTATTCTATTGTAATTTGAAGCCATCGAGTAATTATAAGCACCCGTCGTTAAGCAAGCGATAAGGTCACCCCGTGTGACGTTTTTCGGCACGGGCACGTTCTCTTGAAGTATATCTCCGCTCTCACAGCAACGGCCTACCACACTGGCAATTTCCTCTTCTCTATCCCCTTCAATAACGGGAAGGAGGGTGTAGGGCGCGCCGTAAAGTGCATAACGGGGATTATCAGTCATACCTCCGTCAACCGATACATAGCTCTTATATCCGGGTATGCGCTTTACCGTACCGACGGTATAAAGAGTGAGTCCGGCATCCGCAACTATGCTTCTGCCCGGCTCAAATGCTATCTCGGGCAGCTTGATGCCAAGCTCTGCCGCCTTCTTTATCATAAAATCGGCCACGGACAGAATATTGCTTGCTATATCAATTTCGGGATGCTCGGCAACGTAGCGCACGCCGTAACCGCCGCCGATATCAAGCTCGTCGGCAAGATAGGAAAGCTCGTCGTTTATCAAGCTTACAAATTCCAGCATAACCTCCGCTGCGCGAAGATATACGTCCGAATCAAAAACCTGCGAGCCAACGTGACAATGGAAGCCACGAAGCACTATATGCGGAAGTGAGAGTGCCAGGCGTGTAATTTCTTTTGCCTGACCCGTTTCAATCGCAGAGCCGAATTTAGAGTCAACCTTACCCGTTGCAACAGCCGCATAGGTATGTGGGTCGATGCCGGGAGTAATACGCAAAAGCACGCGCTGACTCGCACCGCGCTCGCCCGCAATACGTTCTATGGCGTAAAGTTCCTCCTCGTTGTCCACGACGAAATATCCGACGCCCGAGTCCATGGCGTACTCTATGTCCGCATCCGTTTTATTGTTAGAATGGAAATAAGCCTTTTCAAGTGGGAATCCCGCCGCACGTGCGGTGCATATCTCACCCGCAGAAACGACGTCAATACCCATTCCCTCCTCCTTCATTATCTCGTAAAGGCGGCGGAAGGAAGCGGCTTTCGATGCGTAAAGCACCTTGCCGCGCCCCATAAATCCTTCGCGCACTGCGCCAAGATATGTGCGGCATCTTTCTCTTATTCTTTCCTCGTCGTAAAGATAGAGAGGCGTGCCATACTGCTTTGCAAGGGGGGACAGAGGCATACCTGCGAAGCAAAGCTCACCACTCTCATCACGGGAGAGATTTTCACATATAAATTTTTCTTTGGTTAAAATCAAATCAATTTCCTCACATTAAAGCATACGTTTGCGAAGCTCTTCGCCTGAAAACACAGAAAGATCCACGGGGGCAACGTCGAAAACGGTCTTGCATCCAAAGTCGCCGCGGCTGTTCATCTTAACGACCGCTCTAGCATACGCCACGAGAACGCTGGCAGTAAATTCGGGGTTGGAATCAAGACGAAGTCCGAATTCTACCGTGTGGGAATGCTCTCCGTCAACTCCGGTGCGTCCGTTGCGTATAACCATACCCCCGTGCGGCATTTTCGAATGGTTTTTTTGAAGTTCATCCATAGAAATGAAGTTCACGGTAGTTTCGTAATCCGCAAAATAATTAGGCATATTGACTATTGCCTCACGCACGGCGTCGGCATCTGCGCCCTCTTTGAGAACAACGTAGCACTCGCGTCTGTGCTTATCGGCGGTGGTGAGAGTCGGTGTTTCGCCATCTCTGACAGCCGAAAGAGCCGCTTCGATCGGAACGGTATACTGACGGGCGTCAAGAACACCTGGCACTCTTCTTATCGCGTCAGAGTGTCCTTGGCTGATACCCTTACCCCAGAAAGTATAGTCCGAGCCGTCAGGCAGAGCCGCCGAGGCGTAAAGACGTGCTATCGAAAACAGTCCGGGATCCCAGCCCGCAGATATAAGGGCGGTATGTCCCGCTTCCCTTGCAACCGAGTCTACTCTTGCAAAATGCTCGGGTATCTTCGCGTGAGTATCAAAGCTGTCAACAACGTTAAAGTTCTTTGAGAGCTCCGGCGTTGCTTCGGGCAGATCAGTAGCCGATCCGCCGCACAATATAAGAACGTCTATTTTATCCTTAAATTTTTCCACGTCAGCGGCGGCATAAACCGGTGTTCCGAGAGCCGTTTTGACACTCTCGGGTGAGCGGCGTGTAAAAACACCGACAAGCTCGGCGTCTTTATGGGTGAGTGTTGCACACTCCACACCGCGTCCGAGATTTCCGTAGCCGTAAATTCCTATTTTCATATTTCTCTCCCATTTAAATCTAGCAAAGGAAAAATCCGATATAGCTCGAGCCGTAAAATTTATCGCGCCAGAGCCGCGTCCTTTTTGCCTCCGCCGACAAGACTTTTCATATCGTAAAGACCGACCTCACAGCCGGCAACGTATACCGCCGCAGCAAGCGCGCCTTCGGCAAAGAGTGCACGGCTGTGCGCCTCGTGCTTCAAGGTTATAGTTTGGTTTTGAGTGCCGACTATTACCTCGTGCTCGCCTACGATATTTCCCATTCTTATGGCGTGAATACCTATTTCCTCGCGCACTCTTTTGCCCTGTCCGCTTCTGCCACAGTTTGCATATGCGGTGGGGCGCACCTCTTTTATAGCGTCGGCAAGCATAAGTGCCGTGCCGCTTGGAGCGTCGAGCTTGCGGTTATGGTGCATTTCAACTATCTCAATTTCCGCATCAGGCATTGCAAGCGCAGCGGTCTTCGCAAGCTCTAGGAGCAGAGCAACGCCAAGGGACATATTTGCCGAGAAAAACACGGGTATCTTGCGCGATGCCTCGTGAATTTTTGCTATTTCCGCCTCGGTGTGTCCCGTTGTTGCGACTACCGTGGGAATCGAGTTCTCGCAAGCAAAATCTAGCAGCTCTGACACACAACTGTGATGTGAAAAGTCTACGATACAGTCTATGCCGCTTATAACGTCTATATCAAGCTCCTTGAAGCTTTTTACCGACACGGGTGCTTCGTTACCGAGGGCGAACGGATCTACGCCCACGGCTAATGCTGCTCCGCGGTATCCGTCAGCACACAAGGTCGCAACCTCACGCCCCATATGCCCGCATATTCCGTTAAGAAGTATTTTCATTTATTCACCTCAAATAAGATTCTCTTTTTTCATAAGGGAGAGCAGCTTTTCTTCATTTGCCGCCTCCATCGGAGTAAGGGGAAGGCGCAGATAGTTTTTGCCGTAGCCCATAGCAGCCATTGCTGCCTTTACGGGAATAGGATTAACCTCCGAGAAAAGTGCGTTTACGAGAGGAAGAAGTCTTAACTGAAGTGCTCTGGATTCTTCTATTTTCCCCTCAAAAAACAGCTTACATATGTCGGAGGTAGCGCGTGGCATGGGGTTTGAAAGAACGGAAATAACTCCGACTCCGCCAAGCGAGAGAATGGGAACGATCTGATCGTCGTTGCCCGAATAAATGTCTATGCTATCCCCAACGAGCGCGGCGATCTCGGCTATCTGCGAGATATTACCCGACGCCTCCTTGATTCCGACGATGTTTTCGTGCTTTGCCAGCTCGGCAACCGTTGCGGGCAGAAGATTGCAGCCGGTGCGGCTGGGTACGTTATAAAGTATGCAGGGCTTGGTAGATGCATCGGCAATTGCCTTGAATGAAGCTATCATACCTTTTTGAGTAGCCTTGTTGTAGTAAGGGGTAACAAGAAGCATTGCATCCGCACCCACCTCGCAGGCGTATTTCGTAAGCTCTATCGAATATTCGGTGTCGTTTGAGCCTGTGCCTGCAATAACGGGAACTCTGCCGGCAACGGTGTCAACGCAGAATTTTATAGCTTCCCTATGTTCCTTATCGGTAAGAGTAGAGCCCTCACCGGTAGTACCGACTGCAACTATCGCGTCGATTCCTTCCGCTATCTGCCACTCAATGAGTCTTCCGAACGCCTCGTAATCTACTCCGTTCTCGTTGAGAGGGGTAATAATTGCGGTCGCTGCACCCTTAAATACTGTCTTTTTCATATCTTTTACCTCGCAAAATTAAATCGGAAATCAAAAAGAGATAGCCGAAAAGCCATCTCCTACAAGCATACGTGATGTTTGAATTCGATAGCACTCCGCTAATGCGACAGCAGAACGGATGTTATCCGAGCTGCCAGCAAAATACCCGCCACGGCATTCGCTTCGGCACCCACGCCTTTCCCACACGGCCTTGGCGGCCGTAATACGTGCGGTAATCTTCGTGCAGTGCGCCTCTATCTCTATTGTGCTATTATTTTAACACAACATATCTCACTTGTCAATAGCATATTAAAATTAAATAATAATAACGGCAGCGCGCAAAGCCGCTGCCGTTAAAATAAATTACAGTTTCTTAAGAGTTTCCATCACGTAGTCGCCGAATTCCGCGCAGCTTGCACCGCCCGCTCTGCCGGTTACGGTAAGCTTCTTTTCCTCAAATGAGCATATATCAAGGGCGCGCTCAAGCTTGTCGGCTCTATCCTGATAGCCGATATGCGAAAGAAGCATTACGGATGCGCGAAGCATAGAGCAAGGATCGGCATACTGTGCTCTACCCTCCCTAACCATTCTCGGTGCAGAGCCGTGAATCGCCTCGAACATTGCGTACTTTTTACCGATATTTGCACATCCCGCCGTGCCGACGCCACCCTGGAATTCAGCTGCCTCGTCAGATATGATATCGCCGTAAAGGTTGGGAAGGAGTAAGACCTTGAAATCGCGGCGACGCTTTTTGTCCACGAGCTTCGCGGTCATTATATCGGCATACCACTCGTCCGTGATTATCTCGGGGTAGAGATCAGCTACCTTGTGGCAATCCTCAAGGAAGTTTCCGTCCGTGGTTTTAATGACGTTCGCTTTGGTTACGAGCGACACTCTGTTAAGACCGTTTTTACGAGCGTAATCGTAGGCAAGTCTGGCAATTCTGTCAGAGCCCTGCTTGGTGGTAACGGTGAAATCGACAGCCAAGTCCTCGGTTACGTTAAAGCCTGACGAGCCAACCGCATATCCTCCCTCCGTGTTTTCGCGGAAAATGGTCCAGTTGATGCCCTCCTCCGGCACCTTAACGGGACGGATGTTTGCAAAAAGGTCAAGTGCCTTTCTCATTGCGACGTTTGCCGACTCGATATTGGGCATTCCGTCACCCTTTTGGGGTGTAGTGGTAGGTCCTTTGAGAATAATATCGCAGCTCTTAAGCTCTGCCATAACGTCGTCGGGAATAGCCTTTCCTGCTGCAATTCTGTTTTCAATAGTGAGTCCGTCTATGGTTTTAAACTCAACCTTACCGAGATCAACGAGATCGGCAAGTATAAATTCAAGCACGCGGCGCGCCTCTTTCGTTATAGTAGGACCGATACCGTCGCCGCCGCAAACTCCGATTTTTATGGTATCAATAGCCGAATAGTCGGTAAAATCCCCCTGCGCCTTCATATTTTCGACACGGGTGAGCTGATCCTCCAGTATTTTTCTGAATTTGGCGCACGCCTCATCGAGATTCTTTTCATAATTTTCCATACCCTGACTCCTTTAGCTGTTCTTCTGTTTTGTAAAGTTTAACATTCCGCCCGCAAGAAGGATCTCACGCTGACGCTTGGTAAAATTGAGCTTAACCCCTATCCGTGCGCCGTTTGTGCGGTTTATAATCGTTGCCGAATCGCTATCCGCAACTGCTTTGCGGAAGGACTTGATATAAAGGTCATCGCCTTGAGAAATTTTTTCATAGTCATCCTCGCACTCAAGAACGAGAGGAACTATGCCGAAGTTGATAAGATTCGCGACGTGTATTCTTGCAAAGCTCTTTGCAACTACCGCGCGTATTCCGAGATAGAGAGGAACAAGTGCGGCGTGCTCACGCGAAGAGCCCTGCCCGTAATTCTGACCGCCGAGTATTATTCCGCCACCGAGCTCTCTTGCACGCTTTGGAAAATCCTTGTCACAGACCGTGAAGCAGAACTCCGAGAGCTTCGGAACGTTTGAGCGGTAAGGCAAAACCTTCGTGCCAGCAGGCATTATATGGTCGGTGGTTATGTTATCGCCGACCTTAAGTACAAGCTTCAAAGAGAGATCCTCCGCAGGAGCTTCTCCCTTGGGTATAGGCTTAATGTTAGGTCCGCGTTCAACAAGGACTGCGTCCGCCGCATCCATTGACGCAGGCATTTCTATAAGGTTGTCGTTTACTGTAAATTGCTTCGGAATTTCAACACGGGGTGCCTCGCCAAGCGTAGTAGGATCGGTAAACACACCGTTTATTGCGCTTGCCGCGGCGGTTTCCGGGGACACGAGATAAACCTCTGCATCCGCAGTACCGCTGCGCGCAAGGAAATTTCGGTTAAAGGTGCGAAGGCTGACGCCCTTCGATTTAGGTGAAAAGCCCATACCTATGCAAGGACCGCAAGCGCATTCAAGAATTCTTGCACCGGCGGCGATAAGGTCGGCAAGCGCACCGCACTCTGCCAGCATATTGTATACCTGCTTTGAGCCGGGAGATATAGAAAGCGACACGTCGGGATGCACCGTCTTTCCCTTAAGCATTGCGGCCACAGTGAGCATGTCCAGCATTGAAGAGTTGGTGCAAGATCCTATGCACACCTGATCTATTTTCATACCCGAAAGACTTGACACGGGTCTTACGTTGTCGGGACTGTGAGGACAGGCGGCAAGTGGGGTGAGCTTTGATATATCTATCGTGTATTCGTCATCGTATTCCGCATCCGAATCACTTTGAAGCGGAACATATACGTCCTCGCGTCCCTCTGCGCGTAGGAATTCACGCGTTACCTCGTCGGATGGGAAAATTGAGCTTGTCGCGCCGAGTTCAGCACCCATATTGGTTATCGTTGCGCGCTGGGGCACGGAAAGTGTTTTTACTCCCTCACCGGCATATTCCACGATTGCACCGACGCCACCTTTGACGCCGAGAAGCCTTAACACCTCAAGGATTATATCCTTCGCACCGACGTAATCGGGAAGCTTACCTACAAGGTTTATACGTATCATTTTAGGCATGGTTATATAATATTCGCCGCCACCCATTGCCACCGCGACGTCAAGACCGCCCGCACCCATACCGAGCATGCCAATGCCGCCGGCTGTGGGAGTGTGGCTGTCCGAGCCGATAAGGGTTTTACCCGGTGCGCCAAAGCGCTCGAGATGCACCTGATGGCAGATGCCGTTGCCGGGGCGGGAAAAGCGCACGCCGTGTTTTTTTGCTACCGTTTGAATATATCTGTGATCGTCTGCGTTTTCGAATCCCGCTTGAAGCGTATTGTGATCGATATATGCCACCGAAAGCTCGGTTTTTACTCTGTCACATCCCATCGCCTCAAGCTGTAAATACGCCATAGTGCCCGTAGCATCCTGCGTAAGCGTCTGGTCGATCTTAAGTCCTATTTCGCTACCCGTTTTCATTTCCCCCGAAACGAGATGGCTTTTTATGATTTTCTGTGCTATCGTATATCCCATTTTACTTCTCTCCTAATTTTGCTCCATTGACGAGAGCATATTTTCAAGCGCACGGCGCACGTGCAGGCTCGTCAGCTCGTCAGCTCTCCTTGAATCTCTCGCTTTTATCGCTTCGAGTATTTCCCTATGCTCGTTTTCAGACCGTTCAAGACGTCCCGGAACGGCAAGCGAGCGCTTGCGGTAAGCCTTTATTTTTCTGTGCAGCTCCGAGAGAGTGCGAGATAGGAATCGCGATCCCGACGCCTTATAGATTATACTGTGGAAAACCGTATCAAGCTCCTTCATATGTTCGGTATCGTTGCGACTTATGTAAAAATCGGCGAGTGTGGTAGCTTCCTCAAGCTTCAAAAGTTCATCTTCGCTGATGCGCTCCGCCGCGAGCGAGGAGGCGAGGCCCTCAAGGCGCTCACGAAGTCTGTAAATATCGACGAGATCGGCAGGATTTATGCCTATTACGGTCGCGCCCTTGTTGGGAACGATCTCAACAAGCCCCTCCTCGGCAAGTCGGTGTAATGCTCCGCGCACGGGAGTTCTGCTGACACCAAGCCTTGATGAGAGAGCTATTTCTCCAAGTGAGCTGCCGCTCGCAAGCTCGCCCGTCAATATTTCCTCCTCCAGTCGAGAATAGACCATTTCCTCAAGGGACGGTGCTCTTTCATCAACTATCATTTTTTCTTGCCTCCGAATTCCGGTGCTACGGATGCTACTATGCCGTAGAGCTCTTCGTCACCCATAAGCGTAGTTCTTCCGTCCATATATTCTCCGTCTATCGCCGCCTTGACCTTGACGACGACATCGTCGTGCTTGGTTACGGCACTGTCGCCCGCAAGATCGTAATGCTTATTGATCCAATATGCTATGCCCGCAAGACCTGAGGTGTTTGAGATCGCAACCTCTGCCGTACGGTTAAGTATCTTTTCCGTATCAAAAATATTATATATTTCCGCATCCTTCATAAGACCGTCGGCGTGTATTCCTGCACGGGTCACGTTGAAATTATCGCCGACAAACGGTGTCATCGGAGGGATAGTGTATCCCATCTCACGCTTGAAATACTCTGCTATTTCGGTGATGACCGTGGTGTCCATACCGTCAAGCGAGCCACGTATCGAGGCGTATTCCATAACCATAGCCTCAAGCGGTACGTTACCCGTTCTCTCGCCTATGCCAAGCAACGAGCAGTTAACTCCGCTTGCGCCGTAGAGCCACGCGCTTACAGCGTTTGAAACGCCCTTGTAAAAGTCGTTATGACCGTGCCATTCAAGCATATCCGAGGGCACGTTTGCATAGTGATGTAAGCCGTAAACGATACCGGGCACGCTTCGCGGAAGCGCAACGCCGGGATAGGAAACTCCGTATCCCATAGTATCGCACATTCTTATTTTGACGGGTATTCCCGCTTCTCGAGAAAGCTCGTTCAGCTCGTTAACGAACGGTACTACAAAGCCGTAAAAGTCGGCACGGGTTATATCTTCGAGGTGACAGCGGGGGCGTATACCTGCGCTGAAGGCGTTTTTAACGACGCTGAGATAGTGATCAAGCGCTTCCTTACGGGAAAGGCCGAGCTTCTTAAAGATATGATAGTCGGAGCAAGAGACGAGGATGCCCGTTTCCTTTATACCAAGCTCAAGTGCAAGATTAAAGTCCTCTTTTCTCGCTCTTATCCAGGTCGTTATTTCGGGGAACTCATATCCGAGCTCCATACACTTAACGAGAGCTTCTCTGTCCTTTTTTGTATATACGAAGAACTCCGACTGACGTATGATTCCGTTTTCTCCGCCGAGTCGGTGCAGCATTTTATAAAGGTCTACTATCTGCTTTACGGTATAAGGCGCTCGGGATTGCTGACCGTCGCGGAAGGTTGTATCCGTAATCCAAATGTCACTCGGTACTTCAAGCGGCACGTGACGGTGGTTGAAGGCGACCTTCGGTATCTCGTCGTAAGGGTAAATGTCGCGATAAAGGTTCGGCTCGGCAACGTCCTGAAGCGAATACTTATATTGCGCTTGTTCAATCAGATTCGTGTGTGGATTCTTGAATATCATAGCTGAATTTTCCTTTCCGA
The DNA here is from genome assembly GCA_017648085.1 of Clostridia bacterium. Taxonomy (GTDB): domain Bacteria; phylum Bacillota; class Clostridia; order Oscillospirales; family CAG-272; genus UBA1740. Next base: position 20,638 of record JAGCJI010000028.1, on the reverse strand, counting down.
AAACAGTTTGTATTCTTGTATACAATTAAATTTGAATAAATTATACATTACCCGGCAGCTAATGTCAAGTAATGTATAATAAAATGATTGTTCTTTTTTATATACAAATGGTTAATAGGTCTATTATTCCAAATTACATGCCGTTGCCGATCCGGCGCGCTACACCGCACCGAGCGCGATCGCGACATCACGCCAATCGATCAGGCGGCAAAAGCGGGGATTTTCCCGTATACGCTTGTTTAGAAAGGCGCAAGGCAATTTGGTCCGTTTGGCATTTTTGATACCTTTATACTTATTCTATGCCGATAAACTTATAGCCTGCCGCCTCAACGATTTTACGCAGCTGCTCGTCAGACACGTCAGATTTAAGAGTTACGGTTGCAGTACCGCTCTTATGTGAGGTCTCGGCGTGGCTTACGAAGTCAGCTGCAAGAAGTGCCTCTCTGACTCTTGCCTCGCAATGCGGGCACATCATGCCCTCAATCTTTATAGTTTTTTCCATTTTTTCACCTTCCTTCACGGTATAAATGTTTGTTTTATCACATTTTTTGAGTGATTTTTTAAGATTCAGACGCAACGCGTTACAAACAACGGAAAAGCTTGAAAGGCTCATCGCCGCGGCACTGAACATAGGGCTGATATCCCATCCGAGCAGCCACAAAAACGCACCTGCGGCAAGCGGAATACCCACAGTGTTATAGGCAAATGCCCAGAAAAGATTTTCGCGGATATTCTTTAGAGCTGCACGGCTTATTTTCAGAGCAAGCACCAGGTCGGAGAGAGTTGAGCCGGTGAGTATGACGTCAGCGGAATCTATCGCTACGTCTGCACCTCTGCCTATCGCAATTCCAACGTCGGCGCGCACAAGGGCGGGTGCATCGTTAATGCCGTCACCAACCATTATAACCGTCCCCTCTTCGGAAAGCGATTTAACAGTTTCCTCCTTGCCGAGCGGCATCAGCGAGGCGTACACCCTCTCTATTCCAACCGCATCCGCTACGAAGCGCGCGGTGCGCTCGTTATCCCCCGTCAGCATAATCGGAGTAATTCCCATACGCTTAAGCTCTGCTATGGCATCCGGGCTGTCGTTTCGAACGCCGTCCGTGACGGCAACGATACCAAGAACGTCGTCACCGTAGGTAAAGATCATTGGCGTTTTGCCCTGCTCGGAAAGCTCATCACACTTTTGCCTTATATCTTCGGGGAGCGAAAATCTCTCGCCGATAAACTTAAGGCTTCCGCCAAACGCCGCGCAGCCGTCAACGGTAGCAGAGACTCCACCGCCTACGTGAGCGAGGAAGTCTGCGGTAGGAAGGGGCGAAACCTTCTTTTCCAAAGAATATTTTACTAATGCCTTTGCCAGCGGATGCTCACTGCCGGCTTCGAGAGATGAGCAAACCGATAGGAGTCTATCTGCATCGACGGAATATGCTATCACATCGCACACGGTGGGAACACCCGCCGTTATCGTGCCGGTTTTATCAAGCAAGACGGTTTTTGCTCTTGCGCACGCCTCTATTACCGTGGCATTTTTAAAGAGCACTCCTGCACGTGCACCGATTCCGCTCGCAACGGTTATAGCAACCGGAGTTGCAAGTCCAAGCGAGCAGGGACAGCTGATGACTAGCACGGAAATGGCGCGTTCAAGCGCGTGATGCAAATCATTATTTACAAAATACCATATTATCGCCGTTAATGTGGCGATGCATAGAACTATTGGAACGAAGATTCCCGCGACACGGTCTGCCAGCTTTGCTATCGGGGCTTTTCCCGACGAGGCATCCGATACCATTCTGATTATATGCGACATCGTCGTGTCAGAGCCTACCTCAGTCGCCCTGCACTCAAGAAACCCGGTAGTATTGAGAGTTGCCGCATAAATGCGGGACCCGTGTGACTTTTCAACGGGTATACTCTCACCCGTAAGGCTGGATTCGTCAACTGCGGCAAAGCCGCTGACCACCTCTCCGTCAACCGGAACAAATTCTCCCGGGCGAACCAAGAATACGTCACCGACGTTAACCTTGGAGGTTTCTATCAGCACCTCCTCGCCGTCGCGTATAACGTGCGCGTACTTAGGAGTAAGTCGCACGAGCGATTTTACTGCGTCTGTGGTTTTATCCTTGGCACGCGCCTCGATAAGCTTACCGACCGAGATAAGCGTGAGTATCATAGCGGCGGACTCAAAATGCAATTTATTTAGCACGCCCCCCGCAGTTTCGACGTCTATCAGCATTTTCACCGTGAGATAAACGCTGTATATAAAGGCGACTCCCGCCCCGAGCGACACGAGCGTATCCATATTGGGCGCACCGTGAATCACCGCCATTGTACCGCTTGTGAAAAAGCGGTAATTTATCACTATAACCAATAGAGCAAGTATAAGCTCAACAACTCCAAGCACAGCCGGATTTTCCATGAGGACTGTGGGGAGTGGGAAGTCCCACATCATATGTCCCATCGTAACGTATACGATAGGCAATAGCAGGAGAATTGAAAATACAAGCCTTAATACGCCGTGCCTCACGTCCTTTGAGGCATCCGTTTTTTCTTCGTTGTCGCGGTTTTCGCCTCGCGGAGCTATGCCGTATCCGGCTGCGGTTACCGCACGCATAATTTCCGCATCATCTCCCCCTTCGACTCTTAAGGTCGCGGCAAGGAGATTGACGGAGCATTCCGACACACCCGGTAGGTTCTTTACGGCGCGCTCCACACTGGCAGAGCATGCAGCGCAGCTCATACCCTTGACGTTATAGATTTTCATTTTACTCCTTAAAATTTAGGTAAATATTCGTGATTATACGGCATGTTTACAATATCTATGTTGAAGAATTTGTCTTTGATTTTCGCATCCTTTGAAAGAGATAATACCGTTTCGTTAAACAGGTATGCTGACGCATCGGAATAAAAATCAGTAAAGCACGCCTCGTTGAGCCCCGATGCATATGCGGCAGTGGTAGGCACGTCCTTATAGATAAAGCAAACACCAAAATCCAAAACGACCTCACCGTATTCTCCGACCTTCATATTGAGCGACTTATCTACCACCTCGCCAAGCGCGCTTGCAAATTCGTAGGTAAACGCTGAACTTTCGTGAAAATAATAGCCGTCGGCGTACATATCCTCATCGCCCTCATCGTGCGCCGCCTGATAGGTGAAGAACATTTCTTCGCTCATGCTTGCACCGACTCCGCTTTCAAGCGCGGAAATGGCATCCCGCATCTCGGATATGACCTTCTCTCTGTCCGCCTTTTCCTCGTCGGTAAGGGGCTCGGTTAAATATTCTCCCCCGTCCCCCATAACTCTGTTTCCGTTTTCATAAACGAACTTACTTTCGGTGCGGATGAAGATGAGATACACGTGCGAATATTTTTTAAGATAGCTTTCGGCAAGAGTCGGAAAATTTTTGACGTTGCTTCCGTCAACTCCGTAAATTACCCTCTCCGCCATGCTTGCTTTATAGAGCATCATTGACGCCTCACAGAGCGAGGAATATGAAAATCCGTAATCGCTTACGAGCTTGTTAAATTCGTCCTTTTTACCGTTTGCGCGATAGGTGAGCAGCTCCTCGCACGCCTCGGATATCTTCTTTCTGTCAGTCGAGGTCAAATTTGTATAATTATCGTAAAGGTAGTTTGCGACAAGAACCTGTTTTATATATTCTTCCACTCCGGCGCGAAGCTGATCACCGTAGGTTTCGCCGTCATCCCCCTTCTTATTCCAAAATCCCGGAGAGTCCTCGACACCAACGACTCCGCTTGCTGACAAAGCCGACATAAAGCGGTACTTATAGTAGCTTGCAAAGAACGACGCGACCTCGGTATCCATAGTCTGTCCATTATATTTTGCGACCGCATTTCTGCTTTTATGTGCGCTTATTGTGCCAAGCGTCACGGTCAAAACCGCCACGAGCGATAGAAAAACGCAAACAAATATTGTCAAAAATCGGTATTTTGTCTGCTTTACCATAGCCGTCGCGGCTACGCTATCCTTTTTATTTTTGCCCATTTTTATCTCCATTTCTATAGAGCTATCAAAGTAATTTATAAAATTCCGTGAGAACGTTCATCGCAGCCTCGGTAGCATCCTCGCCTGCGCGCATGCGGTAAACCACCGTGGGCGTACCCACGCTCCTGAAGCTCAGGGCGGAATATTTCGAAAACAGCTCCGACCACACCTCAAGTCGTGGCTTATCCTGTAAAAACAGAAGGTTCGCCCCGGAGAGCTCCACCTTTTTTATTTCACATTTCGTTGCAAGAGAGCGCGCGACGGAAACGTTAAGAAGGCGCAGCACCTCGCGCGGCGGCTCACCGAATCTGTCTATAAACTCATCCAGCACGTCCGTTCTGTCCTCGGGTAGTGAAATCAATGATATTTTCTTATACATTTCCATGCGCTGCGAGCTGACGGAAATATATCTTTCGGGGATATTGGCGCTGACGCTGATATTTATCGTGGCCTCCACCGTTTCCTTTTCCGCCTCGCCGCGCTCCTCCAGCACCGCATCGTTCAAGAGCTTAACGTAAAGATCGTATCCGACACTATCGATATAGCCGTGCTGCTCTGCTCCAAGCAGATTTCCCGCACCGCGAATTTCAAGGTCGCGTAAAGCCACCTTAAAGCCTGCTCCGAATTCCGCAAACTCGCGTATTGCGGAGAGCCTTTTGGTTGCGACCTCCGAAAGTGCCTTTCCTGCACGATAAGTAAAATATGCATACGCCTGACGCGCGCTTCTGCCCACGCGTCCTCTTATCTGGTGGAGCTGGGAAAGTCCCATGCGATCAGCGTTTTCTATTATAAGCGTATTGGCATTAGGTAAATCAACACCGGTTTCAATTATGGTAGTACAAACGAGCACGTCTATCTCACCGCGTATAAGCATCTGCCATACGTCCTCAAGCTCGTCGCGCTCCATCTGACCGTGCGCGTAAGCAACTCGTGCCTCGGGCAGATCACGCATAATTTTTCCTGCCACGAGATCTATATTTTCAATCTTATTATAAAGATACAGCACCTGACCGCCGCGCATGATTTCCTTTTTCATCGCGTCGTTGAGTATTGCGTCGTCGTGCTCCATAACGTAGGTCTGCACGGGTCGGCGTTCGCCCGGTGCTTCATCAAGTATCGACATATCGCTAATGCCGTTCATCGCCATGTTCAGCGTTCGGGGAATGGGCGTTGCCGTGAGCGTGAGAACGTCAACGTTCTTCGCCATCTCCTTAAGCTTTTCTTTTTGGCTGACGCCAAACCGTTGCTCTTCGTCGACTATAAGCAAACCAAGATCTCGGAACTCGACGTTTTTAGAGAGGAGCTTATGCGTGCCGATAAGAATATCTATCTCTCCGCGCTTGGTTTTTTTTAGAATGGTTTGCTGTTGCTTTGGCGTGCGGAATCTCGATAGCATCTCAACCGTCACGGGATAACCACGCATTCTCGCCGACGCCGTTTCAAGATGCTGAAGCGCAAGGATAGTCGTGGGTACGAGAATAGCCACCTGCTTGCCGCCCATTATTGCCTTGAACGCCGCGCGCAGAGCTACCTCAGTTTTACCGAATCCGACGTCACCGCAAAGAAGTCTGTTCATCGGCACAGGCTTCATCATATCCGCCTTGATTTCGTTAATGGCTATAAGCTGTGAATCGGTTTCCGCATAATCAAAGGATGCGGCAAACTCATCCTCAAGGTCGGTGTCGGGCGCAAACGCAAAGCCCGGCTTTCTCTGCCGCTCGGCATAGAGGCGTAGAAGGTCCTTCGCTATGTCCCGTGCCGCGTTTTTTGCTTTAGTTTTGACACGGGTCCATTCGCCGCCGCCCATTTTCGACAGCTTGACCTTCCCGTCCTTGTCGCGCTCTCCTATATATTTGCCTATGTTTTCAAGGCGATCGCAGGGTACGAACAGTTTATCCGTGCCCTGATATTTAATCGTTATATAATCCTTTGTTACGCCGCCCACGGTAACCGTCTGCATTCCCTCAAAAAGACCTATACCGTAATTTGCGTGTACGACGTAATCGCCGACAGACAGGTCGGCATAGCTCATAAGCCGCTGCCCCGCACCGCCAACGCGGCGAAGTATTCTCTGACGGCGGCGGTTAGCCATTATCGCGCGACCGAGATCCTTTGCCATCGACAAAACCGCTACCTTCGGGGTTATAAGCTCATACCCCTCGGGAATACTTCCGACGTCAACGGCAATGTTACCGGGGATCAGGGAGTCAAAATCAAAGCTCTCTTTATCGTAGATCGGCGCTGCCGAAATATCTGCGGCCGTAAGGGCGGATATAAGCGCGTCCGCGCCACTCTTCGTTTCGGCGAGTATTACCGTCTTGTACGCGGCTTTTCTAAAATTATTAAGGTCCTCAAGGAGCATAGCGGAATTGTCACCGTATGATACGGTACGCCTGCATCTGAATCCGAAAAGTCCCGATACGCTTAAGCTGCCGAGCCCACCCGAAAACGGATTGATATGCACGGTGACGTTTTCATTAATAAAGCTTGTAAAATTACTCTCCCCGCCGCTATATTCAGCATAAGCCACACCAACCAGTCCGCGCTCAATTAACGATGCACGGGTGGCGTTAAGGCTGTCGAGCGCAGCCTTCATCTCGTCCTTTATGCCTTGCGTGTCAAGCATAAATACGACGCGTCTTTTATCCTTAAAATAGCTTAAAAGGTTAGAGTGCCGCTCATATGCGAGTGCCACGTACTTATCACGGAAGTTGATAGTCAGCCCCGCCTCTATCGCGCTTTTTTCAGCCGCGAGCTTCATCGTGCTCTCCTCACTTGGCGAGTCCTTTATCAACCCCTCTATCGCGTGCAAAATTCTTTCTCTTGCGGCGCTGCTTATGAGCACTTCGCTTGCGGGAACGAGTGACAGCGAGCTTACGGGATTGGTAGAGCGCTGTGAGGCGGGATCGAACGCGACCATTCTGTCAATTTCGTCTCCGAAAAACTCAATTCGGATCGGGTCGCTCTCGGCATCACCCCAAACGTCAACTATTCCTCCGCGGCGCGAAAACTGTCCCGCGCTTTCAACCAAATCGACCTTGGCAAAGCCGAGTGTGATAAGTCGCTCGGAAAGTGCCTCAGGACTAACGGTATCGCCGCACTCAATCTCAAGCGTCAGATCAAACAGTACCTGCTCCGGTATAGTTGCGGCAAGAGCGGCAGAGGATGTGGTAATTACCGCATCACACCCACCGTTAAGTATAGCAGACAGCACGAGTAGCCTCTCACGCTCTGTATCGTGGGAGGCTGAAATGTTATTAAATACAAAATCGCGGGGCTTGTATTGCATAGCGCGTATTCCCGCACTCTGCAGCGCCTTTTCGTACTTTTCTCTTTCGGCATCAGAGCTTACAAAAATTAACACGGGTGCGCCGTGTGAGTCTTTAATCTCTCTAATAGCCTCTGCAAGATACGCCGTGGCTGCCCCCGCCGTCAGTCCATTTATGACTATAGGCAGCGGCTCGCGCGCAGCTAGCTGCATTTTGATGGTGGACAGAGATCCCCGAAACTCTCTGTCAAGCCGAATAAGGCTTGAAAGTCTTCTCATCTATTTACACCTTTGGGTTTGATGCTATTTTGAATATTTGTTCATCGCCTCGTCGATTTTTCCACCGACTATCAGCTCAACTGAGGAGCAAATGTCGGGGCAAGACGCCTTTATTGCCGCCATATCGTCAGCCGAGTGCTTTCCAAGCACCCAGGACACGAGGTCGTAATCGGGTGTCGGCTTCTGACCGACGCCGATTTTTATGCGTGGGAAATTGTCACCGCCGACGTGGGATATTATACTTTTGAGTCCGTTGTGACCGCCTGACGAGCCCTTTCTCCTTATACGAAATCTACCCGCATCGAAGCTTATCTCGTCGTGGAGAACAACGATATTCTCCGCAGGTATCTTATAAAATCCCGCAGCCGCGGCAACCGCCTCGCCGGAGTTGTTCATAAAGGTTTCAGGCTTCATAAGCAACACCCTCGTGCCTCCAACATTAGCCTCAGCAACGAGTGCGCGAAATTTCAGTCTGTCAATTTTGACGCCGCACCTTTCTGCAAGCGCATCTATTGCAACGAATCCCGCGTTGTGGCGCGTTCCCTCGTACTCACGTCCGGGATTTCCGAGCCCCACTACGATATGAGTTATATTGGCGTGGCTTTCGTTATTTTCTATTTTCTTAAAAAGGTCAAAAATATTTGCCATCAGTTATCCTCACAGGGAATAAGTCTTTGCCACACAGCCGACGAAACGTCAGACGGCATATGCCATGACGCGCGTGGCGATAGGCTGATTTCGGTGACACGGGGCCCATCGGGCATACAGGAGCGCTTAAATTGTGACGAGAAAAAGCGGCGCACAAAAACCGAAAGATAGCGGCTTATATCCGCCCCACTGTATTCCCGGAACGCCTCACGCGCCAGCTCGTATATGCGTTTGGGCGAATAGCCGTATTTTACCGTATAATAAAGGAAAAAGTCGTGGAGCTCATACGGACCGATAATTGTTTCGGTATGCTGCTTATTTTCCCCGTTTTCCGTAGGCAACAGCTCCGGGCTTACCGGAGTATTTACAACGTCAGTCAGGATGTGTGCAAGCTTATCCTTGCCTAAAGACGCCGCGCGGGTTGCCTCGTTCAGTATGATAGCTCGCATAAGCGTCTTGGGCACCGATGCGTTGACCGCATACATCGACATATGGTCGCCGTTATACGTGGCAAATCCAAGTGCCAGCTCGGAAAGGTCTCCCGTTCCGACAACCATTCCCCCCTCGGCGTTAGCAACGTCCATAAGAATTTGCGTGCGCTCACGCGCCTGCGCGTTTTCATAAACTACGTCGTAGCTTTCGGGATCGTGAGAAATATCGGTAAAGTGCTGCGTAACAGCAGCCTTTATATCTATCGTGCGCAGGGTACATCCAAGCTCCTCGGCAAGCGCAAGAGCGTTGGTCTTGGTGCGCTCCGTTGTGCCGAAGCAAGGCATAGTAATCGCTATAACGCGAGTGCGTTCAAGTCCGAGAATATCTACTGCACGCGCCGAAACGAGAATCGCAAGCGTGGAGTCAAGTCCGCCCGACACGCCGAGAACGAGAGATTTGGCATACGCGCGCTCCATGCGAAGCGCGAGTGCTCTAGCCTGAAGCTCAATTGCAAGCTCACACGCCCGGCGGCACTCTTCTTCATCCTCCGGCACAAAGGGCATGCGCATAACTGCGTCCCCTGCCTCCAATTCGGGCTCTTCGCGCATAGAATCAAGGAGGAGCTCGGCATAAAGGATTTTTTCGTCAAACGGATCTGATACCGCAACGGTGCGCCCCTTAGTTGCTACGATACGAGCACCGGAATAAATCCCATCGGTACCGCTCTCGCCGATTCCCGCGCCAACTGCGGCAAAGGAAATATCGAGCTGGTAGGAGAGATTTTCTGCAAATGAACGTCGGCTTTCGGAAAGTCCTACGTATTCCGCGGTAGCACGGGGATTCAAAATCAAATCTACGCCACCGGTGCAAGAGGCGTCATCGTCGCCTATTTTTACGAATATTTCAGCACGGGTGGGCTCGTGTGTATATACGCTGTCCCTTGAAATCTCGAATTCGAGTCCACCGAGACTCATTTTATGAACTCCGGTGGGAAGAGAAAAGAAGCTTTCCTCACCGCCGCCTTTAGCAGTTGCGCCTAAGATTTTTCCCGACCGTACACAAACGACAGCATTATAAATTTTACCTCCATCCGAGATGGGAAGTCCGAGAAACGAGGTTATACCGAGATCCCGTGTACCGTCAATATAAGAGGTGAGTGCGCTTGCCGCAGCATCGGTAAGTGCTTCTTGAAAATAGAGGTCTCCCGCCGTTGCGCCTGTAAGCGCGAGCTCGGGAAAGGCTATGATCTGTGAACCGCACCCTGCTGCCTCAAGCGCGGCATTCAAAAGCAGACTAACGTTATATTCCGGATCACAAAGACGGATGGTCGGAGATGCAAGAGCAATTTTTATTTTTCTTTCCATATCGTATCCTTATTTTTTTACAAGAATAAGCTTATCTGCATAAGGAAGAGCCTCGATAGCGTTGCAAAGCGTGCCCCACTCCCCAAGCTTATGAGTACGTCTTGCATAATATATGTTGATAAGCACCTCGTAATTCATAGAAACCGTGCGAAGCTGATTGTAGGAGGTGGGCAAAATCTGTATCATATTGTGCCAATGGGTTCTGTCCTTGGTTTCGTTAAACTTGACACGCTCCCCCTCAAGATAGGCAATTATGGAATCGAGCATGAGAAGTCCGTCCTCATCCAGACGGTCGCACGAAAAGTCGTCGCGCACGAACTCCTTTGCTTGAATCTTATGCATAGTAGAGGTTGAATTTGCAACCGTGCCGACCTTATAGGTATCAAACTCCTTCCACCAATAAAGCGGTGCTGTAATATCCATAGAAACTATTATCTGACGGAGAAATTTTCTGTGATCGCTGCCTGCCGCGGCAAGTCTGGATGCCAAAGAGAGATCGTTTTCGCCAAGCACGAACTCCCCCTTTTCATTATAATAGCTATCCATACGCGCCCAGCTATTCATTGGGTTGCGAGCCCCCCTAATAGCATTCTCCATGTTTACAACGCTGATTCTTTCAACCTTAAGCATTTTAAAACTCTCCACGAAATTTAATAATAAACATACTTTTACTTATATATTTTAACACAATAAATATATAATGTCAATGCCAAAAGCACGACGTGAAAAAAATGAATGAAAAGAAAAAGGAACGGACTTTGTCCGTTCCTTAATATTACAGTATAAGATATACTATAAGCAGTATTCCGCTGACAGCGAGGGACGCGAGCCCTACAAAAAGGCCCTCTTTCCACCAGTGTCTTCCCTTTTCGTCCTTGGCAACCTTGTAATCGTAAAAGCTTTTATACTTTTTCGGTTGCTTTGAAAACCAAAGATTATGCAGGCTGAAGTTAGAAAAGGTATATCCAAAGCTGTCGTATGCACCAAGCTTTGCAAGATAGGTAAGAGCCGCTATTCCGGAGAAGAAAACGCCGGGAACTGTAAAAGAGTTGCACACAACGTTTATTATCTCCTTTGCGCCCTCCTTTTCAAGAGGATCGTTCCAATAGAGCAAAAATCCCACTACCATTATCAGTGCAAACGCCGTCCAGACGTATTTTTTTGCACCGTTTTGCTTTTTTTCCTCGTTCATTAGCTCTCGCCGCCCTCAAGCTCTTTCTGATATGCGGCAAATTCTGCATTATTGCAGTAAACGAAGTGATTAGGCGAAATCTCGCGCATCGTGGGCTTGTCGACCGTGTAATCGTGAGATTCAAGGAAATTGTACACTATACGCTTTCTCTTTTTCTCGTGGATCGGGTCGGGAAGCGGAATAGCCGAAAGCAAGGATTTCGTATAAGGGTGAAGCGGATGTGCAAAAAGCTCGTCGGAGCTTGCAAGCTCGACCATCTTACCGAAATACATAACGCCGATTCTGTCGGAGAAATACTTTACGACGGAGAGGTCGTGCGCTATGAAAAGAATTGTAAGACCGAACTTTTCACGAAGCTCGTTCAAGAGGTTGATGACCTGCGCCTGAATCGAAACGTCAAGTGCCGAAACCGGCTCGTCTGCTATAATAAGCTCGGGGTTCATTATTATAGAACGCGCAATGCCTATTCTCTGACGCTGACCGCCCGAAAACTCGTGAGGATATCTGCCGGCGTGCTCTCTTACAAGACCGACAAGCTCAAGCATCTCGCAAACTCGCTCCTCAATTACTGCCTTGTCCTTTTCTCCTTGAATGATAAGTCCCTCGGAGATAATTTCCTTAACTGTCATACGGGGGTCAAGGGATGCTATGGGATCCTGGAAGATCATCTGAATGTTGGTGACGAGCTTTGTCCTCTTCGCCTTGTGAAGCTTTGCCTTGTATTCCTTTGTGACGGTATTCTTTACCTCACCGTCGGGCATAGCGGCAAGCTTAGGCAAATACTCCTCTTTGAGAGCCGCAACGAGCTTGTCGGAGTATTCGCGGTCGCAGTTTTTGGTGTCGTGTCTTGCCTTTTTGATAAGTGCCTTGCACTCGTTTATTATTTCAGCAAGCTCCGCCTTGAGCTTTGCTATCTCGACGTCATTTCCTGCTGCAGCTACGATCTTTTCGCCGTATTCGCGCTTAGCGTTTTTGATTCTTTCAAAGTAGGTGCGAGTTCCCGCAACTATTCTCGTGCCCTTGAAGTAAACGTCGCCGTCAGTAGCGTCGTAAAGCTTAATTATGGTACGACCGGTGGTGGTTTTTCCACATCCCGACTCTCCAACAAGACCGAAAACCTCTCCTTTTTTAATGTCAAAAGAGACGTCGTCAACAGCCTTATTAAAGCCGAAGTACTGACAAAGGTGCTCGACGCGAAGCAAGGTTTCGCCGCTTTCAATATTCTTACTCATTTTCAGCACCTCCTGCCTTTTGCTTCATTCTTGCGATACGGTCACTGATAGTCTTGGGAAGTTCAACCTTCGGTGCATCCGGGTGAAGAAGCCAAGTTGCAGCCGTGTGAGTTTCAGAAACCTCAAACATAGGGGGCTGCTCCTCAAAGTCGATTTTCAGAGCATACTTATTACGCGCCGCAAAAGCATCACCCTTGGGCGGGAATATCATGTTGGGGGGTGTTCCGGGAATAGCATCGAGCTTTTCGTTGGTGTCAAGATCGGGCATAGAGGAAAGAAGTGCCCATGTGTAAGGATGCTTCGGATCGTAAAAGATCTCCTCTGCCGTGCCGAGCTCAACTATTTTTCCGGCATACATAACCGCAATTCTGTCAGCCATGTTCGCAACGACGCCAAGGTCGTGAGTGATAAAGATAACCGAAAGATTCTTTTCAGCCTTGATCTTATTGATAAGCTCAAGAATCTGCGCCTGAATAGTAACGTCAAGAGCCGTGGTGGGCTCGTCGCATATAAGGATGTCAGGGTCCGCCGCAAGAGCGATAGCTATAACTATTCTCTGGCGCATACCGCCTGAAAACTCAAACGGGTACTGATTGAAACGGATACGAGCATCGGAAATACCGACCTCCTCCATAAGCTTAAGTGCCTTATTCTTCGCCATGCTGTGAGTTACCTTGTGAACGACGCCTGACGCCATGCTCTTAAGGTAATCGATCATCGCAATCGCTTCCTCGCCGTAGTTACGGTTTTCAGCGTTCGCAATTCTAGCCTCGTAGTGCTCGATAAGTCTGTCGATCTGACGGAGAATGTTGCGTCTTACCTGATCAAGATCTACGATCGCCGCAGGGATAACCTTCTCATCCGGCTCTTTGCCACGAGCAGTAAGCGCATCATATTTTGCCTGCTGCTTTGCAAATCTCTTTTCTTCTACGATGTTCTTCTTTGTGCCTTTGAAGTAGGTATCAAGCTCTCCCTTAAGACCGGAGCCAAAGGTATATGCTATGCTATCCTTTACGAGCTCAAGGGGATCGATAGATTCGTTTATCTCCTTTACAAGCGAGCGCATAGTCTGATAGCATTCTGCCTTGTCGTAGGAGTCTTTTTCAAACACGGGTCTTGCTTTTCGAAGGAATTCAACCGCCTCACGCTTCTCCTTGTATGAATTAGCCGCAGAATATGCAAGCGCGGTTTCCGTATCCTTTATAAATCCGAGCATAAAGCTCTCATCAAGATAGGAGCGAAGGGATTCGTTAAGCTTTTCGACCGTCATCTCGGGCAGGGGCTCTGTCGAGAAGGTGAGATAATATCCCATTGCAAAGAAGTTGGGTGCTGTAAAGCCGATAGCCTCGTTAAGAATGTCGCGTATTTCGCAAAGATCTTCTATAAGCTGCTCTGTACTTGCACCCTTCTTAACTTCAGGAAGCACCGCTACAACGGCGTCGGCAAGCACGTTGATTCTGTCGGCGCGCTCGCCCGCAACAACGTATGTCTGAACCGAGCCCTTTGCCTGCTTCGCAACCTTCTTAACTCGGTAAACAAGGTCCTTGGCGGCATTTTTTTCAAGCTCGAATATAAGAGAATCAAGGTCGAATGACGCATCCTTTGCGTTTTCAATAGCGGTATGGTACGCGCCCTCAAGCTCAAGATGCTTATATTCAAACTTGTCAAAATTCTTACACTTCTCTGCCGCCACCTCGGCATAATTTCCGCCGTTTACGGAAACTGCCATCGTTTCCTCCAGCAGCTTAAGCGTTCTGTTAAAATTCGCACGGCTCTCGCGCTGACGCGCCTTGCCCTTCAAAATCATCGCTTCGGTAAGCTGTCTGCCTATTTTGATGATGGGGTTAAGGCTGGACATAGGATCCTGGAATATCATTGCGATTTTATCGCCGCGAATCTTGTGGAAATCCTCCTCGGAAATCTTGAGAAGGTCCTTTCCGTCATATATGATCTCGCCGCCCTCAATGATTGAGTTTCCGGCAAGTATGCCGAGCACGGCCTTGGAGGTAACCGACTTGCCCGATCCGGACTCGCCAACTATTGCAAGAGTTTCACCCTTGTGAAGATCAAAATTGATTCCTCTTACCGCCTTAACGTTACCGTTAGAGGTACGGAAGGATATTCTAAGGTCTTTAACCTGTAATTTTTTCTGTGCCATTAGTCATCAACTCCTCTCGTTGACGGGTTGAATGCATCTCTGAGACCGTTACCGAAGAGGTTAAAGGAGATCAGAAGCAGTGATAAGAACAACGCCGGGAACAGCATTGCGTGTGGAGCGGCAGACATTGACTTCTGTCCGAGCTCCATAAGCTCGCCTATACTCGTTCCTACGAAGGTGGAAAGATCTACGATACCAAGGTAGGTAAGCGTGGTTTCGGAGGAGATAACTCCGGGTATAACGAGCACGCAGCTTGTAACCATAGTACCGAGAGAGTTCGGGAAAATGTGCTTGAACATAAGGCGCTTATCCGATGCGCCGAGTGTACGTGCCGCAAGAACGTATTCTTGGCTCTTGAAGCGGTAGAACTGCTTTCTTGTCAGTGCCGCCATACCTATCCATCCCGTCATAACGTAGGCAAATAGGAAGGACGGAACGACACCCACCTTTTGCGCCAGGTGAAGCTGGAAGAGCGTCATTACGACGATTGTGGGAACGCCCGAAAGAACGTCTGATATTCTGTCAAGGGCAAGGTCGATAAATCCGCCGTAGTAGCCCTGAATAGCACCGTATATCGCGCCGATGGTAAGGTTGATTGCAGAAACGATAACGGCAAATACAAGCGAGAATCTTGCACCGGTTCCGATAGCGTCAAAAAGGCAGCGGCCGTAAGAGTCAGTACCGAAAACGTAGGTAGGCTCTCTGCCGTTCATAAAGCGATAGTAGTTGTAATAGCAAACGCGGCAGGTTACGGAGTTCGACTTATCTCTGCTGTAAACGTAGCTTCCGTCGTCGCCCTCTATTCTCTTAAGAACCTCCACAGGACCGGCCTTGCTCGTATTGGTGTCGTAATTGGGGATAAAGTTACCGTTAGCATCGTATTCGGGAACGGTAACCATCTTTCTGTCTACCTTAATCTCGGTAGTTTTGTACCATACGTTAGGGTCGGTAGCATTATCTACGTAAGGAAGAATAACTATAATGTTGTTCTCGACCTGCCACTGCTGAATTTCAGCGAATTTTTCATACGACATAACGAGCTCGCGAACGCCGTACGCATAGTAGCGGTTAACGGTCAGAGAATAAACGGTCTTTCCGTCAACTATTCTTTCCGAGGACTTGAGTATGGGATTATAGCCTGTTTCCTTTGCAATAGCCTGATACTTTGCCATCTGGAATGCATTCTGACTGGGATATGACTGTGCGCCGTCAAGAACACCGAGATTCATATCAGCTATATCCCTTATAAAAGGAGGATAGTTTGAATAAACGTTGTCCGTGTCGTTAACTGTATAAGGCGAAATCAGCGGAGCTAAAATAGAAAACAAAATAAGGAAACCGATGATAAATGCTGCTACTACCGACGATTTGTTCTTTCTGAATCTTATAAATGCATCGGCAAAATAGCTACGGGACTTGGTTTTAAGCTTTTCGTCGTGCAGGCTGACGCCGGACTGAACGAACTCGAACATATCCCGTGAATACTGCTTGTTCTGATCCATTTTTTTCATCCTTTCCTATTATTTCCTTGAGCCCATTCTGATTCTCGGGTCAATGAAGCCGTAGCTTATGTCAACGATAATTCCCGAGAACAGGCTTATAAAGGTGTAGAACACCGTTACGAGCATAAATATCGGGTAGTCGGGGTTGGTCGCACCGCTTATTGAGTTTAGGTAAAGACCGCCGACGCCCGGAATGGTAAATATTTTTTCGATGATAAGCGATCCTGACATAATTCCTATAAACTCACCGAAGATCGCAGGAAGAATAACTACCATGCAGTTTTTCATAGCATGTCTTACGGTTGCCTGAGTTCTGGTAAGGCCCTTGGTTCTCGCAAGCAGCATAAATTCGCTTGTCAAAACCTCTGTAAGCTCCGCGCGCGTTACTCTCGTAAATCCTGCGATAACGCCGAACGAAAGCGAAAGCACCGGGGGGATCATGGACATAAGAGCTCTCGGAGTAAATATTCCACCCTCGAACTCTACCTGGAACGGCAGGTTACCGGGATTGTATGATAAGAAATACTGAACGAGGAACGCATATACGAACGACGGCACCGAAATCGTAAGCATCGTTATAGTCGATATAACGTGGTCGGTAATCTTATTCTTCTTAAGTGCCGCCCATATACCAAGCGAGATACCGATGGGAATGCTCAATATAATGGAGAAGAGGTTGACCACCATGGTTGCGGGGAGCTTCTCTGCAAAGATCGCTGCAACGTCTTGTCCGTAATAAAGAGTATCACTGATACCCCAGTCCCATTTCGTAAAAATGCTCTTTAAGAATATACCAAACTGAACGAGATATGGCTTTCCGTATCCGAACGCCTCTCTCTTCGCCATAATCTCGGTATACTTTTCTCCCTGCGTGTCAAGTATCGCCACGGGCAACATTCTGATAAGAACGAAGCACATCAGGGTAATAATGAAAAGTGTTACGAGCATTAGTAATATTCTTTGTGCTGCGTATTTTAACATCATATCCTCCAAAATCAAATCGTTAAACGATATTATAAACTGTAACAGTCGTCCGTTAGAGAGCTGTCCCTCCTTCGTACGATAAGAACATTAATATCCCGCAGACAGTTTTGGGCTGCCTGCGGGGCTATTAATTCAATTGGTAAGTATTAACTTAATACAGTATTAGTAAGTAAGCTTACCGCCCTGGGACTTAACGTATGCCTTCCACTCAGCATTGTTGTAGTGGTACTTGAGGTATCTGATACCACCGCGACCCATGATGGGGTTGTACTCTTCTACTACGTAGTAAACCTGCTTAGAAAGAAGCGACATGCTTGCGTCCTGAAGCATAGGAATGTAGTCGTAGGTCTGAAGTACGGTAGACTCGATCTTCGCGAGGATGTCAAGTCTGGTCTCTACGTCAGCAATACCGTCGCCGAAGCAGTAAGAATCTTCACCGATGGTGATAGTCTTACCGTTAAGAGCGTCGGACCACTGCTTAAGGTTCATAGTAACTTCCTTAACGTTAGCTGCTTCGCCGATCTTTGCTACGTTAACTTCCATAGTGATGGAAACGCTGGAAGAGTTAAACCACTTTGCGTCGTACTGATAAGTGGGGTTAGCGTAGAGGTCAGAAAGACCGAAGGGGTTGAGCGCGGAGCCGGACCAACCGCCAAGAACGGTATCAGCGAGACCGCCCTTAATATGGTTAGACCACTCGTTGCCAAGAGGAGCAGACTCAACGAACTCAATCTTGCCCTCGAAGGGAGTGCCTACAAGAACCTCTGCCATCTTCTCGTTGAGGTAAGCGAGGGTCTTCTTGATGAAGTCGGAGGTAGCGGAAGAAGCGTAGGTAATTACGAACTTCTGGTCGGACTTACCGTCCTCGTTCTCGTCGGTAATGTAACCAAGCTCAATAGCTTCATTGTAAGCCTTAGTGTAGAGATCCTTTGCAGCTACAGGGTCGTAACCGGTGATGGAATCTACTGCCTCGTCAAGGCTGTCAAACTTGGAGATGTCAACAGAATAGAACTCGCAAAGAGCCTTCTTTGCCTGCTCGGTATCTCTGTATCTAGCACCGGTATCGGGGTCGTAGATGTAGGAGTTACCTATAAGGCCGTATCCGCCGGAGCGAGAGGGAGATACTGCGGTACAAAGAGCTTCCTTATCGTAAGTAACGGCAACAGCCTGTCTGAAGCTCTTAAGAGTCATGGTCTGGAGGTCGGTTGTCGCCTGGTCAAAGCCGTCAGCTGCTTCGCGCTCGTCTATCATTTCCTTGTATCCGTTGAAAATAAAGAAGAAGATAGTCTCGGAAGGAGTAGCGTAGCACCACTCGGAGTTACGGTACTCGGTAAAGTCGTCTGCCTGAAGACCGTAGCCCATAAGCTGTCCCTTAAGGAACATAAGCTTTCTGGTGTCTGCCTCAGCAACAACCTTGGTAACGATCTTGGTGGTCTGGTACATATCGTAGGTCTGGACATCTTCGGGGTCAACATATACGTGCTTGCCGTCGGTGTAGCCGAACCAGTTTTCATTCTTCTCGAATGTCATAGACGCATCAAGCTTAAATCCGGTCATCTTGTAAGGACCGTAGGACATGGTGGTCTTCTTAGAAGTGTTATAGTCAGTTACCCAAAGGTCAGAGCCTTCGACCTGCTTCTTACCATCCTCGTAAAGGTCCTTGTATACGATCCAGTTACCGGAGAGGTTGTAAAGAAGGTTGAAGCCTGCAAGAGACTTACCAAATACGATAGTGATCTCGTACTCGCCGTTCTTGTAAAGACCAACGGTGTCAAAGGAAACGTTTTCGGGATAGGTCCAGTCGGATTCAACTTCGTCTGCAAAGTACTGTCTAGCGACAGACTCGGAATAGCCCCACTCGTTAACGATAGCGTGCTTGAAGATCTGGAACATCTGTGCAACGGTATACTCGGTCTTAACCATTTCATCAGCAGCGGTGCCGGTCCAGCCATATTCACCGTCAGCAGACTCGACCCATGCAGAGCCGTCCCAAGCATATCTTACTGCGGGCTCTTCGCCTTCAGCAGGTTCCGGAGCCTTTCCAAGCTTAGCCCAAGTATCGCCAAAAGAGTAGCTCCAGTTTACGGAAGCGATGGACGCAGCGAATTTCGTAAGATAAGCATCGAGGTCTGCAAGACCTTCGTTTGCAATAATGGTGTTGGGTGTGCATCCAACGGTCTGACCCTGGTTAGCATAGAATTCTGCGCCTGCGATGCAGAAGTCACCTGCGTAGTAGTCAGAAGCTCTGTAGTTCTTAAGAAGGGGGTTAAGGAGCTCCTTCATGGAGTAGATGTAGGTCTCAGCATTGATAGCTACACCGTTTTCCCAAGTTGCAGCGGGGTTAAGCTTAATGGTGTAAGCATAGCCGGCGGTTGCAGATTCAGGAATCTTGAATTCGGGATGTGCCGCCTTAACAGCCTCGGTTACGTCAACGGGCATCTCTGCCGCCATCTCAGGAACGATCTTATATCCTGCGAAGGGTTCCTTGCCCTCTACGGGATTAAGCTCATCGTTGAAGATGAAGGAGTAGAGACCGGTGGTGATGAAGTCAATGGGATAAGACTCATCTGCGGTCTGGTAAGTGTGCGGGTTCCAGTTTGTGGAGAGAGTAACTACCGCATCATTGTAGGTATAGCCTGTATCAGGTTCGCCGCAAGAAGAAAGAACTGCCGCGCAGGAAAGCAGCATGCAGGAAACGAGAGCCAGACAGAATACCTTTCTGAATGTCTTGTTCATGATAATGAACCTCCATAAAAATTATATACAATTCGCCGTTTGCCGACGCATTATATCTCAATAAACGCACCATTCTCCGCTGCATCGCGGAAAAGAGGACAATGAAATTCCGCAAAGCCGCGGAATTCAAAATCCGATTTGCCGTATGGAGCAAAACTGCAAAAAATGGACAAAATATGAATTGTAATATATATTATAAATAATTCCACACCATTTGTCAACCCTTTTTAAATAATTTGTTACTCTTACTGTATTATGAGGGCCGATTTTGACAGATTGAGGAATCAAAACCTTCATTTTCACATGTCGCGCGCCCGCTCTTTTCCCGACTGTGAAAATTGCACCTCATTGCACCTCAGCGCAATAACGCATACTTGCCGCAAGAAAGCCAAACAACCGCGCTAAAGCCGAGCGGGAAACGGGAAAATTCCGTTTGCTTTTTTCGCCCGAAATGCAGAAATGCAAACCAAAGTTATCTTTTTGCCTCCGGCAGAAAAGCGGGATTCAGCAGCCAAAATTTAACACGCCCCCAGGCTTGAAGGGTGCAAAAATATTTTTTTGTTTTCGTCGGGACTTTTTTTGAAAAAACTATTGACAAATCCATTTCGCTCTGTTATAATATTAGAGCGTCTAACGGAAGGTTAGCTCAGTTGGGAGAGCATCTGCCTTACAAGCAGAGGGTCATAGGTTCGAGCCCTATACTTTCCACCAAAAGTAAAAGGAACTTAAGTTTCTTTACTTCCATCTTCAAGAATGGCTTGGTAGCTCAGTTGGTTAGAGCGCTAGCCTGTCACGCTAGAGGTCGTGGGTTCGAGCCCCATCCGAGTCGCCATTC
>JAGCJI010000027.1 GCA_017648085.1 Clostridia bacterium | reverse complement strand
CCGCTGTTATTGAGAAACGAGCAAACACTGCGGTTTAGATCTCTGTCATCCTCCACAATTAAAATTTTGAACATATCTTTATCCTCCAAAAGGGCGTATTTTTGCTTTTATAATACAAGTGAAAATGGATAGCTTGCTGATACATTTTCACGACGTATTTCAATATTGCAGCCGCACGAAGTGCGGTTAGCGCGACAGCGCCAAGACTTGCTCGCAAGGCTTTCTGCGAATATTATACCTTTATTATAACATAGAAATGTTAAAGTTTTGTTTGCGTTTTCGCCTTTTTCGAAAAATATTCAATATATTTTAGCATTTTTTCAGCTTGATTTGAACAACACAAAACACCAAAAGTGTTGAATTCAAAAAAAGGCAACGCCGATTTTCAGCGTTGCCCGATATATCACACAAATCTTGCCTTTTCGAGAATAGCCTGCCATACCAAGCTTGAACGCAAGCAGTGCGCCGCCGGACGCACCCGGAAGGGGGGGAGAGATATAATGCCAAGGTGTTGGTCAAAGTGACGTATCTTTAATAGTCTTATCCAAAAGCGAGGCGCGTTTCCGCGCCTCGCTTACGTCGTTATTTTGTCTTCGCTGCTTGGGTGCGTGCATCGGCTGCCGCTTTGCGCTCGTTGGCTGCCGCAATTTGAGCATCGCGCTCTGCCTGCATCTTCGCCTGTCTTTGAGAGGGAGACATCTTTGCTTCCTCAAAGTTTGCTTTTGCCTCTGCTTTTGCTGCGGCAAAGTTTGCACGGTCTACCTCATGCTGTGCCTTGGCACTTTCCTTCATATCGCTAAACGCCTTCTTAAAAAATGCTTTGATTCCCATTGTAAATTTCTCCTTTTTATTACTTATTCATAATTTTGTCGCTGAGCTTTATGATTTCAGCACCGTATTTCTTCTTGCGCGAATTCAGAATCCCATTATACATCGGATAGGTGAGAAGAGCCATGCCGAGTCCCACAACGCCAATTACAATTCCGGGAACTAATGCGTTGGTAATACCGATGGTTGCGCCGATGTCGGTCATAACAAGGCTCATGCCCGCGCCCATAACAATCGCACCGATGCTGCCGAAAACATATGCAAACACGTTTGCGGGGCGCTTAACCTTCCTGTCAAGCTCGCGGAGCGCATCAAGCTCGGTGGACTCCTTTTCCATATACTGCGTG
Organism: Clostridia bacterium; assembly: GCA_017648085.1. Lineage (GTDB taxonomy): Bacteria > Bacillota > Clostridia > Oscillospirales > CAG-272 > UBA1740. Next base: position 13,790 of record JAGCJI010000027.1, on the reverse strand, counting down.
CGTATCTTCTGTGCTATAAACTGCTGGTCGTTTCTGTTCATTTTAATTACCTCTCTGTTTCTGTTTTGATTTTGTGACTGTATTATACGGGGCGTTTGTTTTTGATTTTTTTCGGAAATGTTTTTGTTTTGTTAATCTCGTTTTTGGGAATTGATAATTTTGAAAATGTGCGTTATTTCCGATTGTTGCGACAGCGACCGCTTTTGAATACAGGGCACTTTCGTTAAAGCAAAAAACAGCAAAAAAGATAAAAAGCCCGTCTATATGACACGGGCAGGTGATATTTATAAAATAATATTTACAAATACGTATTGAAATTTTTCTGCATATATGTTATAATAACTATGTTAATATTTTAACAAAGGAGTTTTAAACATGGCAAACAGATTTGTACTTAACGAAACAAGCTATCATGGCAAGGGCGCGATTGGAGCCATTGCGGATGAAATTAAGGCAAGAGGCTTCAAGAAGGCTTTTGTCTGCTCCGACCCCGACCTCATTAAATTTGGCGTTACCAAGAAGGTGACCGACGTTCTTGACGCTGCAAAGATCGCATACGACGTATTCAGCGACATTAAGCCCAATCCCACTATTGAGAACGTACAGAACGGTGTGGCGGCATTTAAGGCAAGCGGTGCAGACTGCATCGTTGCTATCGGCGGAGGATCTTCTATCGATACCGCGAAGGCTATCGGCATCATCATTGAGAATCCCGAATTTGCCGACGTCAGAAGCCTTGAGGGTGTCGCTCCCACTAAAAACAAATGCACACCCATCATTGCAGTTCCCACTACCGCAGGTACTGCGGCAGAGGTTACCATAAACTACGTTATCACCGATGCGGAAAATAACAGAAAGATGGTTTGCGTGGACGTTCACGACATTCCCGTCGTAGCGGTAGTTGACCCCGATATGATGTCCACGATGCCCAAGGGACTCACTGCGGCAACCGGTATGGATGCACTTACACACGCTATCGAGGGATATATCACCGGCGGAGCGTGGGAGCTTTCCGATATGTTCCACATCAAAGCCATTGAAATTATAGCAAAGAACCTCAGAGGTGCTGTAAACAATACCGCGGAGGGCAGAGAGGGAATGGCTCTCGGTCAGTATATCGCAGGTATGGGCTTCTCTAACGTCGGCCTTGGTATAGTTCACTCGATGGCACACCCCCTCGGTGCGCTTTACGACACCCCACACGGTGTAGCAAACGCAATCATTCTTCCCACCGTTATGGAGTACAACGCTCCCGCAACCGGTGAGAAGTACAGAGATATTGCAGTTGCAATGGGCGTTAGGGGCGTGTCCGAAATGACTCTTGATGAGGCAAGGAGCGCAGCTATCAATGCGGTAAAGCAGCTTTCTCTTGACGTTGGAATTCCCGCTGACCTCAAGGATATCGTTCGTGCAGAGGACGTTGACTTCCTTGCTGAGTCGGCTTATGCAGATGCTTGCCGTCCCGGCAACCCCCGCGCGACCAGCGTTGCGGAGATAAAGGAGCTTTATCTTAAGTTAATGTAATTACCGAAGAAAACCAAATGCGGAGATGCCGTTATGGCATCTCCGCATTTAAATTATCGTAAAAAGTGGAATGGTGGTATATTGTTCTGTTGGTGGTGTCGCCCTAGTCGTCCTTGCCGGTGATGGACAGCACGAGCTCAAGAATTCTGTATATAAGCTCGAGGGCAGAGATAATTATATCGTTCACGTACTGAACGTTATAAAGGTGATAAAGCTCTCTTATTGCTCTGATTTCATCTCCCGTGGCAAGACCATCTGCCTCAAGCAGCTGGCACGCGCGCTCCTGGGCGCGCTTTTCCGTTGTAAGCGTGGATATGGAAAGGATGAGGGATGCAAGATAAAAGAGGATGGATACCGCGGCTATTCCTATTGCGATATATCCGGTTGCCCCAAAGAATAAAACGTCGACTACCACGCCGATCAATATCAGCGGGATAAAAGCAAACGGACCAAAGCTAATAATGGGCACGAGGCGGATTCGCCTTCTCATGCTCGGATCTCCTTCGGCATCCAGAACGGCAAGCGCTGACTTTTCAGCACCCATAGCCATAGCCGTAAGGCTGGTCTTATGCTTTGTAAAGCGGCGCAGGCGAACCTTCTTAAAATAGTGGCTGTAGCTGTTGCCGAACATTATAGAGCCGGTGACCTTAACCTTAATATCCGAAAGGCCGTTGCGGTCAAGTATTATCCTTGCCACCTCTTCACCGGTTAAGCCGCTGCTGTTTTCCCACTTGTTAAAGCGCACGTACTTTATTGCAAGCATTATGCTCGTTATAAGCGCGATAACACCCATAATGCATATAAGCCCGCCGAGCGTCAACAGCGCGTATTCAAGCATGATTGAAATATTGCCCACGTAGGGTAAACTGAAAGCTGCCATAATAACCTCCTTGTTATACTGTATTTATTATAATGTAAATTTCTTTAAAAGTCAACAAAGGCGGTTTTTTTCGCGTTCTCTGTTTCGGGACGGCGTGTTTTACTCCGCTAATTGTTATTTACCGCTTGTAACAAGCTCCCTTTTGCGCTTTAACCTCTTTAATGCCTTTTGAAGCATGGGCGTGTTGTACCGAAGCGCAAGAGTCGGTAAAATGTTCAGAAAAACGTTAACGACCGCAACGGGCAGAGCCACAGTAAGCGAGCAAACGTTCGGCAACGTCAGCATGGCAAGAAAGCCCGCCGGGTAAGATAGCCTGTGCGTCAAGACGCCCTTATTGCACTCAATGATAAAGCGTTCTATATATTCGGGGCTGTTCGGTTCTGCGAGGCTTTTTTTGCTGAAGCCGCCAAGTCCCCCCAGCTCCCAAACCTTGTCCTTCCACCGTCTTACATTGAGCCGCTTGTAAAGGCGCACCTCGCGCTCGGAAACGAAATAGTGCCTGTTGTCAACGCCAAAGTATCTGTTCGGCATTTTGTTTATTATTATGGCAATAGTGCCGTCGGCGGCAAACTGAAGCGCTATGCACCATATAACCGCGATGATAACGTAATACCACATAGCCGTGTTGCACGCTATATTTATAGCAGAAATTATCGTGGCGGCAATGCCTATTACGGAAAGATACAGCGTCATGATTCACCGTAAACGAGTGGCTTTTTGTAAAAGTCCTCGTAAACTCTTACCCAAGCCGCATAGTTTTCCTCTTTCATTTTTGCTTTTGCTTCTGCTGCGGAAAGCGTCGCGTCGGGATATATCGCGGGCAAAATATGAACCGTATATTCCTGCACGAAAAATCCGTCGCCGTCGGGCACGTCGCTGTCCTCCATCGTGATAAAAATCGGCACTATGGGCGCATTGTTGCGTACTGCCAGCGCAAAAGCACCGTCCTGCATAGGCTTCGGCTTGCGGTAATTCCACCACATGCTCTGCTCGGGGTATATCAGTATCGATTCGCCACGCCCAAGTAGAGTAGCTACGGCGCGCATGAACTTTTTCATGGTTGCAACCTGGCTTGAAAGGGGCAGGGTGTTACAGTGTCGCATAAAAAGACCGAACGGCTTTGGCGGATTTGTGTAATTGCCCTCTCGAATAACCTTATAAAGCATTCTGCCGCCCATATGCTCGCGTAGGGCGAGCCATACCGCGTAGTTGTCACCAACGCTGAAATGATTGCAGGTGACGATCCGCCCGCCCGTAACGGCGGTAAAGTTTTCTATTCCGCGTACCTCTTTTATAATAAGCTGGCGGTTTTTTATCATTTTATCGAAGAAGCGGGTGCCCATCGTATTGGCAAAGCGGTTCTTGATTTTGTTTCCGAGCTTCTCGTTAAGATAATCCACGTCCTCCGGCATAAGCGGATAGGTTTCGGGGTCGTCCTCTACGTCAACATGCCACAGCTCCTTTGCTTCAAGCTCGGCAATTCGGCGTAAAAGCTCTAATTTGTGTGGGGATTTCTCCATTTTTCTTTCTACCTTTTACACAGCTTTTTAGAAAACGTTTCGTCGGAATCAACTATTTTGATCGCGTGCTCAAGTATCTCATGCGCGGTTTCTTCCTTTGACGCACGATCAGCATCGCCGAAATTATTCTTGTTCTCGCATAATTTATCGTAGAAGGGCGAGCGACGGGCGTAATACCAGAAATATTCGCCGTCCATAACGTCGTCGTACTGCCAGGGCTTCTTGTAAAGCGCGTAGTGCACTATATTCTTTTCGCCTTCGAGCGCAAGGGACATCGGTTCCTTGTTCCATCCGTTCGCAAGAACGTGAATTTTGCCGTGGCACAGGTAGTTGAGATATGCCTGGTCGGGATCGAGCAGGTCGAAATCGTATTTAGTTATTAAATCGGTGAATTGCTCCTCGATTCTGTTTTTCCTGAATTCCTTCAGGTTTATAACCAAAACTCCCGAATTGACGTAGCCCTTAACGTCCACGCCGATCGCCTTCTCGGCATAAAGTATGAATTCGGTGGTATTCTGAACGTATTGCTCGGGTGCCGCTGCGATAATATTATTGCCTATATCGGTGAAATAAAGCTCCGAAACGTCGCCCAGCACAACAAGGTCGCAATCGAGATAAACTATTTTATCGTACTGCGGAAAAAGGGAAGCGATAAACAGACGGTAATACATAACCGGCGAGAAATGATATACGTCCTTGAATTTCGACTTGATATACTCAATGTCCTTTGAAATATCAATGAATTCAATGGTGAATCCGGGCTGCTCGTTTTTCTTCACCGTATTAACGTTCTCTTCCTTAAGGCCCGTATTAAGTACTATTATTTTGTAGTTATATGATTTGGATGCGTTCTGTATAAGTGATGAAACCGCAACGTCAAGGTAGGGGATGTAGTTATCGTCGGTTGAGAAAAAAATCGGGATTTCTTTATCGCTCAAAATGCATTTGCAGGACATGCTGCTTTCCTCCATAGTTATAAAACGAATTTTTTGCCGTGAAAATCCAATCGAAATATGTCGGTATTATATAATATAACACGCGAAAATAAACTGAAAATTAACCAAACGGTTGTTATCTGCGCACATATTACGCATTATATAGTGCATTATAGCCATCGCCGGAGCTTTTGACAAGAATTTTGCACAAAATAAAGCCGATGCGTCATAATCGATACATCGGCATTTTATTGCTCTATCTCTAAATTTTCCGAACGGAATATCTCGTCATCCAAAAACTCTGTAAGAGAGATATGAAAGCCTCTCGCCAGCATCATTACCGTGCTTAAGGTTACCGTTTTGTTTCGTCCGTTCATAATGCATTGCATACTTCCGTGCTGTATGCCTGATTCCTGCTCCAAACGGTATTGGGACATATTGTTTTCGGAAAGCAGCTTTGAAATGCGCTTTGCAACCGCGTCGTTTACAGTCAAGTCGCTCACCCTCCTATAAGTAGATTTAACTTCCGTAGATTCACCTACCTATATGTTATCAATAAATTTCCAAAAATATAAGAAGGTTTACCTACATAGTGTTGATTTTTTACAAAGCTCGTGTTATACTATGTAGGCACACCTACATAAAAACAGGAGTGAAGCTATGACTGTGACGTTTTTTGGACACGCTGATTTCCTCGGAACAGAGGAATACGAGCAAAAAATACTTGCCTTTCTCGAAAAGAAGGTTGGTGACGAGCTGGCGGATATGTATCTTGGTGGATACGGGAATTTTGACGCCTTTGCCCACGCTTGCTGCGAAAAGTATAAAAAGACACATCCGAAAATCTCGCTTATATTCGTTACTCCATACTTAACGTCTAGCTGCTTGCATGATCGTCTGCATAATCGGCAAAAAGGATATGATTTTGTTATTTATCCCGAAATAGAGAATAAACCCAAACGATACGCGATTACATACCGTAATCAATATATGATCGATAAAGCTGATTACTTGGTCTGCTACGTTTTGCACTCTTGGGGAGGAGCGTACGCGGCATATAAATATGCCAAAAGAAAGGGAAGAGAAATTTACAAACTTGCCGATTTTGAGGAGTAAGCGTTACTGTAGCATAAAAGCTCACCGGCTAGTGTAAATTCAAAAAGGCATCGTTTAAAACCGAGGCCTTTGCCTCTCCGTTTATAAGTTTGACAGCAACTGTGCTTTGTGAAACATTAAATGAAAAAACACCCCGTGTGAAGTTAACTCTCTTCGCACGGGGCAATTTTGTTTTATTTTATAACGCCTATTGTTGTTGGCTACTTTTCAAGCGCACATTCCATTTGAGCAAGGAATTTCATAACGTCGCCTCTGCCAAGGTCGGGGACGATTTCGGACTCGGTGAGGGGGCGTGTGTTATATTTCGGGGGGAATATATCAGATAGACGTGTGCCCTCGGGCATCTTGATGCCGGTGAGCATTTCTGCCGCGGCATCGGTAGTCAGCGCGCCGCTCGGCAAGGTTACGTGCGAGGCATCAAGGGATGCGAGAATCTCATCGCTCTCGTCGTTTTCTTCGGTCGGCATCGGCATGCCGACAGCTTTTGCAAGAAAAGAGGATATGATATATCTATCCGCGCTTTTCCAGGCGTGTGCTTCACCCGTGGTTTTAAAGTCGAAATTATCATTTGCATCCGCAAGCTCGTATACCGCTCTTACCTTGCGCGCGTTCCTCTGCGCGTATTCGTTCGGTATAAGGTGATCAAGCTCGCCCTGCTCGAGCAGCAGGGGCTTCGGCGCAAAAAGGGAAAGGATTTCCCACATCTCGGGGCCCTTCATTATTCCGGGCAAAAGATTGCAGCTGCAATGCTTACGTTCCTTTGAGAAAATATATTCAAATTCAGAGGGGTATCCGCTCGCGGAAATTGCTGCAAGCTCGGGCGCAAGTGCTGTTAGCAAAAGACAGAGCGTGCCGCCGCCCGAGTTGCCGCACGCGACAAAGCGGCCCTTGTCAAACCTTTTATCCGACCTCATATGGCGTATAAGTGCCACCGATTCCATCACTATCATACCTTGCAGCGTAAGTCCGCACCAAAACGGGCCGACAGAGTCCCAATGTCCCATAAATTCGCGGTCGCCCTGACCGATATTGTCGGGAACTATTACCGCAAATCCGAGCTTTACAAGTCTGTGCGCCATAAAGGCGTAGCTCGGTGAGAGCCTGCCCACCTTTCCGTGTCCGCAGAAAAGAAAGACGAGGGGCAGGGGACCTTCCGCATCGGGCATATAAAGCGATGCGGCGGAATGCACGCCCTCCCAGGTTGAAAAGGTCAGCTGTGTAACGCTGTATCCCGAAAATTCCATGCGCGACACCTCGCGCATATCGCGTATCTCGGGCAAGAGCTTTTCGTCGTAGGCGAGAATTTCCTTGACCTTCTCGCGTACCTCTTCCTTTTCGTCATCGGTCTTATTTATATTGAATTTTCTCTTAAGTCTTGCCTCGGCAAACCGACGCTCGTACTCGTCGAAAACCTGCATTGTGCGTATCAGCTTTTGTTTTTCCATTTATACCACCGCCTTTTATTTCATTTTACCATTCCGCGCATCGAAAGTCTATACACCTATTACAAATATATTTGCACAATTTTCTAACTTCTTGTTGACAAGGCTCGTGTAACGGGTTATAATTTTGTTGAGGTGATAATATGATAATAACCTTTGAAGAACTGAACAAATACAGCTTTGCTATAACGGATATCGGCGTGCTTTACCAAGAGCCGAGCTTCCGTGAGTTTAAAACTTCCGCACGACGTCACAACGGCTTTATGTACCTTTCGCGCGGCGAGTGTGTATATGAGTGCGATGGGGAAAGAACTCCTCTCACCGCCGGCTCGCTTATATATCTGCCGCTCGGCTCAAAGCATACCCTGACGGTTGTTAGCGATGCAATAGCCTTCTATCGCATAGATTTTAACGTCGTAATAGGCGGTGAGCTTGCACTATTCTCCGAGGGGCCGAAAAAGATTACCGATGCAGTTACACCGAGCTTTAAGGCTAGGCTTGCCGAGCTGTGCGAGGAGTGCCGCTTTGATGATAACACCGTTTTCAAGACCGAGAAGCTTATAGGTATGCTCGCTTCTCTTCTTGAGCATCCCACAAACCTATATAAATCCAAAATAGGCCCTGCAATAAAGTATCTTCACTCCCACTTCGCAGAGCCGATAGATTGCTCACACCTCGCCGCCATTTGCTTTCTTGGCAGGGCGCAGCTATATAACCTTTTTCACTCATACCTCGGCTTAACGCCGCTAGGTTATCGCGACCGCCTGCTTGTGCGGCAGGCGCAAATGCTGCTTCTTTCCGGGGAGCTTTCGGTCAGCGAGATTTCGGAAACGCTTGGATTTTCAAGCGTAGCCTATTTCAGCCGGTTTTTTAAAAAGAACACGGGCAAAAATCCGACGGAATACGCAAAGGGGGAGAAAAATGAATAAGAAAATTTCCACCGTGACGAAAATAACAACCGTTATAACCTCACTTCTCGGAGTGGTGTTAAGCTTCTTTTCCGCACGCGCCGACGGCTATTCCCACCCTGCAAAAAGGCTGCTTTACTTTACGGGGCAGTCTAATATATGGATTGGGTTAACCCTTTTTTTAATCCTTATTGTTACACACTCACAAAAGCTTAAGGACAACCCCCGTGTCACAAAAACTCTCTATGCCTTGCGATATGTATTCACGGTTTCAATCACCGTCACGGGATTTATATTCTGTGCTGTGCTTGCACCCGGTGCGGGGAACGCGGACTATAACGCCTGGGGGCTTTCAAGCATTTTTACCCACGTTCTTACCCCCACTCTCGCAATTTTTGACTTCTTCTTCGACGAGGTGAAGCCCCGTGTCACAAAATTGCAACTCCTCGCCTCCCTTATTCCGCTTTTGGCGTATGCGATCTTCTCCACCGTCCTATTTTGCCTTAACGTCGATTTCGGCAGGGGCGATCCCTTTCCGTACTTCTTCTTAAACCACAGATCCCCCGCGGGCATCTTCGGCACGTCGGACGTTATGCCGTATAGGATAGGCTCGTTTTATTGGATGGCATTTATACTGCTCGTCGTCCTCGGTATTGCGGCTCTTTACCGCTATATTTACAATAAAGTGGGCAGCCGTGTTAAAAAATAAAGAAAAAAGCGGAACAGCTTGACTGTTCCGCTTAAAATATTTTATGCTGCTATCCAAAGGTGCCTGTGTCGAAGCTTGAGTCCTTCCTTCTTGAACCGGTATATCCGTTTCCTGCGTCGTCGCCGCTTGTATTACCGCTCGCGCCGCCTCCGCCCTTTCTGTTCTTGTAGATATAGTAGATGACCGCCGCGATAACTGCAATGGCGATGATCGCTGTGATTATATATCCGACGGGCATAGTCTTGCCGAATACGTCCTCTGCATCGTCAACTACGATAGACATAGTGATGCCGGTTGCCGTCTCAAACGCTACAAGTGCCTCACTCACCGTGGCGGCGGTCATGGGCAGATCGGTGTTGTTGACAAATTTCGGGTCGACCTGATTGTGCGTCTCCGTGCAGTCGAACATATTGGACTGCGCTGCAACTCTGTCCCTCATCGTGTTGACCACGAATGCAAGGTTTGAATCAAGCGAGTATTTGTAATTCGTTTGGTTAATGTTGGCATCCATTGCGCGTCCAAGCACCGTGCCGCTCGCACCGAACATATAGTTAATGCTCTGGGATATGTGATCTCCAACCCACGCGATATATGCGTAGTTATAGTATTCCTCATCGGTTACGAATACGATGAGAATATTATCCTCGTATGCGGTTGACGCGCCGTATATTTCGGCGTATTGTCGGTCGGCGTAGTCTTGCAGCTTTTCCTCGTTATATTGAATCACTCCGCCGTTTGCAATCGCCGTAAATGCGCTTGTGACGGATACGAAAAGGAACACCGCTGCTATAATTATCATAATGATGGGCGCTATCATCGCGGATATTAAGCCGCCAAGACAGCCTCCGCCATATCCGTAATATCTTCTGCGCGGCCAGAAGCTAAAGCCGAAGTGTCCGTGATGGTGATGGTGTCCGCCGCTAAATCCTCCGCCGGATCTGCCACCTCCCGAAAAACCTCTGCCTCCTCCTGAAAATCCGCGTCCGCCGCCGCCTCCGCGTGCGCCGCCTCCGGGTCCGGGCATAATGAATACCTCCTAAAATAAAATCTATTTTTAGTATATTATACCCCAGGTTTATTAATATTTCAATAACTTTAAGAAAAAATTGACTTTTACTTTATTTTGTGTTAAAATTTTAAAAAATGAAAAAAGGAGCTTTTATATGAATAACACGTGGGATCTTACCGTGCTTTATAGTGGCTTTGAGGACGGGAGCTTCGTATCCGACCTTAAAGCTATGTCAGATGCAATATCTGAAATGGCAGCTCTCGCCGACGGGGCAGCGGCTCTTGCTCCCGATACCCTCATTCTGAAATACGTTAAAACCAAGGAGGAGATCACCTATCTTGCGGGCAAGCTCGTAATTTACTGCAACCTCACCTATTCTGCCAATACAAAGGATGCCGACGCGGCGTCATACCTCGGTCGGCTTATGGGGATGTTAAGCGCGATCGCCGCACCCACGGCAAAGATAGAGAAGATAATTGCCGCTTGCGACGGGCTTGACGAAATAATAAAGGCAAACCCGGCGCTTAAAGAATACGAATACATGCTGAAAAACATAAAAAGGGATAGTAAATACCTGCTTGGCGACGGTGAGGAAACCGTTTTTGCAAAGCTGAATATCTCCGGTGCGGGCGCATGGAGCGATTTGCACAGCTCGCTTACGAGCGGAGTCAAGGTTAACTATCGCGGCAATGAGGTTACTCTCTCAACCGTCCGCAACCTTGCCTACGATCCCGACCCTGCGGTGCGCCGTGACGCTTACGAGGCTGAGCTGAAGTGCTACGATTCCATCAAGGACGCCGTGGCGTTTGCCCTTAACAGCATAAAGCTGCAGGTGCTGTCGGAGTGCGAGCTTCGCGGCTACGAGTCGCCGCTTGCGAAAACTCTTTACACCTCAAGAATGAGGAGGGAAACTCTTGATGCGCTTATGAGTGCTATGGAGGATTATCTGCCCACCTTCCGCAAGTATTTGCGAGCTAAAGCAAAGGCTCTCGGTCACGAGGGCGGACTTCCCTGGTACGATCTCTTTGCTCCGATGGGCAAGAGCGACAAGACCTTTACCATTGACGAGGCAAAAGATTATCTTTTAAATATTTTCGGTGGCTTTGATGCGGAGCTTCACGATATGGTAAAGCGCGCGTTTGAGTGCCGCTGGATAGATTTCTATCCGAGAGAGGGAAAGGTTGGCGGCGCGTTTGACTGTGCCGTTGCAAGCGCGAAGGAGAGCAGGGTGCTCACCAACTTCGACGGCTCGTTCAGCGCAGTCGTAACTCTGGCGCACGAGCTTGGTCACTCCTTCCACGACAGCCGCATATTCTCGCATTCTCCTCTGAATCAGGATTATTCTATGCCCGTAGCCGAAACTGCGTCCACCTTTAACGAGGTGCTGGTTATGGACAAGGCGATATCCGCCGCCGCGGACAAGGATGAAAGGATCGCCCTGATTGAAAATCAGCTGATGGATGCGTGTCAGATCATCGTTGATATTTATTCAAGATATACGTTTGAGGCGTCGGTGTTTGAGCATCGCCCCAGTGAATTTATGAGCGCGGACAGAATGTGCGAGCTGATGCTCGCCGCGCAGAAAAAGGCGTACGGTGACGGACTTGACGAGGCTGTTATGCACCCGTACATGTGGCTTTGCAAGGGGCACTATTACAGCGGCGGCTTAAGCTTCTATAATTTCCCCTATGCATTCGGCGGACTTTTTGCCCGCGGTCTTTACGCGAAGTATCAAAAGGAGGGCGCGCCCTTCGTCGATACCTACAAAAAGATGCTCTATATGACCAGCGTTACGGATATTGAGGAGTGTGCTGCTATCGCGGGCGTTGACCTTACGGAAAAATCCTTCTGGTGTGCGGGTCTTGAAAGTATAGCCCGTCAGATAGAGGAGTTTATCTCTCTTGTTGAAAACTAAATAAAAAGGCACGGATTGCAAAAAGGCGCAACCCGTGCCGATTTTTTTATTAAAATTAAAGACCGTACTCCTTGGCGAGCGCGGAGAATGCGGGCAAAGCACCCACAACTCGCTCGTAATCGGTACAGTATGCGATTCGCACGTACCCCTTAACGCCGAAATCGTCGCAGGGAACTACTAAAATCTCGTGCGCCTTCGCTCTCTCGTAAAATTCGTAAGCGTCACCGCTCGGCGACTTTACGAAAAGGTAAAACGCGCCGTCCGGCTTAACGCACTCGTATCCGTAAGAGGTGAGAGAGCCGTAAAGTAGATCGCGATTCTTTTTGTATGCCTTGATATTCACCTTGGCGTTAATACATTTTTTCACAAGCTGCTGCATAAGACTCGGTGCGCAAACGTAGCCGAGCGAGCGGCCCGCACCGCACACGGAAAGGTATACTCCTCGTGCGTCCTGCATATTCGGAGAAACCGCAATATAACCGATTCTCTCACCGGGCAGGGAAAGGGACTTTGAGAAGGAATAGCACACCACCGTGTCGCGATAATAGTTCATAAGATAGGGCACGAAAACGTCACCGTAGACAAGCTCGCGGTAGGGCTCGTCTGCAATAAGATATATCGGCGCGCCGTATTCCTTTGACTTTCTGTCAAGTATATCCGCAACTCCCTTGATGGTTTCCTCGGTGTATACGACACCGCTCGGATTATTCGGGGAGTTTAATATTATCGCCTTGGTTTTTTCGTTGATTTTCGCCTCCAGGTCAGAGAGGTTTATCTGGAAGGTTTTTTCCTCCGGCTCGCTTATAACGACTTTGCCGCCCGCGTTTTCTATAAATACGCGGTACTCGGTGAAGAATGGGGCGAAAACGATAAATTCGTCCCTTTTCCCCTCCTCAATTATCGCCTTTAAGGATATGGAAAGCGATGCTGCCGCGCCGCACGTCATATAGATTAGGTCGGGTGAAATATTCACGCCGAATCTTTCGCGTATGTTGTCCGCTACCGTTTTGCGAGTTTCAGCATCACCCTGTGCAGAGGTGTACCCGTGTAGCAAAACCGAGCTTTCCGTGGCGAGCAGCTCGCGGAGAGTTGCATTCACCTCATCGGGCGCGGGAACACTGGGATTTCCAAGACTGAAATCAAAAACCCGCTCTGTGCCTATCTCGGCGGCGCGAGCCTTGCTGTATTCAAAAATTTCTCTTATTACCGACCTCTTGAGCCGAGGGCGTGGGTTTTTTCGTTGTAATTCATAGTCACCTTCGTGAAAATCAAATATTTAAAAGCCGTTTTGCGTTTTCGAAAAAGATTTTATCTTCCACCTCTTTTGAAAGTCCGTATGAGCGGATAATATCCACGTCACACTTCATATCACTCCACGGACAATCTGATGCGAAAAGGATTCTGTCCGCTCCGTGCTTTTCTAAAATCGCCTTGAATTTTTCCTCTCCTATAAAGCGGAGCACGTATGCCGTGTCAAAATAAACGTCCTCTCCGCAGAGAATATCAAGCACCTCGTCATATCTCTCGTTTGCTCCGTAGTGTGCTAAAACGAATTTTGAGTGCGGAACCGCGCGTATAAGCTCCTTTACTAAAGCGGGGGGACATTTCGGCTCGTCGGGGTATGCCGCGTCTATGCCCGAATGGGTTACGACTGTAAGGTCGTATTCCTTGGCACATTCCATTATCCGGACGTATCCGGGCGCGGTGATAAAGCTGCCCTGATAGTCGGGGTGTATTTTTACACCGAGGAAGCCGGCTTTTTTAATAGCCGCCATTTTACCCTCAATGTCCTCACATTCGGGGTGTATTCCCGCAAAGGAGATCAGGCGCCT
>JAGCJI010000026.1 GCA_017648085.1 Clostridia bacterium | reverse complement strand
GGTCTTTCAGAGGTGATACGCGCTGCAAAGCATAAAATGTGCGGCGTTATTAACGGAATAGATTATAACTATTTTTCCCCCGACCTTGGCGGAGATATCTACTCAAAATACACCAAGCGTACCTATAAATCGGGCAAAGCAAAGAATAAGGCTGCGCTTCAGGCTGAGCTTGGCTTGCCCGTTTCAAAGGATACGCCGCTCGCGGTTATGATAACGCGTCTGACCGCGGGCAAGGGAATAGACCTCGTGCTTCATATAATTGATGAGCTACTCAATGAGGATATTCAGCTCGTTTTGCTCGGTACAGGCGAGTCGGTTTACGAGGATGCGTTCATCTCCCTGGCTGAAAAATATCCTAACTTTAAGGCTCTTATTAAATTTGACCGAGTCATTTCAAAGCGGATGTATGCGGCGGCGGATATGTTCCTTATGCCGTCAAAGAGTGAGCCTTGTGGTTTGGCGCAGATGATTGCATGCTCATACGGAACAGTTCCGATAGTGCGCGGTGTAGGCGGACTTTACGACTCAATACGTTCATACGGAGAGGGAAACTCCAACGGATTCGTATTTTCAAATTACAATGCGCACGAGCTGTTATACACCGTCAAAAATGCGCTTTCTCTCTATAAAAACAAAGACGAATGGTATGCGCTTTCAAAGCGCGCTATCAACAGTGACTTCTCTTGGAGTCAATCTGCTCAAAAATATATAGCTATTTATAACAATTTATTAAACTTGTAGGAATAAACAATGTCTAGTGAACAAAATTTTACCGCGGCATTTGCTAAAAAGCCGCACATCGAAAAGCACGAGTTGCGCGAGCGTATTGAAGCAAAACTAGTTACACGTGGAATAGTAAACCCGAAGGATGCCGGAGACGAGGCTATATACCACGCGACCACCCATGCGATCAAGGATATAATGCTTGAGTACAGAGGTGATTTTAAGAAGAGAATTAAAGCCTCCGGTGCAAAGAAGATATATTATCTTTGTATGGAGTTTTTGGTCGGTCGCTCACTCAAAAATGCTGCCGTAAATCTTGGCATATACGACGAGCTCTCCGCCGTGCTTCTTGATTTCGGAACTTCTTTTGAAAGAGTTTATGCCTGCGAGCGTGACCCCGGACTCGGCAACGGCGGTCTCGGCCGTCTTGCAGCCTGCTTTATGGATTCCCTGACAGCAAAGGATTATGCGGCAAACGGATACTCCTTACTCTATGAAACGGGACTTTTCAAGCAGAAAATTATTGACGGAGAGCAGGTAGAGTTGCCTGATAAGTGGCTTGTCAGCGGAGGTAGCTGGCTTGTACCTCACCCCGAGCAAAGCGTAATAATCCGCCTTGGTGGTAAGATCGAGGAGAAGTGGGAAAATGGCGAGCTCAAGATCTATAACTACGAGTACGATGAGCTCAAGGCGGTTCCGTACGACCTGCTTATCCCGGGAACGGAAACCAACGCCGTAAACAAAATAAGACTCTGGCGTGCAAAGGCTGCTCAAAATCCCGTGCGCGACTTTAATTCTATGGCACAAGGCTCATATCTCAAAAGCATTAACGAGTCAAATAACGCCGAGATCGTAACGAAGCAGCTTTATCCAAAGGATGACTACGACGAGGGCAAACTCTTGAGACTTACACAGCAATATTTCCTCGTTTCAGCATCCCTTCAGAGCATTATAAGCGATTATTTTGCCGACCACGGCTCGCTTGCCGGCTTTGAAGACAACGTTTCGATCCATATAAACGATACTCATCCCGCTTTGTGTATCCCCGAGCTTATGCGACTTTTGATGGATATTTATTCATATAGCTGGGATGATGCTTGGAGTGTGGTTGTAAAGACTGTGTCTTATACAAATCACACAGTGCTTCCCGAGGCACTTGAATGCTGGAGAGTTGACCTTTTCAGTATGAAGCTTCCGAGAATTTACAATATAGTGACCGAGATCAACCGCAGATTTACGGCTGACCTTTGGAATATGTATCCCGGTGATTGGGACCGCATTTCTAAAATGGCTATCGTCGCGTATAATCAGGTCCGTATGGCTAATCTTTCCGTAGTTGGCTCACATACCGTAAACGGAGTTTCAAAGCTTCACAGCGACATTCTTAAGCGCACGATTTTCCACGATTTTTACAAAATGACGCCATGGAAGTTTACTAACGTAACGAATGGAGTGGTGCATCGCAGATGGCTTAACACTGCCAATCCACGCCTTGCCGCCCTGCTTGATGAGCTTATCGGTTCGGAATTCAGGGAGGAGGCAAGCAATCTTATAAAGCTTGAACAGTTTGCCGATAACGACGAGGTTTTATCAAAAATCGCGAGCATTAAGCGATTTAACAAGGAAAGCTTCGCTTACTACGCGTATTCAAAAACGGGCAAAAGAATAGATCCGTCCTCAATTTTTGACGTGCAGATCAAACGAATGCACGAGTATAAGCGCCAGCTTTTGAACGTAATCAAAATCATAGCTCTTTATAACGAGATCGTTGAAAATCCGAATTCAAGTATTCCGCCGCAAACTTTTATCTTTGGATGTAAGGCGGCACCGGGATACGTTATGGCAAAAAAGCTGATCAAACTTATTTGGTTTCTTGCAGAAGAGCTTGCAAGCAATCCTCTCACAAGAGATAGACTTAAGATAGTCTTTATGGAATAATACAACGTTTCAGTTGCAGAGGTTCTTATACCTTCGGCAGATATTTCAGAGCAGATTTCTCTCGCAGGCAAGGAGGCGAGCGGTACCGGCTGCATGAAGCTTATGATGAACGGTGCTGTTAC
Source organism: Clostridia bacterium (assembly GCA_017648085.1). Taxonomy (GTDB): domain Bacteria; phylum Bacillota; class Clostridia; order Oscillospirales; family CAG-272; genus UBA1740. The sequence goes on along the minus strand of JAGCJI010000026.1, from coordinate 7,790 downwards.
TATGGGAACTCTTGACGGAGCAAACGTTGAAATATTCGATGCAGTAGGCAAGGATAATATTTATATCTTCGGTATGAATACAGGAGAGGTGGAGGAGCTGTGGCGTAACGGCTACGACTCCAAGACATTTTATCGCTCATCCCCCGTGCTTCAGGGCGTGATCGATAGACTGATGAAGCCTATTGCAGGTGAGGATTTTTCATACATCACCGACTATCTTTTAAATGCAAGCTACGGTGTTTCCGATCCGTTTATGTGCCTTGCTGATTTTGAGTCCTATATAAACGTTTACGAGAGAGCGATATCCGACTACGGCAACACTCGCGAGTGGTCCAAAAAATCGCTTATGAACACCGCGAGAAGCGGAATTTTCTCCTCCGACGTCAGTATTACGAATTACGCTAACGAAATTTGGCACGCTAAACCCGTAAGAGAATACAACAAATAATTATCGGAGATGGCGGATGAGCAGTAAAACTTTTCGCATTTCAAGGGAAGAATCCGTCGGCGCAACGGGTGAGGTACGATACCTTCACAATGGGCACTCACTACCCACAACGGCGTACGAAATAACCGAGAAATGTTCGTTAAAATTTAAAATACCTCGCTCGCTCGGTACTGCCTTTGCCGACGTCGTAATAACCGACGAGAAAAGTGAATGCGAAGTATCGGTAATCCGCGCCGTATGGTCAAGGATTGAAGACGCCTGTGACATATACTTGGCATCCGTACCTATAAAGCAGCTTGGCGCAGGGCTTTACTTCTTTCATGTCAAGCTTTCATCGGTTTGCGGCACTGTCTACGGGCATAAAGATAAAAACAACGTAGTCTTTACGGATAAAAAAACAGGCGAGCCGTTTCAGCTGACGGTTTCAAGCTTTAAGCATCCTGCCCCCAATCAATACCGCGGCGGCGTAATATATCAAGTGTTCGTTGACAGATTCGCGCGTGGCAAATATACCGAGAAAAAGGACGGCAACGTATACCTCGCGGATTGGGACGCGCCATTACCGGAATATCCCGACTATCCCGGAGCGCCTATCAAGAACAATTATTTTTACGGCGGAACGCTTTACGGAGTAATAGAAAAGCTTGATTATATACGCTCGCTCGGTGTAAATCTAATTTACTTAAGTCCGATATTTGAAGCTACCTCCAACCATAAGTACGACACCGCTGATTATATGAAGGTCGATTACGGCTTCGGGGGTGACGGTGCATTGCAGCTCTTAATCCGTGAGGCGATGGCGCGCGGTATAGGAATTATTCTTGACGGAGTATTCAATCATACCGGTGCAGACAGTATATATTTCAACAAATTTTCTCGCTATCATACGATTGGGGCATATCAGTCAATGGACTCGGAATATTTCGATTGGTACGACTTTAAATCGTACCCCGAAGACTATGTATCTTGGTGGAATATTGAAATTCTGCCACGAATTAACCCCGATAAAGAAAAATGCAGAGAGTATTTTGTTGGAGAAAAAGGCGTGATTTCCAAATACGCCGCTATGGGTATTGCGGGTCTAAGGCTTGACGTGGTTGACGAGCTTTCGAATGAATTTACAGAGGCGATCAAGGATAGACTTGCCGCGTACTCCGACGCATCGATCCTCTACGGTGAGGTGTGGGAGGATGCATCGAACAAGATCGCTTACGGCAAGCGAAAGGAATACTATCTCGGCCGTCAGCTTGACGGTGTTATGAATTATCCTTTGAGGCTGGGAATCATATCGTACGTCAGAGATAAATCAACCGGCGCACTCGAATATGCGCTTTGCGAGGTAATGCAGAATATGCCGATCCGCATACGCGATATGCAGATGAACATCCTTGGATCGCACGATACCAAACGAATAATAACTGCTCTTGGCGGAGTTAAGCCGGATGGAAAGAAAAATTCGGAGCTGTTCTCCCTTGCTATGACCGATGGGGAGTATGCGACAGCAAAGACGCGACTGATTTCTGCCTACACCGTGATGGCTACTCTGCCTGGTATCCCAACGATATTTTACGGCGACGAGGCGGGACTTCAAGGCTACTCCGATCCATTTAACCGCCGTACGTTTCCGTGGGACAATATCGATAGCGATTTGCTGGCGCATTATCAAAAAATCGGCGATATCCGCCGTAGAAATCTTATTTACGGCAACGGCGAATTCCTGCTTATGCATCTTTCACGCGATTTGCTGATTTTCTCGAGATACGACCGTAAATACGCATACGTAACCGCCTACAATAATACGGACTCGGATATAGAGCTTCGTTTCTCCGGGGCTGCAACCGCGCTACTGTGCGAAAGAAAGTCAAAACAATTTATACTTAAAGGCGAATGTGCCGAAATATTTAAAATCGCAAAAAACACAAAAATAGAATTTTAACGTAAGGAACGGCAATATTATTTTGCATTAAATTTAGGACAATGATATACGTATTTGTAGGTATGCCCGGATCGGGAAAGTCCTGTATGGTAAGGGCAATTTCTAAAAAATTAAATATGCAGGCGGTGGACGTCGACAAACTTATCGAGGCGCGTTACGGACTCCCACTGCACAAAATAGTAGGCGACGTTGGGCCTGATAAGTTTAAGGAAATCGAAGAGGAAACGCTACTCACGGTAGATGGGGATGATCTGCTTGTCGCTACCGGCGGAAGTGCAATTTACTCCTCGCGTGCAATGGAACGCTTTAAACGCATCGGAAAAATCATATACCTCTATGTGGGCTTTGAAACCATGCTTCAGCGCCTTGGTGATTTTTCCAAGCGAGGCATCGTTATGCGCCCGGATCAAACGATACGCGACGTATACGACGAGCGCGAGGCACTTTACAGAAAATACGCCGATGTGACGGTAGATTGCGACGGTGTGGAATACCACGAGTATCGCCGTAGGGTCGCCGAGGCAATAAAATCGATTAAAAATAAGCACAACTAAAAGCAAGAGCAAGAAAGAGGGGGGAATCCTCACTTCTTGCTCTTGTTCTATGCCGTTTTACAGATAGAAAGTAAAGCTTTATAAAACCTTTCAAGTTGACTGCTTTTATTGAGATAAGATAAGCTGATCCTTACCGTGCCTATGCCATCCGTACCTATCGTACGGTGTGCAAGCGGGGCACAGTGAAGTCCGCTTCTCGTGCATATACCGTGCTTTGAAAGCTCTCGAGAGACAGCTTCTGACGGAATACCTAAAACGTTAAAAGAGATAATGCCGTTACCGTACTCGTACAGCACTGTGTTTTTTATATTTTTGATCATGTCAGCACACCTGTTCGTCAGCCTTGAAATTTCGCGCTCTATATTCTCTATACCGATTTGTTCGATGAAATTAATTCCTTCAATCAGCGAAATTACAGACGGCGAGGGAAGAGTGCCCGCCTCGAATCTTTCGGGCAGCAGTTCAGGCATGCTTTTGCTTCGTGATTCGTTTCCGCTACCGCCGTGGAATATGGGACTTCGCGGGGTATCGTCCATAAAAACGAGAAATCCCGAGCCCTGTATTCCGTAAAGTCCTTTGTGTCCGGGTGCGCACAAGACGTTGCATGGCGTCTCCTTTAGATCAATTTTCGAATGTCCGATAAGCTGTGAGGCGTCAACTATCAAAGTAAGCGAGTGCCTTTTTGCAATATCGGAAAGCAAAGATAGATCTATGCGCCTACCGATTACGTTCGATGCGGCTGTTGATACGATATGCCGTGTATTCGGTCGCAAAAGCGATTCTATCGAACTTTCGAGATTAGAGGTGTCGAATACAGAGTATGATACGTTGCACTCCTCCGTCATTGCGTGCACCGGTCGCAGAACGGAATTGTGCTCCAGATCCGAGATCAAAACGTGCTCGCCGTCCTTGACGGTCGTTTTAATCGCAAGATTCAAGGCGTGGGTTGCATTCTGCGTGAAAACCACCCTTTCGGGTGATTCTATTCCCAAAAATTCCGAGATTTTTTCGCGCGCCTCGTATATTTTTTCGCTTGTAAAAATTGAAAGCGCGTGAGAGCTGCGCCCCGGATTGGCGCAATATTTTCGAATACATTCGACCGTGGAGCGAATAACGCTCTTCGGCTTTGGAAAGGTTGTGGCAGCGTTATCAAAATATATCATTTCGCGTTATAAACCGAGTATTCTATACCGTTTTGCTTCAACAAGGCAACTACGTCAAAAAAGTTACTCGAGCTTACGCTTATGCCGTATGAGCACCCCTCTTTTGAATTGTCGGTATCAATTTTTATAAGCTTTGCGACGATGTTTTTGCGCTCTAAAATTTTTTTGATCTTTACAGCGTAGGTAACAGATGGCACGGTGATTGTTGTAGTTTTCAAGCTTAATTCCTCCTTCATAGAAGAAGAAAATTGCAAATCAAAACGACTGCATTGTCAGTTTATGTGAATTTTAAAAGTCAGTTACAGTTTTTGGGATAAAGTACTAGACTTTTTTGAAATAATATGTTATACTAATATGTAAAATATTAACACCAAAAGGTTGGCACTGTATGAAAGTGTTGATTTTTTCGCCATCGGATTACTTTGGCGCTAATACTTACGTTATAATATCTCATGGCGAAGCAGTCGTTATAGATCCTTCGGTTTCGGCATCTGTTCTTTACGAAAATCCCGATTTATCAGGTATTACCGTAAAGCACATTGTACTTACTCATGCGCACTTTGATCATATGCTTGAGGTTGATTCTTGGGTTAAGGAAACCGGTGCTACGCTTTACGTAGGTGTTGCTGATGCACGTGCGCTTTCCGATGAAATTTTAAACTGCTACGCACTATTTTTCGGCATTAAAAAAGGGTATTACGGCCCTTACAAAACTCTCGCTGAAGGTGACACGATCACTTGCGGCAGACTCTTATTGCGTGTTATTGACGTCCCGGGACATACGCGCGGCTCTATCGCTTTGTATACTGACGGCGTTACTTTTGTAGGTGATACCGTTTTTGAGGGCGGAGCACTCGGACGTGTGGACTTGCCGGGCGGCAGCTACACCGATCTTCAGAACTCGCTGAAAAAGATAATGTCACTACCGGAAAGTACCACCGTGTATTCCGGTCACGGCGGAGCTACGAATATTGAGGAATTAAAAAGCAACTTTAAATAGAAAAGAGAAGACAATGGAAGAGGTAAGAAGCAATTTTATTCACGACATAATTGACGAGGATTTGAAGATCAACCCCGATCTCAAGATCCATACGCGTTTTCCGCCGGAGCCAAACGGATATCTGCACATCGGCTCTGCAAAGGCGATATGGATAAACACGATGACCGCAAAGAAGTATAACGGACTTTTCAATTTAAGATACGACGATACCAATCCCGCAAAGGAAGATAACGAGTACGTTGAAAGCATCTACGAGGATCTTAAATGGCTCGGATGCGAGCCGACGGGTGGCGTTTATTACGGATCTGATTACTTTGATAAGTGCTACGAATATGCTATCAAGCTTATAAAGGACGGTAAGGCGTATGTATGCGATCTCAACGCTGATGAGATGCGCGAATACAGAGGAACGCTCACCGTTCCCGGTAAAAACAGCCCTTATCGCGACAGAACCGTTGAAGAAAACCTCGACCTCTTTGAGAGAATGAAGAACGGGGAATTTGCAGACGGAACTAAAACCTTGCGCGCAAAAATCGATATGTCGTCCTCTAATATGAATATGCGCGACCCTGCTATTTACCGTATCGTGCATACTGACCATCACAGGCAGGGAAATAAATGGTGCATATATCCTCTTTACGACTACGCACATCCTATCCAGGACGCACTTGAGGGAATAACCCACTCCCTTTGCTCGATTGAATTTGAAAACCACAGACCCCTCTACGAGTGGGTTATAGACAATATCGGATTTGAAAACAAGCCGAAGCAGCGTGAATTCGCCCGCCTTAACGTAACTCACACGGTTATGTCAAAGCGTTATCTGCGCCAGCTTGTCGAAACCGGACTTGTTGACGGATGGGACGACCCAAGAATGCCTACACTCTGCGGACTTCGCAGACGCGGCTACACTCCGTCGGCAATATTTGATTTCGTTTCAAGAGCAGGCGTTGCAAAAGCGTATAGCGTTGTGGATTATGAACTGCTTGAGCATTGTATCCGTGAGGAGCTTAACGACAGTGCGGAGCGTAGAATTGCTATTTTACATCCCATCAAGGTAGTAGTTACCAACTATCCCGAAGGCAAGACCGAGTATTTTGATCTTCCGAACAATCCCGCCCATCCCGAAATTGGCACTCGTAAGGTAGCGTTTACTCGTGAGCTTTATATTGACGCCGACGACTTTGCAGAGGTTCCTCCGCCTAAATTCTTCCGTATGAAACCGGGCGGCGAGGTAAGACTTATGGGTGCTTACATCGTTAAATGCGAGGAGATAATCAAAGACTCGTACGGCAATATATCCGAGATACGTTGCACAGCGGATCTTGAAACCGGTAACGGAATGCCTACCGATGGCAGAAAGGTGAAGGGAACTATTCATTGGCTCTCCTCCGAAAACTGCTCCGAGGCAACCGTTATGAGCTACGATTTTCTATTTGATATCGAAAATACTGCCGATATTCCCGAGGGCAAAACCTTTGACGACTATCTCAATGCTAACTCCGTTACTAAAATTGAAGGTGCAAAGATCGAGCCCGCGCTCCAAAGCGCAAATCCATCAGATAAATTCCAGTTTGTCAGATGCGGATATTTTGTTAAGGATACCAAGCACGAAAACACCTTCAACCGTATCGTCGGTCTTAAGGATAGCTACGTGGTCAAAAAATAATTAATTCGCGCCGCCATTTTTATGGCGGCGCACTCTGTAAAATTATGACTTTTAAGGACATCAAAGAATCAATATTTTTCTATTTGTCAGTTCCAAAATGCGTTGGCTGCGGTGAGCGACTTTTAAGACGCGAAAACGTTTTATGTGAGGTGTGCCTCGAAGAATACAAAAACGTAAAGAAACGCAACTGTTCTATATGCACAAGGTCTTTGGATAGGTGTACCTGTCCGAATAAATATCTTGACACACATTATGTGCATAAGCTTATCAAGGTATATAGATACTTTCCGGACGACGCGTTACCGTCAAACAAGCTGATATACAGTTTAAAGCGCGATAACAGAAAAGACGTGCTTGATATGCTTGTGGAAGAGATGTACTGCGCCATTTCCGCATCGGTCAAAAACCCGTCGGAATATCTATTCACCAACGTTCCGCGCAGCCGTAAAAGCGTAGTAAAATACGGCATAGATCACGCAGCTTTACTTTCAAAATCTCTGGCGAAAAGGTTTTCTGCCGAATATTATCAGCCGTTAATTTCAAAATCAAAGCAACAGCAAAAGAAAACATCGGGTGAAGAAAGACTAAAGAATGCAAGCTTCGATATTAAAAGAGGCGCGAAGGATCTGTCGGGCAAAAAGGTGATTTTGATTGACGACGTAGTCACTACCGGTGCCTCACTTGCCGCATCCGCAATGCAGCTAAAAGCACTGGGCGCAAAACAAATTATCGGTGCGGCGATCGCTATTGCTTATAAAGACAGATACGTTCCGTTTGCGAAAGGCGATAGATTTTTGCCTTATAAAAAATAAAGCGATAACTTAACCGATGTTTTAAAATTAAAAGGGCGAGGATATCCTCGCCCTTTTGCGTTATGTAGTTTAGATTAATATCCAACCTTTTCCCAGCACTCAAACGGAGCGGCAAGCTCTTCGCTGATGTATACCTGAGTCTTCTTTGTCTGAAGCATGGTACTGGGAAGGTAAGGAGTGATAGGACCGTGTGTGCAAAGTCGGCTGG
>JAGCJI010000025.1 GCA_017648085.1 Clostridia bacterium | reverse complement strand
TTATATCGAATTGCCGCTCTTGCGGCAATATATCGAGTTCTCGCAGAGAACATATCGAGTATGATTTTTGCAAAAATCATACATATCGACAAAAAGAAAGTTGGACACATCATAAACGTATTTTTGTCTGTGATGTGTCCAATATTTTTTGTTTTTAAGGTTGAAAACCTACACGGTTTTCTTTTTTTATCCCAAGGTGCTTCACACTAAGAAATCAGAGTTCTCTCGTTTAAATCATAAAATCGCGTTGATTTATCTGAATCCTTAATGAATCAGCCCCTTTTTTTGCGTTTTGTTAATATATTTCTTCAATTTTATTGATATATTGATTTATTAGTGCTATAATTTTAGTGTAAATACGCAAGCCGATTATGGTGCGGAGGGCATAAAATGAATAAAACTGTAAATTACAGAGATTTCGGAGCGGTGGGTGACGGTGTTACCAACGACTTTTTTGCAATAAAGGCGGCGCACGATTACGCGAACAGTCACGGCCTTTCGGTCGTGGCAAACGGTGAGGACACTTATCTTATCAGCGACACGCGCGACGAGGCCGGCAACGTTTATTCCGTGGAAATCAAGACTAACGTTGACTGGCGCGGCGCAAAAATCATTATAGACGACCGCGCTTTCCGTCATTATGACGGCACCGGAGTGACCGATAAGGACGTTTTCGTAATTCTTCCCGACAGTGAGCCCCGGATTATTGAGGATAAAAATTTACTTTCCAAAATACTCGGCACGGGATTTAATAAATCTACCGAAAGAATAGTTATCCCCGGGGTGGACTACCCTGTTATGATCATTCCCTACGATTCTTCGAACCGAGTTTACCGTCGTCGCGGCTTCAACTCCTACGTCGGAGGAGTGACGCACGAGGTGATAGTGCTTGACAAGGACGGCTATATCGATCCCGAAACGAAGCTGTTCTTCGACTACAAATCACTTGACGCAATAAAGGTATTCCGACTTGATGAGCCGCGCATAACTATTGAAAACGCAACCTTTACCACCATTGCAAGCCATTACGATATGTTGGTACGCGACGAGGACGGTAAGGTTATCAGCAGAAGAAGCGGATACATACAGAGGGGTATTGAAATAATGCGCTCCTTTACTACCGCCAAAAACCTTGCGCACTACGTTGAGGGTGAGATAACTCTGGCGGAGCAGGCGTCGGGCATTCTAGGTCCTGTTTATAACGGATTTTACGGAACTACGAACGTACACGGCGTCACCTTTGAGGACTGCATCCTCACTGCGAGAAGATGCTTTCGCCGCAACAACGTTCCCGGTGCGGGTAACGGCACGACCGGAACTTACGATTACACCGTCCTTGAATCCAACAAGGTGGTTTTTAAAAACTGTATTCAGTCGAATTTCTGGATAAAGATAGATATGCAAACCGGCGAAATAACCCCCGTTTCCGAAGGCACGCCCGGCGCACAGCTCAGTATGACGCCGACAAGCTACGGAAACATAAACTTTAAGATATATTGGGGACTCGGCGGCTCAAATTATACGAAAAACCTTGAGTTCATCGGATCGACGATGTCGCGCTTTGACGCACACGCCGGAATTATGAACGGCAGAATCGTGGATTCGACCGTAACCGCCATTTCTCTTGTCGGCGGCGGAGATATGCTTGTAGAGAACACGCGCTGGTTCGGCGAGGGCATTAGGAAGGGGGATGCGCTGCTAACCCTGCGCTCCGACTATGCTTCTCCATGGGACGGAAAAATAACGCTTCGCAACGTTAAGGCATATATTCATACCGAAAAGCCCTCATTTCTCATAGGACACAGCTACCTCAACTGGTATTGCGGATATGATTCCTGCTACCCTTCCCTTGAGGTTGAAAACCTTGAATATTACGACACGGCTACCGGGAAAAAGCTGCCAGGGGGGTATGAAATATTTTTGTCGCGTGCAAGTATGTCTGAAGAACCCGGTCTTCATCTCAGCACAACCGTCAACACACATCCGATATACGCGACCGTTGACAACGATCAGGACGGATTTATAGACGGCACGGATATTCCCTTTGACGGTACTACGGATAAGGCCGGAATTGAGGTTACTGACAGCTACAAAAACCTTAACCCTGTAAGGCCGCCCGAATACATCAAAATCACCGAAAACCACGCAGATATATCCTATCTCGTATACGATACGTCAAAATTTGGCGTCAGCGACGGAAAATATTACAGCGACGAGGACAGCCGGGGCGGATTTTTCGGCGGTACTAAATTCTATTACGGAAACGGCGAGTCAGATTATTATCCGGGAACAGACCACAAGAACACAAAAACCTTTAAATTTACTTAACTTGGAGACATATATGGTCAAAATACCGATTTCTTTTGTGCTTGAAATGGATGACGTGGGCTGGGATGACGGACGCGACCTGCGGCTTAAGGGCAAGGCGTCGCGCTCGGGCTTTCCGAGAAATCACACGCTTGAGGATTATGAATTTTTAAATCAGCTTGCAGAGGCTACCGGCAAAAAAATCTCGGTTGCTCTCACCATGGCTGACTGGGATAAGGACAACGTGCTTCGTGGCGAGGTTGGAATTACACACGATCCTTACGGCTGGGACAGAAAGAGCGAAATAGACGTTAAAAAATTTGAGGGATACCGCGACGCGCTTGATGCCGGCAACCTCGATTTTATGGTACACTCCCTTCTGCACGGCAGATACACCGAGGATGGCGTGCGCCTTACCGAAAAGGAATTTACTCCGCTTGAAATTCTTCCCGACGGGAAGCCGAAATTTTTGTTCTCGGAGGAGGATTTCAGACACCGCCTCGACCTTTTCTTCAAGATTTTCAACTCCTGGGGCTTTGAGGGTAAGGTGCGGGGTATAGTCTTCCCTTCCGGTGTGCCGAAGGACAAGGACATATACACGCGCGCGTGCAAGGTGCTGTCGGAATTCGGAATTATCTACTGGGGCGATCACTTTGATTTTCCCGAGGAAATTAAGATTATAAACGGCGTTGCCTGCTTTAAATGGGGGATGAACGACGGCGATATTCCGTGGAATGCCTACGACTTTGACCCCGACGTGCTTGGCGATTATTACGCCCCCGGCTCGGACAGAAATTCTTGTATGCACGGCTCGCATTGGACCAACTTTTTAAGATTCAACCCGAAGAAAAACGTTGAGGGCGTTGAGCCCTGGGCAAGATTTTATAAGCGGCAGTCGGAAATTTTCGGCTCGGCACTTGCGCGCGACCTGCCCGAAGCGGTAAACCAGCTCATACACCGAGCGCATTCTACCGTGGAGAAAAACGCAGACGGGTATAAAATTGATCTCTCGGGCGTTTCGGCAACTAACTTCTCTGCCCTCACCCCCGAATTTCTTGTGAGCTTTACCAAGGACGAGGTGCCGGTCGCGTGTGATGGCGGCAGCATCGATCTGTATGAGGAAAAGAAAGACTTCCGTACATACAAAATCAGCTATAATACCCCCGTTATTACTATTAAGACAAAATAAAAAAACGTGCAAACCAGCTTGATCTTCCGAAAAAGCTTCGTTTGCACGTTTTTTAATAATTATTTTTTAGAAAGTGCCAGTGCATTGAGTGCGAGAAGCACGTTGCAAAGATATGCAGGCTTGATATAATCAAGGAACATATATCTTATTCTGATAACGGCAAAAACGAGTACCGCAACCGCAAGGACGAAAATTAAGAGCTTAATTATTCCGGCAAGGGAGCTGTTTTTTCTGCCAAGGAAGGTGGCAACGAACAGACATATGTAAATTAAAGCCAGATACAGCGAGGTATCAAACAGCGAAAAATGTCTGAACACTCCGCCGAGGAAAAGTATGCAAAGCGCGTATGCCAGATAGAGAGGCGGGAGAAGCTTACTTCTCGAATTTGCGAAGCAAATCAAGCCGAGTATTGCGGGGAAGATAATAGTGCACATCAAGCTTCGAACCGTAAGCATGTGCATCGGAGTGCCGAAGCGCGCCGAAAAGATAATGATTTCAATCACCTGCAATGCTATACAGACGAAGAACGTAAGTGCAGGGACTTTGCTTTTTCTTTGAGTAGACATTTATTTCTCCTTTACTTTGTTGATATACCTATCATATCACAGTTCCGAGTGTCTGTCAAGAGCTTTTCTATTTGCGGAGAAACGGCGAGTTTATCGTTTATATCTTTTTTTGACATATTTGAGAATTTGGGTTCATTATTTAAATAATTGCGTTGACATTTTGTAAAACAAAATGCTATAATACGCTTGAGCGAAGTTTCGCTGAAAGAACTTTTTCGGAGGCTATAAATGCAAGGAAAGATCGTTTGCGAATTGATCCCCAACAAGGACAATCGAAGAAATAGTGAGGGGGGATTTATCAACCTTAAGGACGGAAGCATACTTTATGCATATACCCGCTATCACCAGGGTTGTCATGACCACGACCCCGCTGACGTTTACGGCATTATTTCAAAGGATGACGGTGAAACCTGGGGTGAGCCCTTTCTTATCATAACCGCCGCTTCGGTCGGCGCACATAATCTTATGTCTATTTCGCTTATGCGAATGAATAACGGCGACCTCGGACTTATATACCTCCGTAAGGACAACGTACAGACGACCGATGGCTCGATATACCTTACCGGCCCCAACTCCCAGGGTAATATTACACAGGAGGCGTATGCGGCAATTACCTGCGCGCCTTGGATAATTCGCTCCGCTGATGAGGGCAAAACCTGGTCAGAGCCGCTGAAGTGTATTACAACACCCGGTTATTACGTTCTTTGCAACGACAGAGTTATCAGACTTGATAGCGGCAGATGGCTTATGCCGATATCACACATCGGATTTAACAAGGAAGACAACATAAGCTTCTACGCTTCCGACGATGACGGATATACCTGGAAGGCTCTCGTTGAAGATATTCCCCTGCCCCTTAACCTTTGGCACTCCTACGGCAGCTTTAATTCAAGTGCCATGGAGCCCGGCGTGGTTCAGCTTAAGGACGGAACTATATGGTGCTTTATCCGCACGAGAATGAGCGTTCAGTATGAAATGCTCTCCCGCGATAACGGTGAAACCTGGTCAACTCCCAATCCTTCACGCTTTACGAGCGCGAACTCGCCTATGTCGGCAAAGAAGCTTTCCGACAACCGCATTTTCGTAATTTGGAATCCCATTCCCCGTTTTCTTGACAGAGAATACAAGGGACAGTACGTAAAATGGAAGTGGGCTAGAACCCCCTACGCTTGCGCACTGCTTTCCGAGAACGGCGGAAAATTCCTTATGGCAGAGGACTTTGAAACCGATCGCGACCGCGGATTCTGCTACGGCGCAGTACACGAAACGCCCGCAGGCGACATTCTGCTCGGCTACTGTGCAGGAAATGAGGAAGAGGACGGTGACTGGCTCAACCGCGTAAGAATTACAAAGATGTATAAGAGTGATATTATGGCAAGGGTTGAAGAGATACAAAGCGGCAAATTCAAGATTGCAGAAGAGGATCTTTCAAAACACAATTAACCTACATATTTCAAGAGCGGCTTTTGCCGCTCTTTTCGTTTTGCATAAAAGCATAATTAAAAGGCAAAATAATATAAAAAAAGCGAGGCGTTTATGGAAAACACAGAAAACAAAGAGCCGGCAGATAACATAGAAAAAAACGGCACCACAGAAGTGGTGACCGAGTGCGGAAGAATATATTGTCTTTCGATAATCGGACAGATCGAGGGGCATTTCGTGCTTGATCAAAACCAAAAAAGTACAAAATACGATCACCTGCTCCCCTTGTTGCTTGAAATTGAAGAAAGTGATAAGATCGACGGCGTGGTGATTTTAATAAACACGCTCGGCGGTGACGTTGAAGCAGGACTTGCGATAGCGGAAATGATTGCCAGTCTTACTAAGCCGACGGCGTCAATAGTTTTGGGCGGTGGTCACTCCATCGGCGTGCCTCTTGCGGTAAGCGCAAAGCGCTCCTTCATCGTTCCGAGCGCCACGATGACGATACACCCCGTAAGAACAAACGGTGTGGTTTTAGGCGTGCCGCAAGCGTTTGATTATCTCGAAAAGATGCAGGACAGAATTATCAATTTCATCACGTCGCACTCACGCGTTAGCGAGGAATATTTCAGGAAAATCATTTCCCGTACTGACGTTTTGGTGAACGATATCGGTTCAATTTTAGATGGCCGTGATGCCGTGGAATGCGGACTTATCGACGAAGTCGGAGGAATATCGGATGCGCTCAGATATCTCAAAGAAGAATGTAAAAAGAATGGAAAAAGTGCGGCAGATAGCTAATGCCGCACTTTTAAATACAAGTTTTTTCTAAGGCAAAGCAAAGCGCCGAGGCGATGCTATGCGACACACGAATGGACAGAGATAAAGAGATGAAACGAAAAGCTCTTAAACAACTTATTACAAGAAAACAAAAAGCCCCCCTGTTGGGGACTGCATATATACAGGGTACTTTAAATGTATACCCATTAAAAACTG
>JAGCJI010000024.1 GCA_017648085.1 Clostridia bacterium | reverse complement strand
ACCCGACGGAATGTGCGAGGTAGGAAAATTTCAGGTCGGGTATGCCGAAGCAGACCAGACTATGCATATGAACAACACAAGATACCCCGAATTGTACTGCCGCTTTTTGCCAATGGCGAAAAATCGGATAGAGAGCATCACGATAAATTATCTAAAAGAGGCCGCGATGGGCGAGCTGCTTACGGTAGAGTCGGTAGAGTGCGACGGTTTATATTATTTTCGCACTCTGTGCCGCGATGGAAGCGTCAATTCCGAGGCGGAAATCAAGCTTTGCAAGATATAAATAAGTTGCAAATCTTGTCCTCTTACATTCAAAATAGCATAATTGCACGTTTTTTATGACAAAATAAAACTTTTTTAATTCATTTTCGCGGCCGCGCTGCATTCGATATTACAGATATCGGGTGAAAATATAAGCGCGGTCGCCTTTATTTACGGAAAAAGGTAAATATTTGCAATAGTTATAAGCTATAGAAAAACGCCGCGTTAATTATTCGCACCATATTTAACGACGAAAACAGGTAGGTTATGATAGAATATTATCAACGAATTTTCGGAGGAGATTATGGGACGAAAAAATAAGACGAGCGACACGGTAATAAGAACCGAGGTGCGTGAGCGCGATGGCGCTCTTTACAAATACGAGTTGATCATGAGAGAGGGCGAGCGGGTGGCAAGCTACAAAATCGCACTCTATTCCTTTAGCGTTGAATTTATGGGCAGCGACGGCGCACACACGAGGGCGATGGCAAAGGAGATCTTTGCTGACGTCGGCAAGGCAATAGTTTTCTTCGAGCGACTCGTTGAAAATTTAGTAACTCCGATAGATCTTCCCTACGTCGTGGAGGATGAAATTTATATCAAAAGATAGAATAACGTATTTTTGTTGACTTTTCGTTTATTTTCGGTTACAATGCCTTTGTGAGCGTTTTGCTTCATAAAACGCAAGAAGTAATCATTTTCAATCACAGATATACCGCAAGGAGTGCTTTATGATTAAAAACGAGCGTCAGAACGAAATACTTGAAATTTTGAAGCAGGACAGCTTTGCGACGGTGACAAGCCTTGCCGAAAGACTTTATGCGAGCATGCCCACGATACGCCGCGACCTTACCGTTCTTGAGGACGAGGGGTACGTAAAAAGATGCCACGGCGGCGCTATGATTTTAGACGAAAACACAAAGCCGCCCGTGTATTTCAGGCGCGAGCAAAATATGCACAAAAAAACCAATATGTGCAGAGTTGCCGCAACGCTGATAGGCGAGAGTGACACGGTGTTCGTCGACGCGTCGACGTCGGTCTTTCACATAATAGACTTTATTGACAAGAGCAGCAAAACGACGGTTATTACCAACGGGCTTCCTTTAGCCACTGCGCTTGCGGACACGGATATCAGAGTATATTCCACGGGCGGACGGCTGCTCAAGGAGTCGCTGGCATTCGTCGGAGCGGCGGCAGAGGAGGCGGTCGGCACTTATAACGCCGATGCGGTTTTCTTTTCGGTAGCATCTCTGTCCCTCGACGGCACTCTTTCCGACTGGTCGGAGGACGAGGCTACGTTAAGGCGCGCGATGGCAAGAAGTGTCGGACGAAAAATATTACTCTGTGACAGCTCAAAGATAGGCACTGCATCCACCTTTAAGCTTTTTGACCTTTCATACGTGAATTTCCTTGTAACCGACAAGCAGGCACCGGATGCGCTGTGCGAAAAATATAATCTTACAGTCATCACCGATACCCCCGCATATCTTTACAAGGTTGGAAAATAAAAGCCAAGCGGTATTCCGCAGCGGCAAAAAAAAAGAGCAAAAATACCGATTTTTCGAGTGTCTTTGCTCTTTTTTATTTATATTGTCATATTTCAAAGCATTGCGCGAAGTCCGTCCTCGTCAATGACAGGGACGCCGAGAGCGGTAGCCTTTGTAAGCTTTGAGCCCGCCTCATCGCCTGCGACGACGTAGGAGGTTTTTTTAGACACAGAGGACGAAACCTTACCCCCGTTTTTCTTTATAAGCTCGGACGCCTCGTCCCGCGTCATAGTGGGGAGTGTTCCGGTAAGCACGAAGGTAAGCCCTGCAAGAGTATCCTTTTTCGGCTCGGCTACCGATTCGGTAAGCACGCCGAGCTCGGCAAGCTCAAGGCATACGCTTCTGTTATTTTCATCGGCGAAAAACTCCACGAGAGTAGTTGCGGTAACCTCACCGATATCGTTTATTGCGGCAAAATCCTCAAAGCTTGCGTTCATACACTCCTCAAGTGTGCGGAGTCTTGCGGCAATTTCCTCTGCCGCTACTTCGCCTACCTGTCGTACACCGAGTGCATAAAGCAGGCGCTCAAGTCCTGCGGATTTTGATTTTTCAATGGCTGCTATCAGATTTTGCGCGCTCTTTTCGCCCATTCTCTCAAGCCCTGCTATATCCTCAACGCGAAGTCTGTAAAGGTCGGTTATTTTTCTGATTTTTCCGTTTGCGAGAAGCAATTCAACGACCTGCGGACCAAGTCCCTCTATATTCATAGCACCCTTGGATGCAAAATGCACGATTCCGCGCGCATTCTGTGCGGGACAGCCGGGATATATACATCTTATTGCCGCGCCGTCACCCGCATCGTCGCGCACTACCTCGTGACCGCAAGATGGGCATACGCGAGGCATTTCAAATTCGAGCTCGCTGCCGTCGCGCTCACTCTTGACGCTTTCGAGTATTTCAGGAATTATTTCTCCCGCCTTACGTACAACGACGGTATCACCGATTCTGATATCCCTCTCTCTTATAAAGTTGAGGTTGTGCAGGGTTGCCCGGGAAACGGTCGTTCCCGCAAGGTGAACCGGGGCAAGATTTGCGGCGGGAGTAAGCACGCCCGTGCGACCGACCTGGACGTCTATCGAAAGAAGCTTGGTGCGCTTTTCCTCAGGGGGATATTTATAGGCTACCGCCCACTTTGGAGTACTCGTTCCCTCTCCTACGGTTTTTCTGCCGGAAAGACTGTTGACCTTGATAACCGCGCCGTCCATATCAAACGAAAGCTCGGGACGGGCATCGCCGAGTGCGGCAACCTTCTCGGATATTTTATCCGCGCCCGAAAGCACCTGCCATTCGGGCAGAGTCGTAAATCCAAGCTCGGCGAGCCGTGCGAGAGTTTCGGAGTGAGTTTTCGGCTCTCTGCCGTCGGTGTATAGCGCGCCCTGCTGAAGATTAAATACGAATATTTCAAGTCGGCGAGCCGCTGCTATCTTCGGATCAAGCTGGCGGAGCGAGCCTGCCGCGGCGTTTCTCGGATTGGCAAAAAGAGCGATTCCCTGCTCCTCGCGTGCCGCGTTAAGCTCTGCAAAGACCGAGCGAGGCATATAGACCTCGCCGCGCACGTTAAGATAAGGGATAGGCTCTCGGAGCTTTAAGGGAATCGAGCGAACGGTGCGCAGGTTTTCGGTAACGTCCTCACCCACAAAGCCGTCGCCGCGAGTCGCACCCTGCACGAACACGCCGTCACGGTATACGAGGGACACCGAAAGACCGTCTATTTTCGGTTCTACGGAATATTCCGTATCCTCGCCGAGAATCGTGTTGGTTTTAGTTATAAAATCCGATAGCTCCTCGTAGGAAAAGACGTCCGTAAGACTGCCCATCTGCACGGGATGGATAAACTTTTCAAATCTGTCAAGTGCCTTACCGCCAACCCGCTTTGTCGGGGAGGTGGGAGAGTCAAGCTCGGGAAACTGTGCTTCCAGATCGCCCAGCTCGCGAAACATCGCATCGTACTCGTAGTCGGATATTTCGGGGGCGTCGTTCTCGTAATACAATCTTGAATTATATTCAATTGTTTTTCTTAACTCGTCTATGCGGATTTTTGCCTGTTCCCTCGTCATAATATTCTCCGTAGCATTTTATATTCATATTTTATCATTTTGCTTCGTTTTTGTCAACTGCGCGCAAATAATTTTATTTTCCTATTGCAAAACGAATGTGTTTGCTTTATAATAGTCTTAACGTTCGGACATACTCGGAGGAATCAAAATGTATACATATTCCATAACCCCACTGATTAAAAACAAAGTTAAGGAGATGTGCGAGGATATAGCATATCAATACAAATCCGGCATCAGCACCTGCCCCCTTTTCTCAATGTCCCTCTCCCCCGAGGGAAATCCCGTTTGGGACAAGGCGGACCGACTTTGCAAAATCTACGCTGAATATAAAAAAATACTGGACGGCAAGGGTATTCCCACGGGAGTGCTTATCCAGTCCTCCCTCGGTCACGGCCGTGCGGATACCACGATGCATCCCTTCCAAAGATACGTAAACCTCACCAACGGTCAAATGACGCCCGTGTGCTGTCCCGAGGACCCTGCCTTTATAGAGCATTTCTGTGGGGTGGTAAGACGCGTTGCGTCCGAGCGACCGAGCGCAATTATGCTCGACGACGATTTCAGACTTACGATGCGCGGGGGTAAGGGTTGTGCGTGCCCAAGGCATATGGCGGAGTTCAATAAGCGCGCAGGCACCAACATGACGCGCGAGGAGCTTTACGAGCACATCATATCCCATCCCGACGACGACAGGCTTACGAGAATTTTCGTCGATACACAACGCGACTCGCTCGTCAAGGCGGCAACGAAATTCCGCGAGGTTATTGACAGCATAGACCCCACGATACAGGGTATAAACTGCACCAGCGGCGACCAGTGCGAATCCGCTATATACACGAATCCCGCCTTTGCCGGCAAGGGAAATCCGACGATAGTCAGAGTGCCGAACGGTATTTACGCCCCCTTAACGCAAAAGGGCTTCAGCGACGTTATCCGCCGCGCGGCAGTATGTGCCGCAAAGCTGAAGGCGCACGGAATCGACGTGGTGCTTGCAGAAACCGACACTCTCCCCTTTAACAGATACGGAAAAAGTGCAAGATTCTTACATGCTCACTACGCTCTTTCTCTGCTTGAGGGACTTGAGGGTGCAAAGCACTGGATAACGCGTATGGGCGCATATGAGCCCGAGTGCGGAGTCGCGTACCGCGATATTCTTGCAAAGCACGCCGGATTTTACGAGAAGATAGCCGAGCTTGCAAAAAATATCCGCTGGGTAGGCGTCAACTCCAGATTTATCGAGCAGAAGCATCACCTTTATCATACTGATACCCCCAAATATTATCACGCAAACGACTGGGTTTCATACGTTTTCGAGCGTATTGGCATTCCCTTCTTCTTCTCGGATAAAAGCGGTGGCGCGTCTTTCATTGAAAAGACACTGCTGCGCGATATGACCGACGAGGAAATAGAGGAGCTTTTCCGCGGTCCTGTGTTCATGGATTCGGAAAGCGCAGAGTGGCTCAAAAAGCGCGGATTCGAACGTCTTTCGGGCGTAACGGTTCATCCGTGGGAGCTTGGACTCGTTAACGAAGAGGTGTTTTCGGAAAACGTTGACCTCTCCTGCCAAAAGCAGAAGGACCATAAGCTTTTAAAAATAATCAACGACGCGGTGCGCGTAGAGTCGCACAACTGCTATTTTGACGACGGCGTTGCAAATTACCTCTCCCCGGCAGTTACCGTACTTGACAGAGGCGAGGGTAAGCTGTCGGTAGTATTCTGCGGAACTCCTACCGCAGAGTTTGACTACAAAGAGGGATTCTCCTTCCTCAACAGCATAAGGCGCAATCAGCTCATCTCCCTTCTCAAAGAGGCAAATTCGCTTCCCGTATATTACGAGGGCGATAACGAAATCTGTATGAAGGCGGGATACCTTGCATCCGGAGAGCTCTTGGTTTCTTGTCTTGACCTTGGCTTCGACCCGATGGATACCTTAGAGCTTTATCTTGAAAAGGCACCCAAGTCGGTTGAGATAATCAATCCCGACGGAAGCTGCTCCAAGGTAAAGTTTGAAAATATCGGTAATAACGTTTACAGCATAAAATCAAAAATAGAACCGCTTTATCCCACGGTTCTCGTAATTAAATAAAATGCAACGGCGCGTCGGATTTAATTCGGCGCGTCCTTTTTTTCGAAAAATTCCCTACTGCAAGTTTTTATAAAAACTTACGTTTTCCTATTGACATCGTAAGTTTTTGTAGTATAATCGTATTGTATAAAATTCTGTACAATCCATGAGGGAAAATGAAAAGCTCGATTTTTAAGAAAATCAGATACTGGGCTATGCTTAACGTCGGTATTCTGATGATGGCGGTCGGAATATATTTCTTTAAGGCGACGAACAATTTTGCGACGGGCGGAGTCAGCGGACTTTCCGTCATACTTGCAAAGCTGGTTCCGTATCTTACTCAGGCGACGTATATGCTTATAGTAAACGTGCTGCTTCTATTGGTCGGAATTATAGTGCTGGGGCGCAAGTGCGGTCTTTTGACTATATTTTCCTCGATCATGCTCTCGGCGGAAACCTGGCTTTTTGAGTATTTTATTCCTCTTAACGCACCGCTGACCGAATATCCCCTGCTCGAGCTGGTTTACGCCGTTATGCTTACGGGCGTCGGCTCGGCGATAGTTTTTAAGTGCAACACCTCAACGGGCGGTACTGATATAGTTGCTTTGATCCTCAAAAAATTCACCAGTCTTAACGTAGGCCAGGCACTTCTCGTGTCGGATTTCATTATAGCGGCGTCCACCTTTTTCGTTTACGACGTCAAGACGGGTCTCTTCTCGCTTCTCGGTCTTTTTGCGAAGGTATTCGTAGTAGACGACATACTTGACTCGATCAATATGTGCAAGGCGTTTACCATAATCACCACCAAACCAAAGGAAATTGAGGAATACATAACGAAGGATCTCCATCACGGAGCAACTGCCTACCGGGCGCAAGGAGTATACACGGGCGAAGACAAGACGGTCATTATAACCGTTTGTCACCGAATGGAAGCACTGCGACTGCGTAAGGCGGTGAAGGCGATAGACGCTCATTCCTTTATGATAATCACAAAAACGAGTGAGATCATGGGTAAGGGATTCAGAGATAATACGGTATAATAGTGCGTCTTGCACAAAAAGGCGAAGCATTTTTCTGCTTCGCCTTTGGTTATTAACGCACAAAGCCTATTTACTTTTTATGCTGTTATGGTAAACTGTTGACAAGAGTTTTCGTTTTTAAGGAGAAAAGTTATGAATAACACAGCTTACGAATCCCCGAAAATTGAAATAATCAAGCTTTCCGTTACTGATATAATTACGACTTCGGGCGACTCGAACGGTACCGAATGGGATCCGGTTAATGTTTACTAAAAATTTAGAGAGGTATTGTGATGAAAAAGAATTTTCTTAAAGCAACCCTTGTGATATAATCCCCTTAGAGTAGACACTTGAAAAAACAAAAAGTTTTCAAGACTACTTTAAGGGGATTATATCACCTTAAGGCTGTGACTCCGCTTTTAATTTGTGCGTATTTAACCGGATTCTTAATTAAAAAGCTTTAAATTCACATAAGCTTTTCAAGTGCGGCAAGCTTTACCGTGACTACGAGAATTTGAGTTGCGAGGTCAACCTCATCGTCCGTAGGATAGGTGGGAGCTATTCGCAGGTTTTTGTCCTCCGGGTCGATGCCGTAGGGGAAGGTCGCGCCCACGCTCGTAAGAACGACGCCCGCTTCCTTCATAAGCTCGAAGACGCGCTTTGCTGTACCCGGCATAACGTCAAGAGATATAAAGTATCCGCCCTTCGGCTTCGTCCATTCCGCTATACCGAGTCCTTCAAGCTCGGAGAGGTTTTTGAGGGTGATGTCGAACTTTTTACCGATGAAACCGGCAAGTATCTTCATATGTCGGTGAATATCGTCGCTGTTTTTAAAATAGGTGGTGTGACGGAGCTGATTTAGCTTATCGTAGCCTATCGTCTGCACGCCCATATATTTCTCGATATTTTCAAGGTTGGCAACCGACGCCGCCATAAGCGCAACTCCCGCACCGGGGAAGGTTATCTT
>JAGCJI010000023.1 GCA_017648085.1 Clostridia bacterium | reverse complement strand
GTAAAGTCGTACTTTACTGCGACTCGCTACACCAAAATCTACAAAAAAATTATTCGCCGTAAGGTGCGAAGCAGTTTTAAAAGAATAGATTTTTTCATAGACGAGCCAAAATTTTAGAGAAATATGCGGATATTTAAAAAAATTTCGGTGATGTATATGGGGAAATCTATCTTTTAAAACCTTATGTGTTCGATTCTCTTACGGCTATGGCTCTTTAGTCAAATATGCCCTTATCAGCGTCGGTAAGCAACGACTGCGTGATCGGGATAGTAACGTCGCGAGTAATACCTCCGCGCGTTATATTAAGCGTTACGGTACTTCCGACCCTTGCGTACAGCATCGCGTCCACCACGTGATACATTCTCGTAACTCTATGCGTCACGCCGTCAATAGTAATGGAGTTGATCACGTCCCCCTCGCGAAGATATCCTTTTGCGCCGGAGGTGGCAGAAAGCTCCATAACAGAAACCGTTTCAAGCTTTTCCAGCTTGCCTGTCGTCTCATCGTATTTTGAGGACATTTTGCTTACGGTAACCGTAATTCCAAGCATACACTTATGCACCTTGTACGAGCCGCGTTCGCTGTAATACTTCACGTTTTCGGCAATGGCAACCGCCACGTTCGAGGGGATCGCGTAGCCGATGTTATGGCTTTCCGTGTCGCTTGATCTGGCGTTAACTATTCCTATAAGCTCGCCCTTATCGTTGAACAGTCCACCGCCGGAGTTTCCTCCGTTTACCGCCGCGTCGGTTCGCATAACGCGCAGCTCCACCACGACGGTTTCACCCTTCACCTCAAACGCGATAGTTATCGGTTCGCTGTCCACACTGATGCTTCCCACGGTTGCGCTTATTCCCGACGCCTCCGGGTTTCCTACCGCAATAGCGGTTTCAAGTATCGAAACCTTGTTTGAATCGGCAACGTCCACTGCTCGCGCGTTGCTCGTTACCAGCACTGGGCTTGAGCTTACCTTTAGGATAGCTATATCATAATTTATCGAGCCGCCAAGATATTCCGCCTCTATGGCATAATCCATATGCTCCATTCCGTAAAGGAAAAGGAGTATCTCGGAGTCAATTTGATTTTTTTCCGAGTTGTAAACAACGTGGAAATTGGTTATAACGATAGCATCTCCCTTGCTCTTGTCAAGCTCGTATATAACTCCCGAGCCCGCCGAAGATGAGGTAAATATGCTGACAGTCGAAAGCACCGCCTTGCTCGCCGCGAGCAGATTTTTCTCAGCGGTTGAAGTGATATTTATATCGCCGTAGGTCGGTCCGCCCTCAACGTAAATGTTATTTATCTGCGGCGTCTTTTCTTCGTCGGGTGTAAGCATCCCCGAAAAGTCGATCGCCATGCAGGACGTGAGAGTAGCCAGAGTCATAACTATGACCAGGGCTAAAGATATAATTTTCTTTTTCATACAGTTCACCGTAAAATCAATTTGCTTAAAATCAGAACTTTGTTCTGTCGTTTTTAAAATATTGGTAAAGTCGGCATTCCAGCATACCGTTGTACAGCCTGCGAATCTTGTCGGCGCGCTTGCCGTACAGCTTCTCAAAGGTGGGATGCGAGGTTATTATGTAGACCTGCCAGGGTGCAAGCGAGCGAAAATGGACGCCAAGCTCGCGATAAAGTGCCTCCACCTCACGCAGCGAGCCCATTCTCTCTCCGTACGGGGGGTTCGTGACTATCGTCGCGCGTCTGCCGGGTGCTGATATTTTTCTCGCGTCGCACTCAAATGCGCGTACCGTGTCGGCAACACCTGCCGCCTTGGCATTTCTTGCCGTAAGTGCCACGGAGGAGGACACTATGTCGGAGGCATATACCTGAAAATCGGATTTATGCTCCCCGTCCCTCGCCTCCTCGCGAACGCTTTTCCATATATCGCGGCGTATAAAGGGAAACGCCTCTGCGGCGAAAGAACGAGACACGCCCGGCGCGATACCTCTCATTTTCATCGCCGCCTCTATGGCGATCGTGCCGCTGCCGCACATCGGGTCCCATAAGAGAACCTCCTCTCGCGGACGGGAGATCGCGGCTATTGCCGCGGCAAGAGTTTCGCGAATCGGCGCGCTGTTTGACTCCTTACGGTATCCGCGCTTGTGCAAGGGTGTACCCGATGTATCTATCATTAGGGCAGCCTCGTCGTTAAGAATGAAAAACTCTATCTGGTATTTGACTCCAGTTTCGGGAAATACGGATATTCCATACCTCTCCGACATAGAGCGCACTATCGCTTTTTTTATAATTGCCTGACAGTCGGGGATAGAAAAGAGCTTTGATCTTATCGAATGACCTTTTACGGGAAAGGCGTCGGCCTTGCCTATAAAATCGCTCCATGGCAGAGCGCGCGTCCCCTCAAAAAGCTCCTCAAAGCTCTCTGCGCGGAAAGAGCCAACCTTAATAAATACGCGCTCCGCATAACGCAAAAATACGTTGGAAAGGGCAACCGCCTCCGCATCGCCAAGGAACGTCACTCTGCCGTCAATAGTGGATATGCGCTCGTAGCCAAGGGCGTCAATCTCCTCGCCGAGCAGATGCTCCAAGCCGAAAAGGCAGGTTGCAACAAGCTGAAATTTCATTGAATTATTCTTCCTCAAAGATCAAGCATTTAAAACCGTGCGCGAGTGCCTCTTTCTCCTCGCGCTCATTTTTGACCGTCCACGCCACTGTGGTCGCCCCAAAGAGCTGCTTTTGCAGCCTGAACGCGCAGTTTTTGTAGTCGGTATGACGGTACGCGATAAAATCGGGACGGCATTTTACGTTAAGCACGAAGGTCTGGCTTAAAAAGCGCGCAAGATTTCTATGCCTTTTATACTTCATAAAGTTCTGCGAGAGGAATCCGCGTACCACCTCGGGCATTTCCTTACGCACGAGCGCGATAGCGAAGGGGTTAAATGACTCTATCATAAACTCGCCCTTATACTCGCGTAGCATCTTTATCGTCTTTTCGGTAACGCAAAGCTCTCCTATTTCCTCTTTTATCTCAACGAGCAGAG
>JAGCJI010000022.1 GCA_017648085.1 Clostridia bacterium | reverse complement strand
GAAGGTAAAGGAGATCGAGGATCTCGAGAAGGCATACGGCGGTATCAAGGATATGGAAACTCTTCCTTCCTGCGTGTTCATCGTAGACACCCGCAAGGAGAGAAACGCTGTTCTTGAGGCTAAGAAGCTTGGCATTCCCGTTGTTGCTATCGTTGATACTAACTGCGATCCCGACGATGCTGACTACATCATTCCCGGTAACGACGACGCTATCCGTGCTATCAAGCTCATCGCAGGCGCACTTGCAGATGCAGTTATCGAGGCACACGGCGGCGTACAGGAGACCCTCGCAGAGGAAACCACCGCAGAGGCAGTTGAAGTTGCTGCTGACGCAGAGTAATCTTACTTTAGGAGGATTTAGAAATGGCAGAATTTACCGCTAAGGACGTAGCCGAGCTCAGAAAGCAGACCGGTTGCGGTATGATGGACTGTAAGAACGCACTTAAGGACGCAAACGGCGACTTTGAGGCAGCAGTAAAGATCCTTCGTGAGAAGGGCATGGCAGCAGTTGCAAAGAAGGCAAGCAGAATTGCGGCAGAGGGTATCGTTGATATTATGACTATCGGCAACACCACCGCTATGGTTGAGGTTAACTCCGAGACCGACTTCGTTGCAAAGAACGCTATATTCCAGGCATTCGTAAAGGATGTTCTTAAGACTATAATTGCAAACAACCCTGCTGACGTTGACGCTCTTATGGCGTGCAAGTTTGAGGGCGAGGGTGAGGGCAGCGTAAGCGACGCTCTCGCAGAGAAGACCGGTACTATTGGTGAGAAGCTTTCTATCCGCCGTTTCGCTATCGTAAACGGTGCAGTTGCTACTTACATCCACGGTCTTGGTGCTACCGGTGTAGTAGTAAGCTTTGATACCGACGTTGCGGACAAGGCTGGGTTTGCAGAGTGCGCAAAGAACGTTGCGCTCCAGACCGCAGCTATGCCCGTTCAGTATCTTGATAAGGATTCCGTTCCTGCAGAGGTTCTTGCAGAGGAGAAGGCAATTCTCATTAAGCAGATGCAGCAGGATCCCAAGATGGCTAACAAGCCCCAGCAGGTTCTTGAAAAGATCGTTGAGGGTAAGCTTGGTAAGTTCTACGAGAACAATTGCCTTCTTCACCAGCTCTACGTTAAGGACGATTCCATGACCGTTGAAAAGTACGTTGCTTCCGTCGCAAAGGCACTTGGCGGAAACATCAAGGTTACCGGATACGTTCGTTACGACAAGGGCGAGGGACTTGAGAAGAGAGAAGAGGATTTCGCAGCAGAGATCCAGAAGATGGTTCAGGGCTAATCCCCCTCGGCTGTCGTATTTGGGCATAACCGAATAAAAAACAATAGAGGTATTGTGAAAAAACACAGTACCTCTATTTTACTTTGTGCGAGTTAAATAAAATTAATGCCGAAAACCCTTGGTTTTCCTCGTTTGTGCAGGAGATGTCCGCACAGGCGCGGAAGTTTTTGCGTCAGTATAAGAAGCTATTCAATGAGCTTGCGGCACAGAATCAAGGAAATAACGCGCTTACGCTTGCTGCTGAGAATGTTAAGCCTATCAAAGAAGATGAGAAAAGATACGTCGAAGTTGATGGTCAGTCGCCCGAAGAAGAAAAGCCCGATGTAACGGGCGTAAATGTTGATACTGATACGAGGTTTGCGCTCCTTACAGATGAAGATCTTGCTGAGTATATGGCAACCGGAAAGACGTTGCATACTCGACACAAGAAGCAGCGTATGTTAGAGAACGGCAAAAAGCCGATCCTAACCTCCGAGAGCGAGATCAGAGAGTTTATTTCAAATGCAATTCAGGGCAAGGCAGGCGGCGAGGTACGAGCTTTCGCACGTGTTCCTAAGAGGCTTGCCGAAGCCATTTCAGACGTGAGAAGCACTCTCGACCTGGAAGGCGATTATCTTGAATTTCAAGCCGATGCGTTGCGCGAGGCATACAAGGTACATTCTTCTCCGAAAATGCAGAGTGATATTGCCCTCTCCGAGAGCGATTTTGAAAACCTCCACCGCCATATCTTTGATTTCGATGGAGTGCTCAGCGTAAATGATTATAACGGCAAGACGGAAGTACATATATACCGCCGCGCCGAGAACGGCTACTATCAGATTATAACCGTTTCTTCTTCCGAAAGAAAATCCCTGCAAATCACTAAGCTTATCGGTGTATCCAAAGAGAAATTTGAGGAAAAATACGAAAAAAAAATAGAAAGAAACACAGTTAGACCGAGGATGACTGAAGCATAGAACCCTTCTACGAAGGCTCGGCACACCGCTGGTGCTCTTTCTACTGTTATTATATCCGAAACCGAGGGAAAAATCAACCCCTCTGACGAAAATTCTTCAAAAAATCCTCTGAAAAAGCGTTTTGCCCTCCCCGAAACAGATAGCGAAGGCAGATCCCTATCTCCCCAGCAACAAGAGTATTTCAAGGATAGCCGCGCAGTAGATTCTCAGGGCAGGCTTCTTGTGCTATACCATCAGACAGGCGCGGAATTTACTATTTTTGACACCAAGCGAGAGGGCGCGGGCGCGAGGGATAACGAAACCCCGCACGGCATCTTCCTTAAACCTACCGCAGACGATATATGGCTTAAAGGAAGCAAGCAAATGCAGCTCTACGCAAATATCACCAACCCCTTGCAATTCTACACTCGTGGAGATGCGCTTTGGCATTGGAAGCAGAATATCGAAGGCTATGCAGATGTAATTGCGGAAATTGCCGCAAATGATAGAGCGTATGGCGAAAGATTTGACGAAGCTTTTGATTTGAAGCGTATGGCGCGAAGGCGCAGAAATATGGAGTTTTCCGCTATGGATAGAGCTACGCAAGATGCTCTCTTTGAGGAAAGCGAAGCGGCAAGCGAGAAAGTGCTTGAGGAATGGAAGGAAGCAAACACCGCACTTGACAAGAAGGCGAAGGCTCTTATAGATGCCTACCTTGAGAAAAACGGTTATGATGGCGTTCTTCTGCGAGAGGATCAAGGATCGTTCGGGCGCAAGGTGCAGACATATATCGCCCTTCATCCCGAGCAGGTTAAAAACACCGACAATGCCGCCCCCTCCGGCAACCCTGATATAAGATTTGCCTTGACAGACTACACCGAGGAGCAGTATAATAGTTTTGGATGGGCGAATTATGCGGGTGCCATAACCACTAAAGAGATTGACGATCTTTATTCAAAGATACAGCCAAGAACAACCTTGCACACATTTAAGCAATCTTCAAAGGGTGAAGCTATAATTGAGGTAAATAAAAAACCGCATACTACGCTTGATGTAGATAATGTATTTGTTTTCGTTAAAGGTACAAAGAATAATTTTTATATCAATAGAGTTGTTCGCTTCAATGCCGAAACGGAAACAGAAATGGAAATTATAAAGGAGGCTCTATATGAAAGAGGGACGTGGTCGGATTCTTATCTGCCGTACTATGAACGAGAAAATATCGCAAAGGAGTACCGTAGAGAAAATTCTAAATCATTTGAGCAATATAAGCAAGACCAAAGGAGCGGAAGCAGCAGACAAGAGAGCCGAGGAGCTAATCAAAATAATCGAGGACGAGCGAAATACCGAAGCGGATATTCTCTCAATGTTGGAGAAGATGGAGAATTAAAGCTATCCCGCATTTTGCCGAGATACTTAGAAGCTGCACCTACGAAGGATCTGATACGGAGATACATGGCTTGGAGAATGAGGCAAAAAAAGGTGTTGTCGCTATGCACCGCTTCAAAGGCTCTTATGATGGCTTTGATATAGAAGTGGTGGTGAGGGATAAGGGATCAAAACAGTTTCTTTATGAGATAAAGTTTATCGAAAAAGAAAAAAGTCCTCAACAGAGTATGACGGACGAATCCGCCTCCCCGGCTCCGTTAGGAGATGCTGAGAACAAGCCTATTATAACTCATTCTGAGAAAAAAAGCAATACCCCTGGCGAAAATTCTTCAAAAAATCCTCCGAAAAAGCGTTTTGCTCTCCCCGAAACCGATAGCGAAGGCGCAGAGCTTACAAGCGACCAACGGAAGTATTTTGATGCCTCCAAGCAGCTTGATAGCGAGGGCAGGCTTCAGGTGATGTATCAGGGTGCTCCCGAGGAGTTCTTTACCTTCGATAAGAAGAAGTCTAAGGCTTCCAACCTCTACGGCAGGGGCTTCTATTTCACGAATAGCGCAGACCAGGCGCGGCACTACGGAACGGTGCGCGGCTATTATCTCAATATCACAAATCCCCTCTCTGCTACGAAAAAGACAATTTCCCGTATGCAGATGAGAAAATTTCTCAATGCAGTGGCAGAAAACGAGGATTATAGCATTGAAAACTACGGTACATACGATGTAGCGGAAGTGCTGCGTAGTGTGTACGGCAAGAGCGATTTTGCTATGCTCTATGATGTATCCCTGACCGCGATAGGCGATCTTGTTGAGGCGGTAGAGCTTTTCAACCAGGTAAACGGTACGGAGTATGATGGCTTTATACTCGATACGGAATCTGTTATTTTCCGTTCCGAACAGGCAAAGCTTACCTCCAATACTGCCCCCTCCAGCAACCCTGATATAAGATTTGCCTTGACAGACTACACCGAGGAGCAGTATAATAGTTACGGATGGGCTAGAGCTAACGATATACTTAACGTAGGTCAAAATAAAGATTACCGCACAAAGTTTGCCGAAGCCGCAAAGGGTAGCAATGCTTTCGCCAAAAGCAAAGATGGTGAATGGATGCTTCCTATCAGCGATATTGATGATCCGAACGCATATGGAATCAACAACATTATCGTTTATGCTAAAGGCACGATAGACAAGCCTATTATTACACGTGTGCTATTAATAAAAAAATATAACGAAACCGATTTATCGGATATAAGGAGCGAAATTTATGCGCTTGAAAGGAAAGGAATACGACAAGAGACTAGCGGAATTTTCATACTCTACACTCGTGCTGATGTCCCAAGTTATGAGAATGCCAGACGAAGTTTACACGAAGGGGAGAGAAATAACAACCAACTCGGAATTGACCGAGGAACAAGTGGTGGAACAGCTGAAACAACTGCTAGAGAAACACAAGGATCACCACTAAAAAAAGTCCACACCTTTACAGACATAACCGGAAAAAAGCGTAACGTTATAAGAGTGAGCAGCACTCAATATATGATTGAGGGCGATAACCGCTCGCAGTATCAGCCAAGCATAGAAGCCGCAGAAAAGGCCGAGAATGAGCGAATTATGATGCGCTATGCCAAAGCTAAGGATAAAACGTTATCATACGTTCGTGCCAAATATGCGGTTGATAAGAATTTCCTAAAAGGTTTTAGGTTCGCCCTTTCGGACACCACCGCAAAAGTACCCGACGTTGC
Source organism: Clostridia bacterium (assembly GCA_017648085.1). Lineage (GTDB taxonomy): Bacteria > Bacillota > Clostridia > Oscillospirales > CAG-272 > UBA1740. The sequence continues at coordinate 14,436 of JAGCJI010000022.1, read as the reverse complement.
GATAGGCTCGGTAGAAAGGCTTATACGCCCCACATATCAGCAGAGGGTGGAAGAAGCTATTGCCAAGACTAAATCGGGCTTTGTTCCCGGTATAATTGCCACGGAGATACAGTTTAGCAACGCACAGGCTGGAATTGAGCACGCCGGCAAAAAGCTTGGTGTAACAGAAAAAGAGCGAGGTAGTCACAAATGTGTTAAAGTGACGGCCTCGCTCTTGTTTTATGTTTCTTTCTCTTTGATTGAACTGTAGCTATTCCGCGTTACAGCACAAACTCCGTAACTGTGCGGCGGTCAAACATACCGAAAAGCTCGGTAAAGGGATTTTTATCCTCGTAAAGAACTCTGTAAACTGCATTCGTGATGGGCATATCTACACCGTATTTTTCTCCGAGAAGCTTAAGTCCCTTTGCGGTGTATACTCCCTCTGCAAGTTTTTCAAACTTTTCGCCTTTTGCAATACTTTCGCCAAAGTTGCGGTTGTTTGAATATGGTGAAAACAGGGTGGTTTCGTAGTCGCCCAAGTGGCAAAGACCGTATGCGGAAAGCTCGTTGCCGCCCATTGCGTGTATAAGTCTTGCAACCTCTCGCGCACCGCGAGCCATAAGCGGACCCTTGAGCGATGCCATTCCGCCGCCGTCAAGGATACCTGCCGCAATACCTATAACGTTTTTTGCCGCTGCACCGATTTCGCTGCCAATGATGTCATCACCGTAGTAAAAACGGATAAGCGGACTTTTAAGCGCGTCACAAAGCTCGCGCACAAGCTCGGGGTTATAGCCGTCAATTACCATGCAGTTAGGCTTTGCGTTGACGAATTCCTGTATATGTCCCGGACCTACCCATACGGTCAGGCGGTTTTTGTCATATCCAAGCTCCTGCATTATCTCCGTCAGCCGCAGACCGCTATCTTCTTCGATGCCCTTCATACACAGCACTATTTTTTTATCAAGAGCACCGTATTCTTTTATAAGGGTGGCAAGCTCACGTAACGCCTGCGATTTAATAGCTATTATTACAACGTCAGCGTCGCTTATCGCCTCACCGATATTATCGGTCAGATTAACGCTGTCGGGAATTTTAACGTATTCGTTTTCCCGTTTTTCCATAAGCGCGGCAAGTGCGCGACTGCCCGGTCTGCCCCATTCGGTCACGGTGTAGCGGCGGAAAGCAAGATACCAGGTGATAAACGTACCCCAACGGCCCGTACCAAGAACTGTAAATTTCATATAATACTCCCGAAAATTTATTTGCTTTGTCTTTTCTATATAATACAACAGTTTCTCTTGAAAATCAAGTTTTTTCTTACTTTATCATACACCGCGTGCGCCCGTGCATATGTTTTATAGACAAATGGGGGGTGTAATATGACGAACAGAAGGAAATTTTTTATCAACGGACTGATGCTTACCGCCGTCGCCTTATCTGTGCGCGGCGTCAGCTTATGGTTCAATTCCTACGTCGCGCACAAAATCGGCGCAGAGGGGATAGGACTCTTCACCTTGATTGGCACGCTTTACGCGTTTGCCGTTACCTTTGCCACTTCCGGAATCAGTTTGACGGTTACTCGTCTTATCGCATCCGCCGTGGGAGCAGGGAAGCAGAAAGAGGCTGTGGGCATACTTCATTCCTCTATAATATATTCTCTAATATTCAGTACGTTTGCCGCGTCGGTTCTTTTCTTTGGGGCGGAATATTTCGGCTCGTCCGTCCTTAACGACCCGCGCGCGATACCCTCATTACGCATTTTATCTGCGTCATTGATTCCGCTGTCGCTCTCCTCCGTATTTACCGGCTATTTTATCGGAGTCAAAAGGGTGGGGTATAACGCCGTCGTCCAAATACTCGGTCAAGTGCTTAAAATCGCAATAACCCTCGTATTAATTGATAGGCTTGCGGGGAGTGGAGTTGCCTCGGGCACGCTTGCACTCGCTTTAAGCATGACCTTAACGGAAATAGGAGTATTCGTCGTCGCATTTCTGCAATTTATAATAGATAAACGCCGCGCGCTCGGAGGGAGGGGGGAGCGCGGTATGCTTCACGAGGTGTCGGCAATGGCGTTGCCACTTGCGGTTTCGGCGTATATACGCTCCGCGCTCTTAACATTGGAGCATATCCTTATACCAAAGCGACTTCGTGACAGAGGCGACACTCATTCCGATGCCCTTGCCGCGTACGGCGTCCTGCATGGAATGGCTTTGCCGATGCTTCTTTATCCGATGTCCCCGTTAAGCTCCTTTTCAGGACTCCTCGTGCCCGAGTTTTCGGAAAGCATGGCAAGGGGGGAGGGGGAAAGATGTAAAAGAATTGCATCGGAGGCACTGAATACGACTCTCGTTTACGCCATTTCGGCAATGAGCCTTTTGTATATGTTTTCCGAGGAAATAGGATACGCAGTCTACTCATCCTACGATGCAGGGCGTTATATAGCAATGATGGCACCCGTGTTACCTATTATGTATCTTGACCACGTCACCGACTCGATCCTTAAGGGTATCGGCGAGCACGTATATTCAATGTGGGTAAACATTTCCGATTCGCTCCTATCCGTGCTTCTCGTCTGGATACTTATACCTAAAATGGGCATAGCAGGATATGCGGTCGTTATAGTGGTTATGGAAGGATACAATTTCGCGCTCTCGGCGCTCCGCCTGCGACATCGGATAAAATTTAAAATAAACCCCGCAAGCTCGCTCCTCGCGCCACTATTGTCTGCTCTTGCGGCATCGCTTATATCTAAAAGCATTTTTGCAAAAATGGGCAGTACACCCCACCCCGCGTGGCTTATTTTGGAAATCGTATTTGCCGTTGCGATGTTTTTGGCAATATATTTATCCTTAAAGCTTCTCTTTGACGAAATTAAAAAATACAAAAAGGAAAACGAAAGTGGCACCCCAACGTAGGAGTGGCACTTTCCTTATATCACCAATGCTACCGCGCCCAAAGCACCCGCATCGTTTCCAAGCCTTGCAACTTCAATCTTTACCGCAGGACCGTAGCTTCCACCGTAAATTTCATTGTCAAGCATTCTCGAAAGCGGCTTGACGAGCAAATCTCCTGCCGCGCTTACACCGCCGCCCAGAATAATGACTTCGGGGCGGAATATGTTTGCAAGATTGACTATCCCGCATCCAAGTGCCTCGAGGTATTCGTCAACTATCTCTCTCGCATATTCGTCCTCGCCGTAGTATTCAAAGGCAAGTCGCGCATCCTTTTCCTTGCTCGACTTGCTCATCGGGGAGTCGGGATGCTTCTTCGTCATATCCAAAACCCTTCCCTTGAGCGCCGTTGCGGATGCATACGCTTCAAGGCAGCCGTGGCGTCCGCATGGGCATTTTCTGCCACCCGCACGAATGACCGTGTGTCCAAGCTCTGCTCCCGCGCCGAGATTCCCTTCGTAAAGCCGGGAATCTATGATTATTCCACCGCCAACTCCCGTGCCGAGTGTCAGCATAACGGCGTTTTTGTATTTGCCGGCAAAGCCGAATCTTGCCTCTCCAAGTGCTGCTGCATTTGCATCGTTTGCAATTTTAACCGGCAACCTGAAAAGTCGCTCGCACTCCCGTGTCAAATCATAGTTGAAAAGACCGAGATTGTTTGATGCCATGACCACACCCCTCGCCGTATCAACTATACCCGGCACGCCAACGCCTATCGCCAAAATCTCCGCCCCCTCACAGCCCTCGCTTGCAAGAAGGGAATAATAAAGCTTTCCGAGGGTGGAAGGAATGTTGGCAACCCCGGATGAATATTCTGTTTTAACCTTGTTTTTTGCTATAACAGTTCCGTTCTCATCGACTGCCACGCCCTTTGTGAACGTGCCGCCGATATCAAATCCGATATATATTTTCATTAGTCCTCATCCGTGCTGAATTCTCGCAAATCTCGCACTCGCAAATCTTCTATTCTTCTGCCGTCGGTTTTTATAACCTCTACCTCAAGTCCTCCGTGACTGAAGCTGTCGCCGACCTCGGGTAGCTTCTCTAAAACTGACATGGTCCAGCCGTTGACTGTCTGCGCCTCTGTTTCCTCATCCACGTCCAGCTCGTCAAAGAGCTTCGAGATGCTTGCCATGCCCGAAACGATATACTCCGTGTCGCTGACCTTTTTTATTTCCTCTATTTTCTCATCGTGCTCATCCCAGATGTCACCGACTATCTGTTCAAGTATGTCCTCAAGGGTAACTATACCCGCCGTTGAGCCGTATTCATCCAAAACTACGGCAAGATGGCGCTGCCCCTGCTGCAACTCTCGCAAAAGGTCGTTTATCTTTTGCGTTTTGGCAACGTAAATTACGGGCTTGGTAACCTCGCTGACCTCAACGAAATCCCTTGTAAAGAAATCCTTGTAGAATATAACACCTACAATGTTGTCTAGGCCGCCTTCGTATACGGGAAGTCTTGAAAAACCTGACTCGCGGAACTTTTCCGAAATCTCCTCTCGGCTTGCCTCTTTGCTGACTGCAATTATATCGATGCGGGGTGTAAGTATGTCGCCGACGTCAAGGTCGTTAAACTCTATCGCACTCCTTATCAGCGTGCCCTCGTCCTCGTCAATGCCACCGTCCTCCTCGGCCTCCTCGACTATGGAAATAAGCTCCTCTTCGGTAATTCCCTCGTCCCCGCCGGATTTAAAAATCTTGGAAAGCAGATTCTGTATCTGTCCGAATAAGAAGGAAAGGGGAATGAAAACGTAGACCAGAACGTTCAGAAGCGGCGCGGAGAACATCGCGAATTTTTCGGGCATCTTCTTCGCTACCGTCTTGGGCGATATTTCGCCGAATGTAAGTATGATTACCGTAAGAGCGGCGGTTGAAATTACTGAGCTCCAGCCTGCGAGCCGTCCACCCTTCAATATCTCAACGAAAAGAATCGTGCCGACCGAAGATGCGAGAATATTTACGATGTTATTCGCTATTAGTATCGTGGAAAGCACGGTATCGTATTTTTCCTCAAGCTTTAAGGTCAGGGCGGCGTTCTTGTTTCCTTTTTCCGCCAGATTCTTAACTCTTATTCTGTTAAATGTTGTGAATGCGGTTTCCGTTGCCGCAAAATACGCCGACGTAATTATGCAAAAAACTATAATTGCAATACATAAGGCAGGATCCATGGTAGTTTTTAAAAACCTCTCAATTTAATAATTTTTATTGGGATTTTCTGAAAAAACGCAAAAAAGACCTAACCGCAACGGAGTGCGGCTAAGCCTCAATATTTACGCATTATTATAAGCACGTTAAGACAACTGTCCCCGTCTGTGCCGTCGTTCATAAAAATCTCCTTTATTGCCGCGGTGGCGGCTAACGGTAAACATCATAACACAAAATTTTAAAATTGTCAAGTGCTAAAGCTGTTATTTACATACTATTCATACCTACACGTTCTTGACAACTTGCCTTTCGGGTGCTAGAATATATTCACGGAGGTGACGGCATGGAAAAGAAGGCATGCTCCTTTACGGGACATAGAAAAATTAAAGACGGACACCGTTCTAAAATATCCGCGCTCGTTGCCCGTTCCATAGCATACGCATATTCGCACGGCTGCCGCACCTTTTATACCGGCGGTGCGGTAGGCTTTGATACCGTAGCAGCGCGTGAGGTTTTGCGATTCCGTATATCCAACCCTGACGTAAGGCTGGTATTGCTCTTGCCTTGCACCGACCAGGATAAATATTGGACCGCCGCACAGCGCTCGTCCTATGAATACGTCCTTTCGGCTGCTGATGAGGTCGTCTACGTGTCGGAGGAATATACCGACACCTGTATTAAGGAGCGAAATATGCACTTGGCAGAGCGCGCGGATATTTTGATAGCCTACCTCGGACACGCAAGGAGCGGCTCTGCGCAGACCGTCAGAATGGCAGAGAACCTCGGAAAAGAGGTCTATAATCTTTATCCAACCCTTGAAAAAGAGGACTAGCTGCCATATTTTTCTTTTTTGTAACTTTTCTTTAATTACTTGATTTTCGCCTCACTATGTGCTATACTTAAAGCGATACTTGGAAAGGAGCTTTGGTATGTTTAGCGGAATTATGTCTTTTCTTGACTCTGTAAAAGAAGCAAGATTTGATTTTAAAGTGATTTCCGATGCAATTGCGAAACTTTATCACAATATTGCAAACGACGCAAGCGTCTTGGAAATCGTCAATTCAATTATGGATACTATACGTCCGCTTTACGGCAGTATAATGACGGTGCTCGTCATACTGTCGGTGCTGATTGCTCTTTTCGGGCATAAGGCTATGGCGGTTATCAAATTCGTATTCTTCTTCGTGATCGGATTTTTCCTTGGCACGCATCTTCTCGCCCCCCTCATTCCACCGGAGGTGGCTATACCGCCGATTATAGTCGGCTTGATAGTGGGCTTCGTTGCGGCGGTGCTTTATCGCTTCCTCTACGTGCTTCTTTATTCGGTCGCGTTCGGCTACGGCACGTACGTGCTTCTCTATAACGGCTCGATCATCCACGAGGAGATGGTTTATAATCTCGGCAAATCAGCCATATGCCTTATTTGCGCAATAGTGGTCGTGGTCGTCGCTCTTATTTTTAAGAAATTTATTGAAATGGTCGGCACCGCATTCCTCGGCGGCTGGCTCGCGGTAAAGCTGTTTGATCTAACGCTTCTTCCGTACTCCGGCGGCAATATCGTCGCTATAATGATCCCTGCGGTCATCATTGCGGCAATCGGCGCGGTAGTGCAGATCAGAACTCGCAGAAGATATTAATTAAGTGCCCGTCGGTATTGCTCCGACGGGCTTTTTTTCCTTTATTTACCCCTAAACGTATTGACTTTGTATAAAGTTTGTAGTAAAATATATATAATATCAGTTTTAGAAAAGGAACGGTAGCTATGGAACATTCCAAGGAACTTGAACTCAAACGCCTCGCAAACGATGTGCGCATCGGAATTATAGAGGGCGTTTACAGCGCCGGATGCGGTCATCCCGGCGGATCTTTATCCATCGCGGATATAATTACGTATCTTTATTTTGAGGAAATGAACGTTGATCCCAAAAATCCGAAGTGGGAGGGAAGGGATAGATTCGTTCTTTCAAAGGGACATACCGCCCCCGCACTTTACTCGGTTCTCGCCGAGCGCGGATATTTTGAAAAGGAGGAGCTTAAAACTCTCCGCCAGGCAACCTCTCGTCTGCAGGGACACCCCGATATCAAGGGCACTCCCGGCGTTGATATGACGACCGGTTCGCTCGGCCTTGGTATCTCAGCTGCTTGCGGAATGGCACTTTCCGCAAAGGTTTACGGCAATCCCTATCGCGTGTATGCAATAGTCGGTGACGGTGAGAGTGAGGAGGGTCAGGTTTGGGAGGCAGCGATGTTTGCCGCTCACTATAAGCTTGATAACCTCTGCTGCGTTCTTGATTGGAACGGACTTCAAATTGACGGACCTATTGCCGAGGTTATGAACCCCACACCCCACGATGAGAAGTTCCGTGCTTTCGGTTGGCACGTTATCTCTATCGACGCTCACGACTTCTCTGCAATCGAGGCGGCGTTTGCCGAGGCAAAGACGGTAAAGGGTAAGCCCACCGTTATTATTGCAAAGAGTGTTAAGGGTAAGGGTGTTTCCTACATGGAAAATAAGTGCGAATGGCACGGCCAGGCTCCCAAGGAAGAGCAGTACAAGATTGCTATTTCCGAGCTTCTGGCAATCAAAGAAAGTCTTAAGTGAGGTAAAGGATAATGGCAGATAAGAAGGCAACTAGAGAAAGCTACGGCCAGGCGCTTACCGAGCTTGGCGAAAAGTACGATTTTTTGGTTCTTGATGCTGACCTCGCGGCGGCAACCAAGACTGGTATGTTTAAAAAGAAGTTCCCTGAAAGATTTTTTGACTGCGGAATTGCAGAGGGCAATATGATAAGCGTTGCTGCGGGTATCGCAACAACCGGTAAGGTTGTTTTTGCATCCAGCTTTGCAATGTTTGCGGCAGGACGCGCATTCGAGCAGGTCAGAAACTCCATCGGTTACCCTCACCTCAACGTTAAAATCGGCGCAACTCACGCAGGTATTACCGTTGGTGAGGACGGCGCAACCCACCAGTGTAACGAGGATATCGCGCTTATGCGTACGATCCCCGGTATGACCATAATCAACCCCTCTGACGCAGGGGAGGCGTATGCGGCTGTTGAAGCGGCTATAAACTTCTACGGCCCGGTATATCTCCGCTTCGGCAGATTCGCAGTTCCGAATCTCACCGCTGAAATGCCCGATTACAAGTTTGAAATCGGTAAGGGCGTTACTATGCGTGATGGCTCTGACGTAACTATCGTCGCAACCGGTTATATGGTTCACCTTGCTCTTGAAGCGGCAGAAATTCTTGCAGCCGAGGGCATATCCGCCCGCGTACTTAATATCCACACCATCAAGCCCCTTGACAGCGAGCTTATCGTAAAGGCAGCGCGCGAAACCGGTGCTATCGTCACCGCCGAGGAGCATAACGTTATCGGCGGCCTCGGCTCTGCGGTAGCAGAAGCAGTATGTGAGGCGGCACCCGTGTCAGTTCTTCGCGTTGGTGTAGAGGACAGATTCGGTAAGAGTGGCAAGGTTCCCGAGCTCCTTTCCGAGTACGGACTTACCACCGAAAACATCGTGGCTAAAGCAAAGGCCGCAATAGCAATGAAAAAGTAATCAACCTATAAAAACGGACGCTTCGGCGTCCGTTTTTTATTGTCTTTTTTCGTCAAACTGCACGAAAGCGTTTGTGCAAAATGGAAAATTTTTACATCTGACAAAAAGTGACCGAGTGCGACATAAGGAGAGGAGTAGAATGTATACGGGTAGTAGTATCTACTCAAATACTTAAAAATTGGAGGATGCAAAAATGGCAAAAACCAAAACAAACGTTGTTATGAGAGCGATAGCTTTTCTTTTGTCGCTGCTTATGACCTTTTACGCTATACCAAGCGTAATTTATGCCGAATTTAGTGAGGCAATAAGCTCGCTTTCTTCGGATAGCGCATCCGATTCAGATAAAAGCACATCTTCGGACGTGCCTATATATGAAGCGGAAAACTTAAGAGAGGAGAACGTGAAAACGTTCTGTATGCCAGACGGCTCGTACGTTGCGGCGGTATATCCCACAGCAGTACATAGACAGGACGAGCTTGGCGTGTGGCAGGATATTAACAACACGCTTTTGGCATCCGGCTCGGAATACGTGTCGGGGGACGCACGTGTGAAATTTGCGAAGAAAATAACCGGCAACGGCTCGCTTTTCACACTTCACGAAAACAATACCAAAATTACCTTGTCACTTGTAGGTGCAATAAAGAAAACACCGGGCGAGGTAATAAAGGAAAAGGTGGAGGACGACGGAACAGAACTTGGCAAGCTTATGACGCTTGAAAATCTTAATTCCACAATTATCTACCGTGACGTGCTTTCGGGAGTAGACGTAGAATACGTTCTTACCTCTAACGATATTAAGGAAAATATCATCGTTAAGGAAAAGAGCGAGGAATACGTATACGTATTTACCCTGAAGCTCAATAACCTTACGGCAACGCTCACGGAGTCGGGCGACGTGCTTATTATGTGTGGGGACAAGCAGGCATATGAGATTCCCGCGCCCGTGATTTACGATGCAAACGGCGTTTATGCCGACACGGGTGTCGGCTTGTATACTCTTACGGATAATGGGGGCGGCTCGTATACTCTCACCGTTACGGCAAACTCCGAGTGGATGAACTCTGCGGACAGAGCTTTCCCCGTAACAGTTGACCCGACGCTGCAGACCGTTGGTGTAACGCAGTACAGTACCACGGTTAACTACGGCAATACGGATACTATCTCTCAATTAAGAGGGGATATAAATCTTACCGGTTATTCGGATTTGGATGAATACGCGACAGTCGGTTATTGGAAGGAAAGTAATATTTATTTTCTTCCGAGAAAAGCATATATTACGGGCGCAACGGTATCGTTTTATGCTATGCCGTCGACAAACGCAAATATAGCCGCATATCAGGTTATGACAAGCTGGTCGGACACCGAAAATCCCGGTCTTGTCGGTGACAGGGTTCTTTCATACTGCACGGTCTTTAAGGATGTTGATCAGTGGGTTACATTTGACATAACTGAAGCTGTTAAGGAGTGGGACGCGGATAAAACGACAAATTACGGAATAGCATTTAAGCTTATTGGTTCTGACGGAAGAAGCACGGTGAAAATGCGCGGTGTAAGCAACGAAAATCACCCTATTTTTCAAATTTCTTATCGAAATCTTTTTGGACTTGAAGATTATTTGACTTATTCTTCACACTCGATAGGTGCAGGAGCTACAGGTCACGTAAATCTTGCTATGGGTAATCTTACGCTTGCTATACCTACGCTTACAACAACAGACTCCCTTATGAGCTTTACCCCGACCTTGTATTACAATTCCTCGATGCTCGGTAAGTATAACAGATATATGCATGCCCAGGTTCCTTACAGTATGCGCTCTGCGGGCCTTGGCTTCAAGTGGAATATGCAGCAGTCGGTAATATTGGTGCATAATAATGAAATAGCATCCGACGCTTATTACGTATGGTCTGACGGTGACGGAACGGAGCACGCATTGAAGTATGAAGTCGATGAGGACGGCTATTATCATATCGTCGATGAGGATGGATTACAGCTCGAGTGTGAAGATAAAGGAAGTACGTTTACTATAACCGACAGGAGCGGTACGGTTATGACCTTTAACGAAATTACGGTACCCGAGAAGGCAGAGGATATACTCGAGGCTTGGACACTTTCGAGCATCACGGATAATATAGGAAACAAGCTGATATTTGGATATGATGATCATTACCGTCCAACAAGCGTTAACGTTCAACCGTTTGGCGAAAGCAAAATAGGTATGCTTGGAATATCATACCGAAACGGAGTTCCTTATTACGTGAATAATATTCATAGCGGTGAGCGTGTATATTTCAGATATTCCGAGGAATATGACGGTGAAGTGTCCGAATCCTCCTTTGCTTATCTTCGCGAGGTGGAGTATCAGACAAATTCGAACGTTACCGCAAGGCTTGAGTTCGATTACAATTACGAGGGACTTATACTCGGAGCTAAAGAATCCGTTTCAGATTATGAAATAGAATATCAGTACCGCGGAAAGCGAATAAAATCGGTAACCGAATACGGCGACGGCGACGAGGGACAAGCTGTATACTACACGTACGGAAACAGATATACCGACGTACGTACGAGCGGAAACGATGACGAATACGGAACGAGTGATGATATAATTACCAGACATATACTGGATAATATGGGCAGAGCTATCACCGCCTACTCCAAGGATGCAGGAAACAGTAAGCTTTATGGCTCAACCAGCGTAGAATACGCAGCCGAAGAAAATATCAAAAACAATTTAACCGGCTCAAGCACGGTAGAAGGACTGTCAACAAACTGTATATTGAACGGTGATTTTGATTCTTATTCGGAAAGCGATAAGTTTATTTATTGGATTGAAAACGGAAACGTAAGTCGTTCCTTGTCCGATAGTTATATAGCTACCTTTGCCCTGCAAACAAACGCCACATTCTCTATCGCGCAAGAGGTATTTGTGCGACACGGAAGGCATACTCTTTCATTTAATCTTTTCGGCAATAAAGCAGACGGAGCTGTAGTAGAGCTTGAGATATTATCTCTCAACGACTTAAGCACTGTGAAAAAGGAAATTGCGGTAGCAAATACCGATGACGGAGAATACGAAAGAGTATCCTTCAGCTTTGACGTGAAAAATGCAGATAAATACGGCGACAGAATACTTATAACCTTTTCCGTTAAGGGCGGAGAAACGGTTGAAAGCGGAGCAAGCGTAAGTATAGATGACGTTGCATTAACTCGCGAATCTGGACTTTCAAGCTTCAGTATGGTTGAGGGCGGCAATTTTGAAACGGTTAAGCTAAAGGCAACGGGTGCGGCGGCAATTCATCCGTCGGCTTTCTGGCAAACCGAAGGTCATGATTATAAGAGCGAAAAGGTGGATAATAGCCTGCTTCACTACGCGTATAGACTTGACGGAAAAGTAACGGCTGAAAATTACGGCTATCAGAGAATATATGAAATCAGCGCAGAGGAGCTTGCAGACGAGTCCTTTACAAATGAGGGCAGAACGTATACGGTTTCCGGCTTTGCCAAGGCTGACGGAGCGGCTATTTCTTCAAAATCCAAATTCAGAATAGTGATTGTGGTGGGAAGCATTCCCGAAGATGATAGAATAGGTATAATAGAAATACCCTATGATTTCAATTTTAATCCATCCTGCGAGGATTGGCAGTTCGTTAGCGGCAGCTTTAGGATAGCCGACGGAGAAAGAATTAAAAACATAGCATATATTGATGTATACCTCGAGTATTCGTACCAACCTACAGGTACGTATGCGCTTTTCGATGAAATATCCGTCATAGAATGTGATGAATCTGCCACAAGCAGTTATATATATTACAAGAACGGCAATCTTAAAACCGCAATCAGTGGCTCGTATTATGAATATTACGAGTATGACGAAAATAATAACGTCATAAAGATGGCGAACAGCGCCGGTGATATGTACGAATACGTATACACCGATAAGAGTCTTTTATCCGAGGAACGTTATTATACCTGTCGGTACGGTGATAGCCGTGAGTATCCGTATTACGTTATTGACATTCCGAGCACCGAAGAAATAGAGAGTCCGGAAATGGATATGGTGCGCACGCCGATCAGTAAGACAAACTACGAATACAATTCTTACGGTCAGTGTACCAAGGTAACAAGCTACGGCTTTGATGAGGATGAAAACGCAACAAAGCCAACAGTTACAACCTATACTTATAGTGCCACTGATTCGATTTTCGGCGCACAACTTACCGAAACAGATGCAAACGGTACAACTTTGCGCCATTATTACGATACTTCAAACGGCAGACTTCTTGCAACGGTCAACGAGGATTCGGGTGACGGATATGCTTACATTTATGACGCGCAGGGCAGACTGAGCGGTGTAAGACCTGCTACCTACTCAACAGATACGACCTATTCCACCGAAACGAATGCAGAGAACGTTATATATACCTATGATGAAAGAAACCTGCTTTCGACAATAACAACCGATACAACAACGTATACATTCTTCTACGATAGCTTCGGTAACAGCACGTCTGTCAAAGCCGGAAACAATACAATTGCAAGCTATGAGTATAATGAATACAACGGAAAGCTTAAGAAATTAACCTATGCAAACGGGTTAGTTGAAGAATATGTGTATAATGCACTTGAAATGCTCGAAGAAGTATGGTATACTGTAGACGGAAACAAAACTTTAGCATATAAATATTCTTACTCGTCAAACGGAGCTTTAATAGAGTTTGAAAACTGTCTTACCGGGGATATTACGAGATACACCTATTCGGCGGAAGGCAATCTTATTGCGGAAAGCACGTATAATGAAAATGATGAGCTATCTCACTGCTCTGTTTTCTATAGCTACGATAAATCCGGCGATCTTCTTAGCTGTGTATCCAGCGCGGTGTCCTATCTTGCGGGCAACGAGGTTTATGAGTCCTCCGTTTTGACGGAGTACAGTTACACGGATGACGACTTATTAGATTTCATTACCGTAACATTTGACAATTTCGAGGGTGAAATTGGTTATACCTACGACGGATTTAACCGCATCACCAAAAAAAGCTCGTTGCTTGGCGGTTATATCTATGACGTAGAGATAGAGTACGAGGAAACCGAAAATACTACTCTGACAAGGGTTCATAGCTATAAGAGCACGGTTGGCACACGGGAAACCGTCTATACCTATACCTATGATGACAACGGTAATATAACCTGCATATCTTATGGCGGCGAAAACGAGATTACGTATGAATATGACAATCTTGGTCAGCTTAAACGAGAAAACAATACGATAATTAACCGCACCTATACCTATGAGTATGATAACGCCGGAAACATAATTCTCAAATCCGAGTATGCTTATACACCGGTGAACGTAGAGCCTACCGAGCTTATATATTCCTATACCTACGTCTATTCAAACGGTGCTTGGGGCGATCAGCTTGTCAGCTTCAACGGCAACGCTATTGACTACGATGCACTTGGTAACCCCACAAGCTATTATAACGGTGCCGATTTTGATTGGATTGGCAGACGCCTTGTCGGTGCAATCTACAACGGCAAGCAGATGTCCTTTACCTACGACGATAACGGCATTCGCCAAAGCAAGACGGTAAACGGTGTAACTACTAACTACTATTGGTCGGGCAGTATGCTCATAGCCGAAGAAACCGATGGAGAATGTATCGTATATCTTTACGACGACACGGGTGCGCCCATTGGCTTCAGATATAGGAAATCTACCTATGCAGAAGGAGCGTGGGATTCATATTTCTACGAAAAGAATCTGCAAGGGGATATCATTGCGGTATTTGACTTTG
>JAGCJI010000021.1 GCA_017648085.1 Clostridia bacterium | reverse complement strand
GAAACGGTCAAGAGCTATCTGCCCGAAAAGCTTCGCGGCAAGCGCACTTTTAAGGTAGACGCAAGACGCGCGGATAAAAAATTTCCCCTCACCACACCCGAAATATCTCGCGAGATAGGCGGAATTATACTTTCTCTTGTGCGCGGCATTAAGGTTGACGTGCATAAGCCTGAGGTGACAGTAACGGTTGAGGTGCGTGACGAGCACGCATACGTCAGAGCCGGTCAGGAGCCCGGTGCGGGCGGTCTTCCCCTTCGCACGTCGGGCCGCGGATTGCTTCTTCTCTCCGGCGGAATTGATTCCCCTGTCGCCGGCTGTATGATGGCAAAGCGCGGAATGGAGATCGAGGCATTGCACTTTGAGTCCTTCCCTTATACCTCGGAGCGCGCAAAGGAAAAGGTTATGCAGCTTGCCGAGGATATGTGCAGCTTCTGCTCAAAGATCCACGTTCACGTTATTTCGCTTACACATGTGCAGGAGGAGCTTCGCGACAACTGTAAGGAGGAGTATTTCACTATTCTTCTCCGCATATTTATGATACGTCTTGCCGAGCGTGTCGCAAGAGCTTACAAGTGCGGCGCACTTATCACAGGTGAAAGCCTTGGACAGGTCGCCTCGCAAACCCTTGAAGCTATCGGCGTTACCGATTCCTTTGTTAATATCCCCGTATTCCGTCCTTGTATCGGACTTGATAAAAACGAGATAGTAGAGCTTGCCCGTCTTTACGGCACATTTGACACCTCGATTTTGCCCTATGAGGACTGCTGCACGGTATTTACGCCCAAGCATCCGAGAACGCATCCGAGGCTTGAGGACGTTATGGCGGAGCTTGACAAGGTGGACGTTGAGGCGCTTATCGACGAGGCGTATGAAACAATGTACACCGAGTGTAAGCTCATTTTCCCCGAATACAGATAAAAAGCAGTTGACAAAATAAAATATATATGTTAAAATATATCGTAATATTTTTGCCTTGGGGAGGAGTAGCCCGCAGGGCCGCTTAAGAGAGAAGACGGGTGGTGCAAGTCTTTGCGGTGGCGTGTGAAGGTAGCCCCTCGTAATCGGAAAGAACGACTATGTCAAGTAGACTCCGACGTTTCCCGCGTTAAGGGGCAATGAGGAGATTTATTCTCGAAGTCGGGTGGTACCGCGATATATTCGCCCCGAACGGAGCATTTCCGTTCGGGGCTTTTTTGTTTGCGTCGAGAGCCGACACTGAAGCGAAATTTGCAAAAAAACGCCGCACGGGGTGCTGCTTAAGAAGATATTATATGAAAGAAGGAAATATAAATGAGAAAAGAGTTAAGCAAGAATTATAATCCCGCCGAGTTTGAGGACAGAATATACGCGGGATGGTGTGAGCGCGGTTATTTCGCTCCCGATAAGGACAAGAAAAAGCCTGCGTTTTCCATAGTTATTCCCCCGCCGAACGTAACCGGCCAACTCCATATGGGACACGCCCTGGACGAAACGCTCCAGGACATACTCGTCCGTCAGAAGCGTATGCAGGGATATTCAACCCTTTGGGTGCCCGGCACCGACCACGCCGGTATTGCCACGCAGATTAAGGTTGAGGAGAGCCTCCGCGTTAACGAGGGACTCACAAGATACGACCTCGGCCGTGAAAAATTCCTTGAACGCGTGTGGGATTGGAAGCATCAGTACGGTTCAAGAATTATAAACCAGCTTAAAAAGCTCGGCTCGTCCTGCGACTGGAGCCGTGAGAGATTTACGATGGATGAGGGATGTTCTCGTGCGGTTCGCGAGGTTTTCGTAAACCTTTATAATAAGGGACTTATCTATCGCGGTTACAGAATTATAAACTGGTGTCCCCGTTGCCTTACCGCGCTTTCAGATGCGGAGGTTGAATATAAGGATCAGCCCGGCTTCTTCTGGCACATCAAATACCCCATAAAAGGCGACACGGGTTACGTTGAAATCGCAACTACACGTCCTGAAACCATGTTCGGTGATACTGCCGTTGCAGTGAACCCGGAGGATGAAAATACAAAGCATCTTATCGGAAAAACCCTGATACTTCCCATCGTTGGCAGGGAAATTCCCGTTATCGCCGACGATTACGTTGAGATCGGCTTCGGTACGGGCTGCGTTAAGATCACTCCCGCGCACGACCCCAACGACTTCCTCGTAGGACAGCGTCACAACCTTGAGCAGATTAAGGTAATGAATGACGATGCTACGATGAATTCCTACGCGGGTAAATATGAGGGTATGGACAGATATGCCTGCCGTAAGGCACTCGTCCGCGACCTTGAGGCAGAGGGGTATCTCGTCAAAACCGAGCCCCACGACCACAACGTAGGAACGTGCTACCGTTGCGGCACTACCGTTGAGCCCCTCACCTCCGATCAGTGGTTCGTTAAGATGAAGCCGCTTGCCGCTCCTGCAATCGAGGCGGTTAAGGATGGCTCGATATCCTTCGTTCCCGAAAGATTTTCCAAAAACTACTTCAACTGGATGAACAATATCCTCGACTGGTGCATCTCCCGTCAGCTTTGGTGGGGTCACAGAATTCCCGCCTTCTACTGCGACGCGTGCGGTCATATGGAGGTTTCAAAGGAGGATATTACCGCCTGCCCGAAGTGCTCCGCGCCCGTAAGGCAGGACGAGGACGTGCTTGACACATGGTTCTCCTCTGCGCTCTGGCCCTTCTCAACTCTCGGTTGGCCCGACGATACCGAGGATCTTAAAAGATATTATCCCACAAGCACACTCGTAACCGGCTACGATATTATTACCTTCTGGGTATCGCGTATGATATTCTCGGGCCTTGAGCATATAGGAGAAAAGCCCTTCTCAAAGGTGTTTATCCACGGACTTGTAAGAGATGCGCAGGGCAGAAAGATGTCCAAATCTCTCGGCAACGGCATTGATCCGTTGAAGATTATCGATGAATACGGTGCAGACGCGCTTCGCTTTGCTCTTGCTACGGGTAACGCGCCCGGCAACGACATGCGATTCTCCGACGAGAAGATTGAGGCAGCACGCAACTTTGCAAATAAGCTCTGGAACGCATCGCGCTTCGTTCTTATGAATCTTACGGAGGAGGACGATGCTCTTCTTACGATGCCCGAAGAGTCCGAGCTTACGATTGAGGATAAATGGATAATCTCAAAATTCAACCGCCTTGTAAAAACGGTAACCGATAATTCCGAAAATTACGAGCTTGGCGTTGCGCTTGCCGAAATCTATTCCTTCACCTGGGACACCTTCTGCGACTGGTATATTGAAATGGCGAAGAGCCGTATTTTTGAGGCTGATACTCCTGCGGCTCTTACCGCAAAGCGTACGCTTGTATTCGTTCTTACCGGCATACTCAAGCTCCTTCACCCTTATATGCCCTTTATCACCGAGGAGATTTATCAGGCTCTTCCTCACACCGAGGAGTCTATAATGATATCGGACTATCCCAAATTTAACACGGGTAACTGCTATTCTGACGCCGAGGAGGATGTTGAGAGGATCATTAATGCCATTACCCAGATTCGTACACGCCGCGCAGAAATGAACGTACCCCCCTCAAAAAAGGCGAAGCTCTACGTAGTTACCAAATACGAGGAAACCTTCCGCGCTACCTCAAAAATTCTTGAAAAGCTTGCCTCCGCGAGCGAGGTTATACTGACCGATGCTTACGATGCGGACGATGCTATTATGATAGCTACCGATTCGGGCAGACTCTACATTCCGCTTTCCGAGGTTATAGACTTTGAGAAGGAAAGGGCGCGCCTTACCGCCGAAATGAAGAAAAACGACGGTGAGATAGAAAGACTTGAGAAGAAGCTTTCAAACGAGGGCTTCGTTGCGAAAGCACCTGCCAACGTTATCGAGGGTGAGCGCGCAAAGCTTGCAAAGTACCTTGAGGTGCGCGAGTCCCTTACAGTTGCGCTTGCAAAACTAAAGTAAAAAATTCGGCTATGCGAGTTGGTGCTCGCATAGCCGATTATTCGGAGAACTAAATGGATTTTGAATTTAACAGCGGCCCCGTGTCGGAAAAAGAGGAAATTAAGGTAGTCTTTTCCGGTAGCTACGAGGACATACCCGAAAACCGCGAGATAGTGATCGGGGAGGGAATAGAGGAGATAAGCGAAAATGCTTTCAGGGATTTTGAGAATCTTGAGAGCGTCACTTTCCCTAAGAGCCTAAAGCTCGTGTCCCCCGCGGCGTTTTGCGGCTGTAAGAATCTAAAGCGCGTCAATATGAATTTCGGACTGGAGGAAATCTCCGACGAGGCGTTTTCATCCTGTCCTTCGCTCACGTACGTTGATATTCCCGACAGCGTCAAGCGCATAGGAGAGGGAGCGTTTGAGGCGTGCGCCTCACTCTCTCGCGTAAGGCTTTCGGAGTCTGTCGTTATGATAGGCGCGGGCGCGTTTGCATATTGCTTCAATCTGACCGATATAGCTATCCCGGACAGCTGCATTCTCGTGGAATTTAACGCGTTTGCATCCTGCTTTTCGCTTGAAACCGTGAAGCTTTCGGAGGGGATGGCTTTGCTTGACGAATCGGTTTTTGAGGGCTGCCGTTCTCTTTTCTCAGTGGAGCTTCCTGCGCACCTTACCCGAATAGGTAGGCGTGCCTTCAAGGGCTGTACCTCCCTTAAATCCGTCGTGCTGCCTTCCGAGGTGAGATATATCGGCTTTGATGCGTTCGCCGGATGCACCTCGCTTGCCCGTATGTCGCTCCCGGGCGGACTTGCCGAGCTTGAGGACGGTGAGGTTTTCTCTGCCTGTGACTCGCTAGCGGAAATCTCCTTCGGCGGAAGCAGCGAGGAGTGGGAGCTTTTAAATCGCGGACAAACGCTCTCTATTGAAAGGAGTGATTGCACGGTAATTACACCCCGTGTCAATTTTATTAAAAAGAATGAAATATAAATGCTTGGTATTAGACCACGACGACACGATAGTCAGCAGCACCGCCGAGATACATTATCCCGCATTCGTTGAATATTTAAAGCTGACGCGTCCCGGAGCATGGCAGTCCTGGACGCTTGAGGAATATCTTAATAAGAATTTTCATCCGGGCATACTTGCACTTCTCCGTGACGAGCTTGGAATGGATGAGCGCGAGCTTGACGAGGAGCTTGAATTTTGGTCAAATTTTGTTGCCTCGCACACACCCACAGCCTTTCCCGGCATTAGCGAAATTATATCGGAATTTCGCGCGCAGGGTGGCATAGTTGCCGTGGACTCTCATTCTCTTATGAAGTATATAAAGCGTGATTTTGAATATAACGGACTGCCGACACCCGACGTTATCTATTCCTGGGATTTACCCGAGGAGCAGAGAAAGCCGAGCCCCTATACCGTTCTTGAGCTTATAAAAAAGTATAACCTTTCACCGAGCGAGGTCCTCGTGGTTGACGATCTCAAGCCGGGATACGATATGGCACGCGGTGCGGGAGCGGACTTTGCCGCCGCCGGCTGGGCGTATAACGTGCCCGAAATCGAGGCGTTTATGCGCAAACATTGCGATTATTATCTGAAAAGCGTAGAGGAGCTTCATAAGGTCCTTTTTGAAAATTAAACGAAAACCAAAGCGGCAGAGGTCATCCAACCTCTGCCGCTTTCCGCTATAAATCAGTGTGCGGGGTGCGTGGTTATACTTTTGATTATCGGCCTTGCCGATTCAAGAAGAATACCGTTCGTGTTTATCGGAGTAGCATCCTCACAAATTCTGTCTATTACGTCCATACCCGAAATAACTCTGCCGAACGCGGCATAATCACCGTCGAGCTGCGCGTTATCCTTGTGCATAATAAAGAATTGGCTGGATGCACCGTCCTTATCGTCGGGGCGCGCCATGGAAATTACTCCGCGCTTGTGCTTTATGCGGTTTTTTATACCGTTGCTTTCAAACTCGCCGATTATCGTGTCGGCATCATTCCCGTCGGCAGGCATACCGCCCTGCGCCATGAATCCCGCTATGACTCTATGGAAGGTAAGACCGTCGTAAAAGCCCTCGTTTGCCAGCTTTATGAAGTTGGCTACCGTTTCTGGAGCTTCCTTTCCGTAAAGCTCAAGGTGAATAGTTCCGTAGTCCTCCACCTCGATCGTGGCGTGGTAGGTAACCTCGAATTTTACAGCGAAAAGTCCCGTCGCATACGCGACTGCAACTCCCGTAACGAGTATCGCCACCGCCGCAAGTGCAGAAGCCACAGCAATTATTTTCTTTTTTCTCTTGGCACGTGCTTCTTTGACTGCCGCCGCCCTTTCCATCTCTTTCTTTTCGGTGACGTAATTGGAATTTTTCTTCTTTTTCTTTGCCATATCTATCTCCAGATTAATAAAAAATCTTGTTTTTGGCTTCTCTTGTCGCGCGGTCAACGTGTATCGCAAAGGTGGTCGCGGTGAACACCTTCTGGCCGTAAACCTCGTCACCCGTAAAGGCAACTTTGATCGAGGTTTTTTCCTTCGTCACGTAGGACAGCTCCTTTGGTGCGGGGTTAAAAAGTAACACGGGTACTAGCTTTTTGGCGTAGATCTCTTTTTTGCGGCTATGGACTTCGGGAATTTTCAGCTGCGGAAGTATTCTTACTCTTTGTGCCGCAGATGTGCTGTGCGAGCCTGCGGCTACGGCGCGATACCGACGTCGCATATGTAAAAGTCCGCCAAGCGACCAGTGGGTGCTCGTGTAAGTTACAAAAAAGCTCTCTGACGCAAAATGCAGATGCTTGCCCCCGCTTGGGGTGTCTATAAATCGGACGAGGTATACCGAGTCGTCGGTTTCCACCACGGCATCGGGGGTTTCCGATAGCCGAAAAAACGAAGTAAAAGGGAATCTTAAAAAGCTGACGGCAGCACCGCACGTTCCTTTTAACGTTAGTATTTTACGTATAGCCACGCATCTTTTGATTACGTAGAAAACAAGTTTGTAAATCAAAACCGCGGCGGCGATAATTAAAAACAGCTCTAAAATATTCGTCATACTCTACCTCCCGATGTCCGAAAGCCAGGTGGCTCTCCACCTTTTAAGTCCGAGGTAGGCGGCGGCAAGCCTTGATATAAATGAAATTGCTATTATAAGGCAAGCTCCGAGGGGTATTCCGAGAAAAGAGGAAAATGCGCGACAAGGTGCACTTATTGCGCTAAGCGCGCTTTTGATCAAGGAAAGGAGAGGACCTTTTGGAGTAAAATCGGGCACAAAAAGCAGACACAGAAGCGGAATCGGCACTAGTAGGGAAGCAAGCGCGTCGGATAACAAATACGCACCCGTGTAAAGTTTAAAACCGACTTTAAGGTGATAAAATCCGTCGGTTTGCGCTATCATATATTCAAATCTTGAGTTGTCGTAAATCACGGAGATAATATTTGTCAGGACTAAAGTGAGGATGGCGGTGATGAAATTCGCCCTCGCCTCGTGTGCCGCGGCTGCAGCCCTGTTCGTGATGAAGTTGTATTCGGGGAAAGCACCCGGAAACCATTCAGTAAGGGCGTTATACAAAGCGTCAAATGAGGCTCTTATAGGGTAAAATATGATAAAACACAGAAAAAAGAAGATGAAATATCTTGCCGTAGTATAAAGATGCTTTTTCATAAACGCTCCTTTCTTTAATATTTTAGCACAAAAATAACGGTATTGCAACAGCCGCACGCGTTTATTTAAAAATTTTAAAAACTATTGCTTTATAGTTTCGAATATGTTAAAATAAAGCAAAGAGGTGATTTTTATAATTAACTTAAAGCTTTTAAACGCAAGCGGTGAATGTAAATTCAAGGCTTACGGCGAAGAGATCGATGAGCGCTACAACGGGGAATACGAGCCCGGCGACAGATGGCGCATAGACACCGATTATACCGACTTTGTCAAAATCAGACTTGACGAGCACATCGGTGAGTCTATCATTTACCTTCCCGATAAAACCTTTGAATTCAGAATTCCGTTTGATCCCGAGCGCAAATCCTGCTATGCACCCGAGGCGTTCTGGGGTGATAGTCACAGAATAGTATGCTCCGAGCCGACCGAGGCGGAAATTTACGCGACGCGTGAAATTTCCCTCAATCCGCACGACAGACACAACGTCCACAAGTATTTTCCCCATGCGGTTGCCAATTTCGTAACGCGTGAAAATCCCTGCTTCTTCGAGCGCAACGCCATTGACGGCGTTACCGATAATGAGGGACACGGAAAGTATCCCTTCCATTCGTGGGGCGGCGGTCTGCGCGAGGATCTTGAGTTCGAGGTTCGCTTTGGCATGGACGTAAACGTGGAGCGCGTAACGCTTTTCCTGCGTGCCGATTTTCCGCACGATACGTATTGGAAGGAGGCAGAGCTTGAGTTTTCCGACGGCTCTCGCGTCCATCTTGACCTTCTTGGTACAAAGGAGGGACAGACCTTTGAATTTGAGCCCCGTGTCACGAAATTCGTTAAGCTGACGGGCTTGAAGCAGCAGCGTCTTGAGGACGGCTCGCTTTCTTTTGCGGCACTCTCACAGATGCAGGTTTACGGAAATTATATTAAAAAGGAGATAGAAGGAATGGAAGTCAGAGACGCTTCTAATGCAAAAGACGTACGGTATTATACTACCGACAGACTCAGAGAGGAATTCCATATCGCGAACCTCTTTACAAAGGACAATATAAGAATGGTTTACAGCCATACCGACAGAATTATAGTAATCGGTATGATGCCCGTAATGGGTAAGCTCAGACTCCAAGCAGGTAAGGAACTTGCTGCAGAGTATTTCCTTGAGCGCCGTGAGCTTGGCTGTATCAATATCGGTGGCGCAGGCGTCATCGAGGTTGACGGAGTCGAGTACGATATGAATCCGAGAGACGGTATTTACATCGGTCGCGGTCACAGGGACGTTACCTTCAGAAGCCTTGATCCAAAAGCTCCCGCGAAGTTCTATATGACATCTTGCCCTGCACACACCGAGTACCCCATTGCAAAAATCGACATCACCAAGGCTCGTAAAGTGCCCTGCGGCTCTGTTGAGGATTGCAACAAGAGAGTTATTAACCAGTACATACACCCCGAGGTAATGAAGTCCTGCCAGCTTGCTATGGGACTTACCGAGCTTGAGGTTGGATCTAACTGGAACACCATGCCTTGCCACACTCACGACAGACGTATGGAGGTTTATCTCTATCTTGATATGGGACCGGACGATGCGGTATTCCATATGATGGGTGAGCCGAAGGAAACAAGGCACATCGTTATGCACAACGAGGAGGCTGTTATATCTCCCTCTTGGTCTATCCACTCCGGCGTAGGAACTAAAAACTACTCGTTCATCTGGGCTATGTGCGGTGAAAACCAGGAATTCACCGATATGGACCATATCGAAACTAAAGAATTAAGATAATAAGGAGAAAATATTATGTCAGACACCAAAAACTTCAGCCTTGAAGGGAAAATTGCACTTATTACCGGCGCTTCCTACGGCATTGGCTTTGCTATTGCAAAGGGGATGGCACGAGCAGGCGCGAAGATAGTTTTCAACGATCTCAAGCAGGAATTCGTTGACAAGGGTCTTGCAAGCTATAAGGAAGCAGGCATCGATGCTACGGGCTACGTTTGTGACGTAACCGACGAGGATGCGGTTAACGAGCTCGTTGCAAAGATTGAAAAGGAGGTCGGCAATATCGACATCCTCGTAAATAACGCGGGTATCATCAAGAGAATTCCTATGATAGAGATGAAGGCGTCCGAGTTCAGACAGGTCATCGACGTTGACCTCAACGCTCCCTTTATCGTATCAAAGGCGGTTCTTCCCACTATGATCAAGATGGGCCACGGAAAGATTATCAACATCTGCTCTATGATGAGTGAGTTTGGTCGTGAAACCGTTTCCGCTTACGCATCTGCAAAGGGCGGACTTAAGATGCTTACAAGAAACATTGCATCCGAGTACGGTCAGTACAACATTCAGTGTAACGGTATCGGCCCCGGCTACATCGCTACTCCCCAGACCGCACCCCTTCGTGAAAAGCAGCCCGACGGCTCAAAGCACCCCTTTGACAGCTTTATCACCGACACCAAAACCCCTGCCGGCAGATGGGGCGATCCCGAGGATCTCGCAGGTCCTGCCGTGTTCCTTGCATCCGAGGCGTCCGATTTCGTAAACGGACAGATTCTCTATGTTGACGGTGGTATACAGGCGTATTTTGGCAAACAACCCTAAGGGTTATCGGTATAAATCCCGAAATACTGCGTTGCACCTCCTCTCAGCAACTCGGAGTAGTTGACTACACCGTCGTCGCTTCGACTCGGCTGCGCCTTGTCTTTCGAAATTTCTACTCGATAAGGGTGCTTTGTGGGTGGTATAAATCCCGAAATACTGCGTTGCACCTCTTCTCAGCAACTCGGAGTAGTTGACTACACCTTCGTCGCCGTCGCTCGGCTGTGCCTTGTCTTTCAAAATTTCTGCTCGCTAAAATACCGTGCGGCATAAACTCCGAAATACTTCGTTGCAACCTCGACTCCGCCAACTCGGAGTAGGGAAAAAACTACAAATACTACGCTTTTTAGGCAGCGAACACTTGCGTTCGCTGCCTTTTTTGTGATGCGACTATCAAACTTTCTATACCTCTTTAGAGGTAAAGCCGGTAATTGCCCCTTCTAGGGGCTGTGCAAGCCACCGGTTTACCGGTGGTTATGACTTGTGCGTTCCTTTTGCTTGGGGTGCTTTCCATAGGTCAATCGCTTGTAAAATAGCACTTTAATTATGAATAATTAACACGATTCGAAAAAGTGCTTGAAAAGCACTTGAAAAAAAGAAAATTTGTGTTATAATGATAAAATGTGGGGGAAGGCGGTTATTTGCCTTTCTTACTACGCGTTTTGTAGCGAAAATGGAGAAAAGTTATGAAAGAATTGTTAGAACTGTTTGATCCGCTCCTGTCATTCTTTTACGGTGACAATTTCAAAATGATCATAATGTGGATCATTGGTGGAGTGCTGATTTTCTTGGCGATCAAGAAGGAAATGGAGCCTACGCTCCTTCTGCCTATTGGCTTTGGCGCAATACTTATGAACTTCCCGGGTGTTATAACCAAGGTGACAGAATGTGTAAACTGCGGAGCAACCGCGGTGGAGGGCGTTACGTGCTGTGACGCAATGAGCTTCACAAAATACGGTGGAATCGCCGAGCCCCTGCATGAGCTCTATAATGCGGGTATCGCAAACGAGCTTTTCCCGTTGCTTCTCTTTATCGGCATAGGAGCGATGATCGACTTCGGTCCTCTGCTTTCCAACCCCAAGCTTATGATCTTTGGTGCAGCGGCACAGTTCGGTATCTTCTTTACACTTTGTACCGCTTCGATGTTCTTCCCCGAAATAAAGGATGCGGCTTCGATTTCCATAATCGGTGCTGCAGACGGTCCTACCTCTATCGTCGTTGCCAACGCCCTTGGCTCAAATTACGTCGGCGCTATCACGGTTGCGGCGTATTCGTATATGGCGCTCGTCCCCATTATTCAGCCCCCCGTTATCAAGCTTCTCACCACGAAAAGCGAGAGAAGGATCAGGATGAACTACGAGCAGAAGAGCGTTTCCAAGACCACAAAGATTCTTTTCCCGATAGTTATATCAATAGTTGCTTGTATATTTGCTCCCTCTGCGGGCTCGCTTATCGGCTTCCTTATGTTCGGTAACCTTATCCGCGAGTGCGGCGTGCTTGATTCGCTCTCCGAAACGGCACAGAAGGTTCTTGCAAACCTCGTTACCATCTTCCTTGGAATCACGATCGCATTTAATATGCACGCCAGCCAGTTCCTTGCGCTTGAAACCCTTCTTATTATGGGACTCGGTCTTGTGGCGTTCATATTCGACACCGCGGGCGGCGTTCTGTTTGCAAAGCTTTATAACGTTATTATGAAACTTCTCGGCAAGCCTCTTATCAATCCTATGATAGGTGCTGCGGGAATCTCCGCATTCCCGATGTCCGGCAGAATAGTACATAAGCTCGGACTTGAGGAGGATAACCAAAACTTCCTTCTTATGCATTCCATCGGCGTAAACGTGTCGGGACAGATCGCATCGGTTATCGCCGGCGCGCTCGTCCTCGGATTCTTTGCTTAATATAGCGGTAAAGGAGTATCAATATGGAATTTAATCCTATGAATTTCGTTAACAATCTTAAATATATGGGTATCGGTATGCTTGGCATTTTTGTGATTATTTTTATAATCATACTCGCTACCGCCGCAATTTCCCGCTTGACTGCTAAAAAATAAATCAAAAGTAGCGCACGGCAGCCCTCGCTAGCGGCTCTGTATAAAATCAAAAGGACGAGAATTTTTCTCGTCCTTTTTTGTATAACGAAAACCACGCGATAGTCGCGTGGTTCAAAAAAAGGCTTTGCCGATGAACAGAAAACCAACAAAAAAATCAGCGAAGAATGTCCTTGTGTGAGAGGCTCCTTTGTGTAAAGGGAGCTCCGCCGGAGGCGG
>JAGCJI010000020.1 GCA_017648085.1 Clostridia bacterium | reverse complement strand
TCGACTACCACTGCCATCTTAACCCTAAGATGATCGCAGAAAACTACAAATTCAAGAACGCTTTTGACCTTTTCCTCGGCGGCGATCACTACAAGTGGCGCCAGATGCGTACCAACGGAATTGACGAGGAGCTCATCACCGGAGCAGGCGACGATTATGAGAAGTTCAAGGCGTTTGCACGCACCATTCCTCTCCTTATCGGCAACCCCCTTTACCATTGGACTCACCTCGAGCTCAAGAGATATTTCGACATTGACGAAACTCTCTCCGAGGACACCTGCGAAGCAATTTGGAACAAGGTGAACGAGTGTCTTGCGAAGGACGAGTTCAGGGCACAGGAGCTTATCAAGAGATCGAACGTTGAGGTTGTTTGTACAACTGACGATCCCGCGGATACACTTGAGTATCACGAGCAGCTTCAGAATTTCCCGACCAAGATTCTTCCTACCTTCCGTCCCGACAAGGCGGTTGAGATTAACAAGGAAACCTTTATCCCTTATATTGAGGCAATAGGTGTTAAGTCCTACGACGAGCTTGTCGGCTGGATAAGAGCAAGAATTCAGTATTTTGACGAGCACGGCTGCCGTCTTTCCGACCATGCTCTTGAGTACGTTCCCTACGGTGAGGGCGACCCCGTGTCAGCTTTCCGGAAGAAAATGGCAGGCGAGGAGCTTACAAAGGAGGAGGTTGACTCCTTTAAGTGCGGAATCCTCGGCGTATGCGCGGAGGAATACACCCGCCTTGGCTGGACGATGCAGCTTCATATCGGCGCGCTTCGTAACAACAATAGAAAAATGTATGACAAGCTCGGCGCGGACACCGGCTTTGACTCGATAAACGACCTTTGCATAGCAGAGGCTCTTTCGGCGTTTATGAATAGCCTCGAGGTGCGTGACGTGCTTCCCAAGACCATTCTTTACACCCTTAACCCGAAGGATAACTACGTGCTTGGCACTATGCTCGGCAATTTCCAGAAGGGCCCCACTCCCGGCAAGATTCAGTTCGGCTCGGGCTGGTGGTTTAACGATCAGCGCGACGGCATGGTTGCGCAGATGCAGGCTCTTTCAAACCTCGGAATGCTTGCTCGCTTCGTTGGTATGCTTACCGACAGCCGCAGCTTCGTTTCCTACACACGCCACGAATATTTCCGCCGCATACTCTGTAACCTTATCGGCGGCTGGGTAGAGGACGGCGAATATCCGGCGGACTTCAAGACTCTTGAAAAAATTGTCCGCGGCATTTGCTACGAAAACGCAAAAAGCTACTTTAATTTCTAAAAGGTAAAGGACGGTACACCGCGTGCCGTCCTTTTTGTCATCTCCAAAAGTCACGTCAATTTTTGCAATATATTGCCTCAAAAATGCAATTGCCACGGGTGCGGAAAAATGCTATAATAAATATAATGAAAATTTTGGAGGCGGATATGTTTAAGACGGAAACCCATATACATACGATGGAGGTTAGCCCCTGCTCGCATATACGCGCGGTTGCGATGGTAAGACGCTATGCAAGCGAGGGATACAGCACACTTTGTATCACCGACCACTTCCAAGGCAACACTCTTGACGCGCTCGGTGACATTCCTTGGGCGGATAAAATGGCTATCTTCCTTGCCGGCTATTACAGGGCAAAAAGAGAGGGCGACAAGCTTGGCGTAAACGTGATTATGGGTGCAGAATTCTGCTTTGCCGATTCCTCAAACCACTTCGTTGCATACGGAATAACCAAAGAGTTTCTTGATGCGCATCCCGAGCTTCACAAAATGACGGTAAAGGAGTTTTCGGTTATTGCCAAGGAGCACGGCGTTTTTCTCGTGCAGGCGCACCCTTACCGCGACGGAAAGTGCTTCCCGATGACCGAATACGTCGACGCGATAGAGCTTTACAACTCAAATCCGCGACACGACAACAAAACCGAGCTTGCCGAGGCACTTATAAAGGAGATCGATATTCCCGTAAGCGCAGGCTCTGATACTCATAGGGATGAGGATGTGGCACTTTCGGGCATTATGACCGAAACCGAAATCAAGACCGCGGAGGACCTTATCGATTGCATTAAAAACCGCAAGGTTGTGCTTATCAGAGGGGAGCGGGCGGAATGATTTACTTTTTAAGCGATCAGCACGGCGGAGAGAGCTACGGTGAGATACAGAAATATCTCGACACGGCAGGGGAGGATGACCTTCTTATAATCCTTGGCGACCTGGGACTTAAATTTCAGGATACCGAAGAGAACCGCGCCTTTGACGAGTTTATTCTTTCGGCTAAAAAGAAAATCGCCTTCATTGACGGCAATCACGAAAACTTTGACTATATATATTCCTTTCCCGAGGAGGATTTTTGCGGCGGTCGCGTGCATCGGCTGACGGAAAACGTCGTCCATCTTGAGCGCGGATATATATATGAAATAGAAGGGAAGATGTTTTTTAGCTTTGGCGGATGCAAGAGCGGCGCGAAGTGGAAGCCACTCGGTCTGTGGTATCCCGAGGAGGAGCCCACGGAGGAGGAGCTTCGCCGCGCTTATGAAAATCTTCGGGCGCAGGGACACCGCGTGGACTACATCCTTACCCACAAGTATGAAACGGGTGTAGGAAAAACGCAAACGCCCGCCCTCCTCGAACTTTGCTCTTATATAAACGAGCACGTGGATTTTTCGCATTGGTATGCGGGACATTGGCACACTGATAAGCCCATTGACGAAAAGCATACTCTGGTATACGAGAAGCTCACGCCCATAAAATAAAAAAATGCGGATATACACTCTCACGTTTGCGAGGCTGTGTTATTTCCGCATTTTTAGTTATCTTGAAGCTTTTTTATAGCTTCGAAGGATTCGTCACTTATAACGTGCTCTATTTTGCACGCATCGGCAGCCGCAATATCCTCCGGCACGCCAAGGCTTATCAGAACGTTTGTTAAAATGTGGTGTCGCTCGTATATTTTTTCGGCAATCTCAAGTCCGCACTCGGTAAGCGATATATATCCGTCGCTATCCACCAGTACGTAGCCACCGTTTTTAAGGAGTCCTATGGCACGGCTTACGCTGGGCTTTGAAAAGGACATATATTCCACCACGTCTATTGAACGCACCTTGGAATTGTTTTTTAAAAGGGTGTAAATTGATTCAAGATACATCTCGCCCGATTCTTGCAAAACCATAAAAAACCTCCTTTTGTAAAATTTTACTAATTTAAATAGATTATAGCATATAATGTAGTGAAAATCAAGAGTGTTCCGATACGGAAAAATAAAAAATTCAAAAAGGGGTTGACAAAAATAAAACAAATGTGTATAATATTGGATGGTTAGCGAAGGCTAACCGCGACCGAAAACGGCGGAATGGAGATTATTATGAATTTGCGTGAGGCAGAGGAAGGAATAGAATATACCGTTTGCAGCTTGGAAACAGACGATGAGGAGCTCAATTCCTTTTTGTTTTCGCTTGGCTGCTATAGCGGTGAGCCCATAACGGTCATAAAAAAACGCAGAAGCGGACTTGTCGTTTCTATAAAGGACGGCAGATACAGCATTGATTCTACCCTGGCTGCAGCTATTCTTATAAAATAATTCGCAAGGGCGCGGATTATTTTTTTGAGCATCGGTTAGCGGCCGCTAACTCTAAAAATGTTAAAGATAACCAATAATTCAAGGAGAAAAGTTCAATGAGAATTGCACTCGCAGGTAACCCTAACAGCGGAAAGACCACGATGTACAACGGCCTGACGGGCAGAAGTGAACGTGTTGGAAACTGGGCGGGCGTTACCGTAGACAAGAAGGAGCACCCGGTCAAAAAGAGCTTGTGTGCAGGGAAGGTGGGACTTATAGCCGTTGACCTTCCGGGCGCGTATTCGATGTCCCCCTTCACCTCGGAGGAGAGCATCACCAGCTCCTACGTAAAGAACGAGCGGCCCGACGTCATAATCAATATCGTTGATGCCACCAACCTCAGCCGCAGCTTATTCTTTACGACACAGCTGCTTGAGCTTGGTATTCCGGTTGTCGTTGCGCTTAACAAGACCGACATAAACCAAAAAAAGGAAAACAAGATTGACGTTGCAAAGCTTTCCTCTCTTATTGGCTGTCCTGTAATAGAAACCGTTTCTACTGCGGCCAAGGGACTTAAGGACGTTGTCGCCGCAGCTATCCGTGTCGCAGGAAGTGCGCAAAAAGCACCCTACGTGCAGGAAGATATCGACCTCACTGATAAATCTGCGGCCACGGCTGCGGACAGAAAGAGATTTGATTTTGTAAACGGCATAGTTTCAAAGGTAGAGGTGCGCAAGGTCCTTACAAAAGAGAGAAATGCTCAGGATAAGGTGGACGAAATACTCACCAACAAGTGGCTCGGTATTCCGATTTTCGCGGTGGTAATGCTTGCGGTGTTCTGGATTTCCCAATGGGGCCCTGCGGTATGGCTTGCCGATCTGATTGTAGGCTGGCTTGAGATGGGGCAGGGTGCGCTTGCCGATGCGATCAATTCCGAGAGCATATGGGCGTCTATCCTTATTGACGGTATTATCGGCGGCTTTATTGCCATAGTCGGATTTTTGCCGCTCGTTATGGTAATGTACTTCCTTATCGCACTTCTTGAGGACTGCGGTTATATGGCTCGTGCCACCGTTGTTCTTGACCCGATATTTAAAAAGGTTGGACTTTCCGGAAAGTCAATAATACCCTTTATAATTGGCACGGGTTGCGCCATCCCCGGTGTTATGGCGTGCCGCACCATCCGAAACGAGAGGGAGCGTCGCGCGACCGCAATGCTCGCTCCATTCATGCCCTGCGGCGCAAAGCTTCCCGTTATCGCACTCTTTGCGGGCGTGTTCTTCGGGGATAGCCCCTGGGTTGGAGCGGCGATGTATTTTGTCGCAATTCTCATTATTCTCGGCGCGGCAATTCTCGTAAATCTTCTTACAGGTCATAAATTTAAAAAGTCTTATTTCATTATGGAGTTGCCCGAGTACAAGGTACCGAGCTTGATCAAAGCTCTTATATCGATGTGCCAGCGCGGATGGGCATACATAGTTAAGGCGGGAACTGTCATTCTTGTTTGTAACTTCGTCGTTCACGTAATGCAGAACTTCGGCTGGAATTTCCGCGTTGTCGAAAATGCCAACGACTCTATACTTGCAACGATTGCAACCCCCTTTGCATACCTTTTCGCCCCTGTGGTAGGCTATGTATCATGGCAGCTTGCCGCTGCGGCAATTACGGGCTTTATTGCCAAGGAAAACGTGGTGGCTACCCTGGCGGTCAGCTTCGGCATTACTAACCTTATCAACGTCGACGATCTTGCTATTGAAGGGGGCGCAAACCTTGGCGAAATAGCCGAGGCATTTGGCACGGGGTCGGGTGGATCGATGGTTGCGGTAGCGGCCCTCGCCTTCCTTATGTTTAATCTGTTCACACCCCCTTGCTTTGCGGCGATGGGCGCAATGAACTCCGAAATTAAGAGTAAAAAGTGGCTATTTGCCGGAATTGGTCTTCAGTTTGGCGTGGGTTATTCCGTCGGATTCCTCGTATATTTCTTCGGAACGCTCTTCACGGGTGCGCACTTCATATCTGCTTGGACGAATATCGTGGGTTGGGTAGTGGTAGTTCTCTTCGCGGCTCTTCTCACCTTCCTCATAATCAAAAAGCAGAGAGAAATTAAAAGCGAATATGCGTTAAAAAACTCAAAAAACTCGGTAAAGCTGAACGTGTGAGGTGACGTATGTGGGGCGAAATTATTGCGATTGTTGCAATCCTCTTTATAGTAGGCGGTGCGGTTGCTTACATAATCAAGGCCAAAAAGAGCGGTAAAAAGTGCATTGGTTGTCCGGACAGCGCCACCTGCGGCGGCAAGTGCAACTGTAACGTTATCAAAAAGTAAAAAACATAGCGAAAAACAAGGGCGGTCCGGGCGACCGCCCTTTAATTTACCTTGCGGCGCGTAAATATTTTTAAAAAATACGCGAAAGATATTGAAAAAATCTGTTATAAATGTTAAAATATATATTGCGCGTATTAATTTTCGCTGATAATATGGATAGACGCTACCGCAAGAGCGTGGACGCGGCTCGTGCCATGCCGAATTGTTAGGCAAGCTCGCCACTCGCCGCTATTGCGTGTGTGCATTAAAAGGAGCACTATGATTTATCTCAAACAAATTTTCACTAATCCTATGATCATGACCCCGCTAATCGCGTGGTTTATATGCCAGATGACGAAGGTCATAACAAACCTTATCAAAAATAAGGAATTCGATATAAAAAAGGCTGTCGCTGACGGCGGAATGCCCAGCGGACACGCCGCAACGATGGTTGCCCTGACCACCTCCTGCGGTATAACCCAAGGGCTTGACAGCGCCGCGTTCGCAATAGCCGCGGTTCTGGCAGTGCTGATAATTCGCGACTCGCTCGGTGTACGCCGCGAAAGCGGAAAGCATGCCGCGCTTCTTATGAAGCTTACCGATCGCGCGAATACCTCCGTGAAAGAGGAGGAGAAGATAGTTACGGGCAAGCTTAAACCCCATGCGGGACATACCATGCCACAGGTGCTTGTAGGCACGGCGGTCGGCATAGCGGTTGCCGCACTTTACGCTTTGATCTTTTAATAAATTTATCATATGACACGAAAGGAAAATTCAATGAATATTCTCGTAATCAATGCAGGTAGCTCCTCGCTTAAATTCCAGCTTATCGATATGGGGTGCGAAAAGGTTCTCGCGAAGGGAATCTGCGAGGAAATCGGAGGTAAATCCGGATTCAAATACAAGGTCTCGGGCAGAGAGGATTATAAGCTCGCAATAGATCTTCCAAACCACAGCGTAGCGCTCAAGCTCGTTCTTGACACCCTCGTTTGCAAGGAGCGCGGAGTTATCGCATCCGTCTCCGAAATAGGCGCGGTAGGACATAGAGTCGTTCACGGCGGTGACAAGTACGCCGAGTCCGTCCTCGTTACCGAGGAGGTCAAGCGCAATATCGCGGAATGCGCGGATCTTGCACCCCTTCACAACCCCGCACATATAGTTGGTATTGAGGCTTGTGAGGAAATAATGGACGTTCCCCAGGTCGTAGTATTTGACACCGGCTTCCATCAGACGATGCCCGACTACGCATACACCTATGCTATACCCTACGAGTATTATGAGAAGTATAAGATCCGCCGTTACGGCTTCCACGGTACGTCCCACAGATACGTAAGCGCGAGAGCCATTGATATGCTCGGCCGCGGTGCCGAAGGCACGAAAATTATAACCTGTCACCTCGGAAACGGTGCGTCGATAACTGCCATTAAGGACGGTAAGTGCTACGACACCACAATGGGCGTAACTCCTCTTGAGGGAATTATGATGGGCACAAGATGCGGTAACATCGACCCCGCTATTATTCCTTTCCTTATGCGCAAGGGCGAGCTTAACAATGCCGACGAGATCGACAGGATGATGAATAAAAAGTCGGGTATGCTCGGTGTTTCGGGTAAGTCAAGCGACAACCAGGAAATAACGAAGCTTGCAGAGAGCGGAGATGCCCGTGCAAAGCTCGTTGAAAATATGTACATCCATCAGCTCACCAAGCTCATCGGCGGATACGTTGCCGCAATGGGCGGTGCTGACGCCATCGTATTTACCGGCGGTATCGGCGAAAACAGCGCGAAGTACAGAAGCGCGGTTTGTAAGAATCTTGCCTTCCTCGGCATTGAGGTCGATGAGGAGAAGAACAGCGTAAGAGGCGAGGAGATAGACATCGCTACCCCCGATTCCGCTGTTAAGGCGTTCGTTATACCCACCGACGAGGAAATGGTGATCGCTCGCGATACCCTCGAGATCGTTTCAAAGCTTTAATTGAATTTCAGTTGGGGCAGACCTTGGTCCGCCCCACTTTTACAAAACGCGCGCGACTTGGAGTCGGCGTTCAAGGAGAAAATCTGCGGTACGCAGGGCCGTATTCGGAAAAGCACAGCTTACTTTAAAACGGAGTGAAGAAATGTACGACGAGCTTACAGAAGTTGATATAAAGAAGATGGAAGAGGAGATACTTTACAGAGAAAGCGTTCTCGGCCCGGAGCTCCTCGCCGAAATGAAGCGCACTCGCGAATTCGGCGACCTTTCCGAAAATGCCGAATACAAGGAGGCAAAGAGGGAAAAAAGAAAGAACGAGGGAAGAATAAGGTATCTCAAAAATATGATAAGGACTGCACACGTAATAGAAATTGACGGGGGCAGAGATTCGGTCGGACTTTTCGATACCGTGACGATTTATAACGAGAAGCTGGGGGCGGAAAAGAAAATACAGATAGTTACCACTCTTCGCCAGAATGCACTACTCGGCTACGTCAGCAAGGAATCCCCTCTTGGCAGTGCCGTGATGGGCACGAGGGTGGGTGACAGAGTACTTGTTACGGTCAACGACAAAATGAGCTATTACATAGTAATAAAAGCTATTGAAAAGGGCGTTGATAATGAAGATCTGCCGATAAGCGGCTATTGATTTGGAGGAAAATATGGCTGAAATAGATATTGAATATATAAACGGGCTTGCCGAGAGCGATCCTGCACGCCTTGTGCGCGAATCCGAGGAGGGCTATCGCGCCTTTGCCGACGGTATCGTAAGTCGCGTGGTAGAGGATGACAAAATAAGAATAATACTGCTTGCCGGACCGTCCGGCTCTGGCAAGACGACGACTGCAAATATCCTTGCCGATGGAATCAAGGCGCGCGGCCTTGACAGTATGGTCATATCCCTTGACGACTTTTATCGCGAGCACTCTGACGAGAGCTACCCCAGGCTTGAAAACGGGGAGAGGGACTATGAATCGCCCGAGGCACTCGATCTTGCCGAGATTGAAAAAACGATGCTCGACATCGTTGGTGAAAGAGAGTTTACCGTGCCGAAATACGACTTCAAGGTCGGGGGCAGGGTGGATATGAGAAAATACCCGAAAATTTCACACGGATGCGTTATAATCGAGGGGCTTCACGCAATGAATCCCAAGGTTTTCGAACATCTGCCGTCCGAAAGGATATTGCGTATATTTATAAGCGTTTCCACTAACATAAACGAGGGCGGGGAGAGAATCCTCTCCGGCAGAAAGCTTCGCTTCGTTCGCAGAATGGTGCGCGACAGCATTTATCGCGGTGCAACCGCTGCCCGTACGCTTAAGATGTGGGAGGGAGTTCTTCTCGGCGAGGATAAGTATCTTTATCCATACAGAAAGTGCGCCGACGTGGACTTCAATACCTTCCATCCCTTTGAGCCTTGCGTTATGTGTCGCTACGCAAAGGAACTTATTTCGGGCGAGCTTGCGTATGCGGACGGATATGCACGCACGGTGCTTTCCGCTATGAAAACGGTAAGAGAGATAGACGAAAGCCTAGTGCCCGACGAATCCCTTATCCGCGAGTTTATCGACGGTGGAAAATACGAGGAATTTTATTGATTTTACGACACGGATAGGCATTTTGGGCGTTCAAAACGCACTTTCTTGCCATCTGCCGCGACTTTTTGATCAAATCCCACAACAGAATTAGGACGAAAAAGGATCTTTATGGCTGATTTAAATAACGAAATTAAAAGAAGGCGCACGTTCGCCATCATATCTCACCCCGACGCCGGAAAAACCACTCTTACGGAGAAGTTTCTTCTTTACGGCGGCGCGATACAGTCCGCCGGCTCGGTTAAGGGAAAGCAGAGCGACAAGCACGCCGTATCCGACTGGATGGACCTTGAAAAGCAGAGGGGAATTTCTATAACATCCTCGGTTTTGCAGTTTGAATACGACGGATATTGTATCAATATTCTTGACACCCCGGGACACCAGGATTTCTCGGAGGATACCTACCGCACGCTTATGGCGGCGGACAGCGCGGTGATGGTAATAGACGCGGCAAAGGGTATAGAGCCGCAGACGCGTAAGCTCTTTAAGGTGTGCGCGATGCGCGATATTCCGATCTTCACCTTTATAAACAAGATGGACCGAGAGGCGCGCGACCCCTTTGATCTGCTTGACGAGCTTGAGCGCGAGTTTGGCATAGGTACTTATCCTATGAACTGGCCGATTGGCTGCGGACAGAAGTTTAAGGGCGTTTACGACAGAGAGGCGAGGAGTATTCTTTCGTTTGACGATGCACATAGGGGACGCGACAGAATACGAGGCATAGACTGCGATATTACTGATACCGAAAAGCTGGATTCGTTAATAGGTGAGCGCATGCGCGAGGAGCTGTGCGAGCAGGTGGAGCTTCTTGACGGCGCATCATTTGATTTTGACCTTGAAGCTGTGCGCCACGGCAAGCTCTCGCCGGTCTTTTTCGGCTCTGCGCTTAACAACTTCGGAATAGAGCCATTTCTCGTCCACTTTCTTAAAATGACCACCTCACCCCTACCCCGTGTGGCATCCGGCGAGGTCGTAGACCCGTTTGACGAGCGTTTTTCCGCCTTCGTATTCAAAATTCAGGCGAATATGAACAAGGCGCACAGGGACAGAATTGCATTTATGCGTATTTGCTCGGGTAAATTCGAGCGTGGCAAGGATTACTATCATGTTCAGGGCGGCAAGTCCTTCAAGCTTTCCCAGCCCCAGCAGATGATGGCGGCAGAGCGCGAGGTCGTAGACGAGGCGTACGCCGGCGATATTATCGGCGTTTTTGACCCCGGAATCTTCTCTATCGGCGACACAGTGTGTGAGAAGGGAAGTAAATTAAAATTTGAGGGAATCCCCACCTTCGCGCCCGAGCATTTTGCGCTTGTTGAGCAGGTGGATTCCATGAAGCGAAAGCAGTTTGCGAAGGGAATGAATCAGATTGCACAAGAGGGCGCGATCCAAATTTTCTTTGAGCCGAATTCGGGCCTTGAGCGCGTTATAGTCGGCGTTGTCGGCGTGCTTCAGTTTGAGGTGCTTGAATACCGACTTAAAAATGAGTACGGCTGCGATCTTCGCCGCACGAATATGCATTATCAGCAGATACGTTGGATCGAAAATTCCGATCTTGACCCCAAAACTCTTAAGTTATCCCATGACACGAAGTGGGTGCAGGACTACAAGGGCAACAACCTCTTGATATTCACAAGCGAGTGGGCTATCCGCTGGGTTCTTGAGGACAACCCCGGCCTCACCCTCGCCGAGTTTAACCGCGGCACGACGGAGGACTGACACTATGAGAATGAGAAAAAAGAAAAACGGCGCAGCACGCCTCGCCGAGTGCACGGAATTGCTTATGGAAAAGCAGGATGCTCCGATG
The DNA here is from genome assembly GCA_017648085.1 of Clostridia bacterium. Lineage (GTDB taxonomy): Bacteria > Bacillota > Clostridia > Oscillospirales > CAG-272 > UBA1740. Next base: position 10,116 of record JAGCJI010000020.1, on the reverse strand, counting down.
AGCGATCCTGCCGCTTATATGGGTATGACGGGCGCACCCGTGTTCGTTGAAATCGGCGCGGGAAAGGGCGGATTTGCCACTAAAATGTCAGATCTTTATCCCACGGCGGCTTATTTTGCAATGGAACGGGTAAGCGATTGCGTAGTGCTTGCCGCTGAAAAGGCGGCGGCGGAAAAATCTCCCGAAAACCGAAATCTGCGCTTTATCGTAGATACTGCGGACAACCTTACGAGGATATTTGCACCCGAAACGGTGGACAGAATATTTTTGAACTTTTCAGACCCCTGGTCGAAAAAAGGATATGCTAAGCGCAGACTGACTCACGAAAGATACCTTTCGGTTTATTTCAACCTTTTGCGTGACGGCGGAAAAATAACCTTTAAGACAGATAACGTGGGACTTTTCGATTTCACACTTGAGCAGCTTCAACAGATGGGAATTTCGCCTGATTTCGTGACACGGGACCTGCATTCCTCGGAAAGAGCGGCAGGAAACGTTATGACCGAATATGAGCGAGCATTCTCGGAGGCGGGAATGAAGATAAATATGGTGGAGGTGACGAAGCCTCTGGGCTTTATGCCTGAGATCCCGGAAAATCTCACTCGCGACAGAAAGGAATACGTAAGAAAAAATGACGGTTAAGAAGGATTCTCTTCACGCAGGGCACAGAGCCCGTATGCGAGAGAAGCTTTTAAGGCATGGCAGGGAGGTATTTCACTCGCACGAGCTTCTTGAAATGCTTCTCTTCTACGCGATTCCGTACAAAAATACGAATGATTTGGCGCGAAGCCTGCTTTTGCGCTTTGGGACTCTTGACGGAGTTTTCTCGGCAACGCGGGAGGAGCTGACCGCGGTAAAAGGGATCGGCCCGAAAATTGCGGATATGCTTATCTGCGTCGGGCAAATATCCTGCCTTGACGCGCATCGCGACAAGCACGCACCACGTGCGTTTCAAGATTATTCCGAGCTTGGCAGCTTTTTTGTTGAATACTTTGACGATAGCGAACAATACGGCGTTGCCGTTATGATGCTTAACAATAAAATGGAGATGGTGTCGTGCGACCGCATTTGCGATTGTGATTACGATTCTGCCAGGGTAAAGCCGGAGCCATTTCTGGATGCGGCGGTGCGGAGCAACGCGGCAATAGCGGTGATTGCGCACAATCACCCGTTCGGTCCGAAATTTCCGACCCCGGGTGACGTCGCAACAAACACTCTTATCTCATCGGCGTTAGGTCGCGCGGGAATATCCCTGCTTGAGCATTACATAATATCGGGGCGAGAGTACATCGGATTTATGAAGCATCTTGACACGGCGTTTGCGCAGAGCGCGGCGATAGAAAGATTTTTAAGGAGCAAGGTATAGTATGGACGAAAAAATACTTTGTGACCTTTTTAATTCCGCCGGCTTTGACGGAAAAGAGCTCTCGTCGCGCCTCATCTTTAAATTCGGCTCTCTTGCCGCCGCGCTTGAGGCGGATGAAAATATACTGTGTGAGGCGTGCGATTCAAAATCCGCTGCTACGTACTTAAAGCTCGCCGCGGCACTTGCCGCGCGCAGAGTAAGCGACAGACTCCGCTTCGGTAAGCAGAACAGCGAGGAGGAAATACTTTGCTATTTCAAAGCTATCTTTTTCGCGCTTTCGGTTGAAACCGTCTACGTGATGTCACTTGATAGGTTGGGACGCCCGATATCCTGTGAAAAGGCGGGGGAGGGCACGGTAAACGGTACGAACGTTCTGCCGCGCAGAATTGTTGAGATAGCAAAGCGAGCGGGGGCGTGCAGTGTTGTTTTAGCTCACAATCATCCAAGCGGATACGCCGTAGCATCGGATGATGACATTGTCGGCAGTATAGTTTTGCGTGAGCTTCTTTATGCTGCGGGAATCAAGCTTATCGCACATTACGTCATTGCGGGAGCAGACTCGGTTAAAATCGATATTTAAGAAGGGACATAAAATGCCATTTGTAGGTACTGTCGTCAACTTTGCCGTGGTGCTGATCACCGGACTTCTCGGTGCGATATTGAAGCGCGGAATACCGAAGCGGTTCGGTGATGCCGTTATGGCGGCGGTTGCGATTTGCGTAATTTATATAGGAATAGACGGCGCACTTGAGTCTGCACCCCCGGTGGCGGAGGACAGCTTTTTGTCCGCGGGACTTTTCAAGGTGCTCGTTATGATAATATCCATGGTGCTGGGCACGCTTGTTGGCGAGGTGTGTAATTTCGACGCGCTGATAGGTAAGCTCGGCGATAAGCTTGAGGGCGCGATGACGCGCAGATTTAAGTCCGCCGAGGATACCCGTGGCAATTTTTCGCGCGGATTTGTTTCCTGCTCGATGCTCTTTTGCGTCGGTGCGATGGCGGCGAGCGGAGCTTTCCAGGACGGACTCGGAAACCCCGATCTTTTGCTTGCGAAAACCGTTATTGACGGCATTAGCTGTTTTGTTATGGCAACGACGCTTGGTGTCGGATGCGCCTTCGCCGCATTCTTTCTCTTGGCATATCAGGGCGTGATCGCCGCGGTGGGATTTTTTATGTCTGCCGCAATATCCGCATCGACGGTGAGCTATATGTCTACCGTCGGATCTCTTATAATAATTCTTGTCGGAACGAACGTTTTGGGTGTCACCCGTGTCAAGACAGCAAATATGGTGCCCGCAATGTTCATGCCGATTTTAATAGCGCCGCTTTTGGGGCTGATATTTTAGAAAGGACACTTTTATGAAGGTTTTGCGTGAAGGATTTTTTACCGGTGAGAGAGCCCTGTATAATTCGCACGGACTTGAAATTTACGATTCGGTTTTTGCCGACGGCGAGTCGCCGTTAAAGGAAAGCTCGGATATAACTATCCGCGGCTCTATATTCAAATGGAAGTATCCGCTTTGGTATTCCGAAAACGTCAGGGTGTACGACAGCACGCTTCTTGAGGGGGCGCGCTCGGGAATATGGTATACCGACAATATTGAGATGGAAAGGTGCGTTATAGAAGCACCGAAAACCTTCCGCCGCGCAAGAAAAATAATTCTTACCGACTGTAATATGCCGAAGGCACAGGAAACACTTTGGAATTGCAAAGATATTACCCTTAAAAACGTTGTTGCCGCGGGTGATTATTTTGCTATGGGCTGTGACGGCGTGTATGCGGAAAAGCTCACGATCAACGGAAATTACGCCTTCGACGGCGCAAAAAACATAGAAATAAACGGCGGCCGCCTTATATCAAAGGATGCGTTCTGGAACTGTGAGAACGTCACCGTTCGTGACGCCGTAATAATCGGTGAATATCTTGGCTGGAACTCCAAAAACGTGACCTTTATAAATTGTACGGTAGAATCTAACCAGGGTATGTGCTATATGCAGGGCCTTAAAATGATAAACTGCAAGGTTATAAACACCGACCTTGCCTTTGAATATTCAGAGGTTGATGCCGGGATTACGACAAGCGTCGTCAGCGTAAAAAATCCCATTTCGGGCAGAATACACGCGCGCAGTATAGGCGAGCTTATAATCGAGCCTGCTCTAGTCGACCCCGATAAAACCGTCATCACAACAGACGAGGTGAAGTAATATGAAATACAATTTTGACAAGCCGACTGACAGACGGAACACCTATTCTGTAAAATGGGACGTTGGCGAGGGCGAGCTTCCAATGTGGATTGCCGATATGGACTTTGAAACCGTACCTGAGGTGACGGCGGCTATCAAGGTCACAGCAGAGCGGGGCATTTTCGGATATTCAACCCTGCCGGACGAATACTTTGAAAGTGTGGCGGATTTTTGGGAAAAGCGACACGGATACCGCCCTGACCCCTCTTGGATGATATATTCCTCGGGTATAGTTGCGGCTATTTCCTCTATTGTAAGAAAGCTTACCGCTCCTGCCGAAAACGTGCTTATTCAAGCACCTGTTTATAACATTTTTTATAATTCTATACTGAATAACGGAAGGAACGTTTTATCAAACGATCTCGTTTATGAAAACGGCGAGTACAGAATCGATTGGGACGACCTTGAAGCAAAGCTCAAAAATCCCCAGACCTCTCTTATGATTCTTTGCAACCCCCACAATCCCGTGGGAAAGATTTGGGGCAGAGAAACGCTTGCAAAAATCGGAGAGCTTTGTAAACAATACGGCGTTACCGTGGTATCGGACGAGATTCATTGCTCGCTTACCGCACCGGGTAAAAATTACGTACCCTTTGCCTCGGTGAACGATATCTGTGCCGACATTTCGGTAAGCTGCGTTGCCGCATCCAAAACCTTTAACCTTGCGGGACTTCAGGCATCCTGCGTGATTGCTAAAAACCCCGTTCTCCGTCACAAAGTGTGGCGCGGAATCAACACCGACGAGGTCGGCGAGCCCAACGTTTTTGCCGTAACCGCAACTGTTGCGGCATATCGTCACGGGGGTGAGTGGCTTGACGAGCTGCGCGAGTATCTTTTTGAAAACCGACGCTTTGCGACCGAGATCCTTGCAAAAGAAGCACCGAAGCTGTACGTAGTGCCGGCAGAGGCATCCTATCTTCTTTGGGTGGACGTTTCGGCATATACCGATGATTCAGAAGCATTTGCAAAGGATCTGCGCGAGAAAACCGGACTTTACGTGTCAGATGGAGCGGAATATGGCCACGGCGGCGAAAAATTCGTTCGCATCAACCTCGCAACCCAGCGCAAAAACGTTGAGGACGGTATGCGCCGCCTTGCATCATACGTTGCTTCGCTGTAATCATAACGCAAAACAAGAAAAAATCACGGGAACGCTTCAGAGCTCTCGTGATTTTTTCTATTATATAAAAGCAATTATAATAAGCGCGATAACAGCCAGCCATATCAAAATGAACGGGACTGCGTAATACCACTTTTTAGGCTTGCCGTCTCCCCACATTCCGAGCGACGCCTCGCGACACTCGGAAAAGACTTCGTTTGGCACGAGCTTTACCGTCAGCCAAATCATCGCCGGCAATATGATAAGGTCGTCAAGATAGCCGAAAACAGGAATAAAGTCGGGGATCAGATCAATTGGCGAAAGGGCGTAAATTATAACCGCGGCAGCCGTGATTTTCGCATACCATGGCGTCCCCTTATGCTTTAATGCAAGAAAGACGGCAGGAATATCGGTTTTGAGTTTTTTCGCTCTGTCCTTGAGCTTCATAAATTAAAACCACGAGGTTATAAAAATTTCAAGTCCGATAAAAATAAGTATTACTCCGCCGAGTATACTTGCCTTACCCGCAAGGCGAGTACCGAATTTTTTACCGAGGAAAAGGCCAAACACACAAATTATAAAGGTAACGACGGCGATAGTAAGGCAACAGAGGAGTGCCTCCCTAAAATTGTAATCCGAAATAGTAAAGCCGACCGAAAGGGCGTCGATCGACGTGGCGACTCCCTGCACGAGCAGAGCGGTAAAGCAGACCGCCTTGCATTCGGGCTCTTCATCTTTGTGCTTTATTCCCTCAAAAAGCATCTTACCTCCTATGTAACCGAGCAGGGCGAGGGCGATCCAGGGGATAAATTTTTGGAACGCGGTGAAGTGCTGCGCAACGGTAGATACGCACAGCCATCCGATAAGCGGCATTATACATTGAAAGAATGCAAAAATACCCGCAATTTTACTCATTCGCGGCGCGCGCATACACGGCTCGTTAAGTCCGTTGGCGAGGGATACCGAAAACGCATCCATCGCAAGTCCCATTCCAAAAAGAATACTGTTGAAGAAAAACGTAAAATCAAGATTCATTTTTTCTTTCCTTTTTTATGTAGTATCAAAATAAAAAATCGAGCACGGCAAACGCCATACTCGGAAATCGTCCTTGCAGAAAGAGTCCATGTATAGCATAAGCATACATGAGTCTCGCAATTTAAAGCAAGCCAGGCGGGATGCCAGTATGTTGACTTGCTACGCGGCGTGCCGCGCTTGCTACTCCCTCATAAATCTTCTGTATTATATCATTAAAAAACTGAAAAGTCAATACCGCTCTTTGCTTTTTGCTCGTCAATATTTCGAAAAACAAAGTGCAACCGCAAAAATAATTGTCAAAAATACGCGTTTGTTACGGTATTTTGCTTATAACTATTGACAAAAGGCCACATATATGTTAGAATAACCAATGGTCAGTTTAAAAATAAATTTTTCGAAAGAAAAGAGAAAATTATATGAACAAGTATCAGTTGCACGAAAAACATGAGTTTTCCTCCTTGCGCGACTTAGTGGAGCGCGCTGCGGAGTGGTATACCACCGACGTCGCGTATTCCTATAGAGTAAAGCCGCACGACAAGGAAATAGTTAAGAAAAACTTCACCGAAATGCGTGATGACGTCAGAGCTATTACGTCGGAGCTTATCGCTCGCGGATATGCAGGCAAGCATTGCGCCGTTATCGGAAAATGCTCTTATTCCTGGATCAGACTTTACTTTGCTATTCAGGCGGCGGGTGCTGTTATCGTACCCCTTGACCGCGAGTGGCTCGCCGCTGACCTTGCGGAAACCGTCTCTCGCGCGGACGTTGAATACCTCTTTATCGATGAGGATATGAAGGAAAAGGAGGCGGCGATAGTCGCCGGCGGAAATATAAAGGAAACCGTATACCTCGGCGGCAACGAGGGCGAAACCGTTGAAACACTCGTTGAGCTTGGCAGAGTAAAGTTTGACACCAATCCCGATGCGTATTTCAACGCACCCACCGATAACAGAGCAATGTCTATGATGGTATTTACTTCCGGTACGACCGGTAAGGGAAAGGGCGTTATGCTCTGTCAGGATGCGGTCCTCTCCGACCTCTCCTCCGTTATTCCGTACATTGACTTTGGAAAGCGCACGGTTTGCGTGCTTCCCCCTCACCACACCTTCGGCTCAAGCGTTATGTTCGTCGGACATATGATGATAGGCACGGAGTTGTATCTCTCTGCGGGACTTCGCTACATTGCAAAGGAGCTTAAGGAGCAGAAGCCCGAGCATCTCGTGCTCGTCCCCCTCTACCTTGAAACCTTCTACCGCAAGATGCAGGCGGCAATCAAGGATCAGAAAAAGGAAAAGAGCGTTGCCTTTATGATGGGTCTCTCGAATTTCCTCTTGAAATTCGGAATCGATATTCGCAAAAAGTGGTCGAAGTCCCTGCGTGAAGCAATGGGCGGCAAGATCCAGATGGTTATATCCGGCGGCGCACCTATAAACGCGGATATCATTAAATTCTTCAACGGTATCGGTATCGGCACGCTAAACGGCTACGGAATTACCGAGTGCGCACCTATTATTGCAGTTAACTACTCAAAGAATATCGTACACGGCACAGTCGGAAACGTTCTTGACATCGACGACGTTAAGCTTGCAGATCAGAACGAGGACGGCGAGGGTGAGATCTGCGTTAAGGGCCCCAACGTAATGCTCGGCTACTTTAAGGACGAGGACGCCACCCGTGACGCGTTTGACGAGGACGGATACTTCAAAACCGGTGACTACGGCAAGTTCACAAAGCGCGGCACTCTCGCAATTACCGGCCGTAAAAAGAACCTTATCATTCTCTCTAACGGTAAGAACGTTTATCCCGAGGAGATCGAAAACGAGCTTGTTGCCTTTCCCGGCGTTATCGACGTTATCGTTTACGAGGGACAGTCAAAGCGCGGAATGGAGCACAACTCCATTGTTGCCGAGGTTTATCCCGACAAGGAATTTATGGAGAAAAACGGCATCACCGACGTGAAAAAGTATCTTCAGACCTTCGTTGACGACTACAACCGCGGCGCAGTTCCGTACAAGAAAATAGGCGTGCTTCGCGTTCGCGACGAGGAATTCCCGAAGAACACCCTGCGCAAAATTCTCCGCTTTAAGCTTGATATGACGATAGACTGATCCCAGGCTGTCGTATTTGTGTATAACCGAACAAAAATAATAATAGAGGCACCGTGAAAGCGGTGCCTCTTTAAATTTGCCGCAATAATTTTTCCGCCAACCTACACGAAAGCGTTTGTGCGAAATGGAAAATTTTACATCCGACAAAAAGCGAGCTTCCCGGAAGTAATGGGGGAAGGCGTTATATGCTCGCTACGAAATCAGACGAAAATTGCGGAAAATATTTCTGCTCCAAAAAAATCCAAAAATTTTTTAAAAAACTATTGACAAACCGAATATTTGTGTTATAATATTATACTGCATTATAATCGCTTTTATTATGGGGGACTTTTGCGCTTTTTTAAGGGCGTGCCTGTCACAATGCACAAAAAAGTGCCGAAAATAAAAGGATTTTTGTGGTTTTTGCCACCGCTACAAAGTGGCGAAAATCAGCTTTCATTTGTAAATTTTCAGGAATGGAGTGATTCATTTATGCTTAAACCCAAGAAGCTTGGCAAAAGCGAGAGAATGAGCTTCTCAAAAATCGAAGCCGCTACCGAAATGCCAAATCTTATTGAGGTGCAGAAGGACTCGTATAAGTGGTTCCTTGAGGAGGGACTTAACGAGGTGCTTCACGACGTGTCTCCGATAGTTGATTATACCGGTAATCTGTCTATCGAATTCACCGATTACACAATTGATCCTAATCCCAGGTATTCCGTTGAGGAATGTAAGAATAGGACCGTTACCTACGACGCTCATATGAAGGTGGGCGTTCGCCTTGTCAACAAGGCTACCGGTGAGCTGAAGACTGCGCAGGTTTATATGTGCGACTTCCCGCTTATGACCGACAACGGTACTTTCGTTATCAACGGCGCGGAGCGTGTTATCGTTTCCCAGCTCGTGCGTTCTCCCGGAATGTACTACGGTGACGAGGTGGATAAGCAGGGTAAGCATAACTTCTCCGCTACCGTTATTCCTTACAGAGGCGCGTGGCTTGAGTATGAAACCGACGCCTTTGGTATATTCCACGTAAAAATCGATAAGACGAGAAAGATTCCGATAAGCGTTCTTGTCCGTGCTCTTTGCCCTGCAGGCGAGGACTCTGACGAAGCCCTCATCAAGATGTTCGGTGAGGAAGAGGCTCTTATCGCAACGATGCAGAAGGACGACAGCGTATCTCTCGCACAGGAGAACGGCACGTCCTATCGTGACGAGGCTCTTAAGGAGATTTACAAGAGACTCCGTCCCGGTGAGCCCCCGCTCGTTGAGAGCGCAGAGCTGCTCGTAAACAATCTTTTCTTCGATCCCAAGAGATACGATCTTGCCCCGGTCGGCAGATATAAATATAATAAGAAGCTTTCCCTCGCAAAGAGAATTGAGGGACTTACCCTTGCATCCACGGTTGTCAATCCCCTTACCGGTGAGATAGTTGCAGAGGAGGGCGCGGCAATTACCCGTGAGCTCTCGATAGCTATTGAGGACAGCCTTGTAAACGAGGTCGTTGTAAGAACCGAGGAGGGAAGAGACGTTAAGGTGTTCTCGAACAACACCGTCCGTCCCGAGCTTGTTCTCGGCTTTGACCTTGTTGATTGTGGCGTTAAGGCGGGCGAGAAGGTTAGATTTGCACCCCTTATGGCTATCGTTGAGGCGGCTGACGCGGAAAACCTTTCCGGTGATGCGAGAGTAGAGTTTATAAAGACTCGTGTTAAGGAAGAGTTCTTCACCCTCTGTCCGAAGCACGTAACCAAGGAGGACATCTTTGCTTCCGTAAACTATCTCTTCAACCTTACTCACGGCATCGGAACGACCGATGATATCGACCATCTTGGCAACCGCCGTCTGCGTTGCGTAGGAGAGCTGCTCCAGAACCAGATGAGAATCGGTATGTCCAGAATGGACAAGATTATTAAGGAGAGAATGTCGGTTCACGATAACGACGATCTCCGCCCCGAAGCAGTTATTAACACACGCCCCGTGGCTACCGCTATTCGCGAGTTCTTCGGTTCATCTCCTCTTTCGCAGTTTATGGACCAGAACAACCCCTTGGCAGAGCTTACACACAAGCGCCGTCTTTCTGCGCTTGGTCCGGGCGGTCTTTCAAGAGACAGAGCGTCCTTTGACGTTCGTGACGTTCACTATACTCACTACGGCAGAATCTGTCCCGTAGAAACTCCCGAAGGTCCTAACATCGGTCTTATTTCCTATCTTGCGTCTTACGCAAAGATCAGTGATTACGGATTCCTTAAGGCTCCCTACAGAGTTGTTGATAAAAAGACAGGAAG
>JAGCJI010000019.1 GCA_017648085.1 Clostridia bacterium | reverse complement strand
GTAGAACTCTTCACCCCGATAACATGGCTGCAGGCCCCGCTTCCTACGGTATGACCGATACTATGGGTAGAATGCACGGCGACGCTCAGTTCGCAGGTTCTTCTTCCGTTCCCGCTCACGTAGAGATGATGGGTCTCATCGGCGCAGGTAACAACCCCATGGTTGGTATGACTGTTGCTGTTGCAGTTGCTATCGAGCAGGCAAGCAAATAATCTCAGATTATTTGCATCAAAAAAGACGAATTTCGCTTGAAATTCGTCTTTTTTATATCGAATTGCCGCTTTTGCGGCAATATATCGAGTTCTCGTGAGAGAACATATCGAGTATGATTTTTTTGAGAAATCATACATATCGACAAGGCAGAGTTGGACACATCATTTTAGGTTTTTCCTATGTAATGTGCCCAACTTTTTTGGAGGTGAAAATGATGAAGAAATTAAAGAGGATTAGGGATGATTTGAGTTTTTTTCTTAAAAGTGTTGCACTCGATAGTATAATTTACCATATAACATAATGGGGCTGCTTCATTTAGGCGCCACGAGGGATAGGGGGAAGGCTCGCCTATCCGAGCATCTTTTTGATAAGTGCGGTGTAGTAGGGACTTGCCAAATCAAAAAGCTCGTCTGCCTCGAAGCGTGATGGGGTGTCGCACCAAAGGCAGAAGCCAGCCCCCTTTATCATGTCGGTAGGCTCGGTTATAAGGTTGCCGGGGTTGAACGGCGGAAAAACAAAGGTGTTGTCGGTTGTGCATACAGAGTCGTTCGGTGCGAACAGGTAGGGGTGCCATTCCTTTAGTATTGCATCGGGCGTTATAAGTGAGGGGGCACCGTCGGGATAGAGGGTATAATAGGCATAGGGGTTTATAAAATTGTAGATTGCGCGGCCGCAATCAAGATAAAACCTTGCCGTGTTTTCGCCGTTGTTAGTAAGCGGACACCAGTACTGTATCTCGATAGAGGAGTCAAGATTTGTTGCCCCCTGCCACCCCGTATCAATTTTTCGGTACGCATCGTCATTCCACATCCTAACCGATTCATATCCAATGGACCTTAAAATTGCGCAAAGCTTATTCATATAAAGAATAAATGCGTCATATGCGACCGCCTGATCGTTTCCCGTTACTTTTTGGGCATATTCCTGCCAGTGGTCAAGATTTTGCCACTTTGGCAATGACTTGTCTATTACTCCGTCCTCCTGCCAGCCGAAAAGCTCATCGCCGCCGATATCAAAGTCACGGCAGCCGAGCTCATAGAAGAATTGTCCAAGCTCGCAGTGAAGATTGAACATAAATTCGCACGCCGCAGGATTTATAATATCGATACAGCGCGAGTAGCGCATAATGTCGAGGTCCTTTTTTGCGTTAACGTAGGGCACGGTTGCGCTTGTTCCGTTTTTACAAAAGTGCGCAGCAATATCCACTCCGTATTCAAGGAAATACCTTTTTATTGCGTATGTCATATGCCCCGGCGAATCTATCGACGGAATAACCTTCATTCCTCTTTCTGCGGCATAGCGGACGATATCCGCCATCTGTGCCTGTGTTATGTACTTATCATCGTTTTCCTTCATTCCATACTCCCGACCGAAGTGGCACAAGGTATGGTCGCCGCCCGCAAGCCAGGGGTATATTTTCGATTCAATACGGAATCCGCAAATGTCGCTTAGGTGCAGATTTAATGCGTTGTAGCCGATGACGCTTATTCTGTCAATAAGGCTTTTAATTTGTGTCGGCGTGAAATATTTTCTCGCGCAGTCGAGCATAAAAATTCGCTCTTTTATAGGGAACATTGCTGTGCTCATATATTCTCCTTTTACTTGGTTCTAAATAACCTCAAGTCCTGTAATGGATTTTATAATTTTTTTTGCATTCTGTATATCCCCTTTTTGTGGGATTTTCTTCGGTAATGTGCTTTTAAGACCGAGAGCCTCGTATTTTGACTCGGCATAATTGTGATACGGCAAAACCCGCACTCGCACGATGCACGAAAGCCCTTTTATCAGATGGGCAATTTTTGGTATCTGCTCATTGTTAAGCCCGGGAACATAGGGGATGCGAATTTCGGTTTTCTTCCCAATCTCGTCAAGGTATCTCAGGTTTTCAATTATAATTTTGTTAGATGCGCCCGTACAGCGTATATGCACATCCTCGTCATATGCCTTTATATCGTAGAGGAATATATCGGTGTAGGGAATTACCTTTTCAAATTCCTTCCTTGATACAAAACCCGAGGTGTCCACGGCGGTGCTTATGCCGTTATCCTTGAGCAATTTTAATATCTCGCGGCAAAAATCTGCCTGCATAAGACACTCACCGCCGGAAAGAGTTACACCCCCGCCTGTCGTATCATAAAAATCCTTGTCCTCAAGCAGTATTTTCAAAAGCTCGGTAGAGCTGATATGCTCCCCATAGCGTATTCGGGCGCCGCCAAGGCAATTGCCCGGAGCAAAATCCGCCCTTAGGCATTCTCCGCATCCTATGCATTTGTGCTGATAAAAGGCATCGGTTGCTGTGTAGGGGATGCCTTCCGGATTGTGGCACCATACGCAAGCGAGGGGGCATCCCTTAAAAAACACGGTTGTGCGTATTCCGTCTCCGTCGTGAACCGAAAAACGCTTGAGGTCGAAAATAAATCCATTCATATGAGAGCCTCCGCCTGCTTTATAAAGCATTCCTGCTCGGTCTTTGATAAATTAACGAAATATGCGTTCCAGCCGCACACGCGCACCTGTAAGCCCTTATACCTGTGCGGGTGTAATTGCGCATCCCTCAGTGTTTGCAAGTCAAATATATTTGCGTGCATTGCAAAGCCGCCCTTTTTAAAATAGGTCATAACAACACCCAAAAACGCCTCTAAGCCCTCTTTGTCGCTGACTGCCGAAGGATGTAGCATAATATCTAAGACAGAGCCGGTAGGGAAGGATGCAAAATCAATTTTGGTTACCGAATTTATAAGGGCGCTTACGCCGCACCTATCCATACCGACCGTGGCACACAAATTTTTTGACAGAGGCTCGCCGTCATATCTTCCGTCAGGTGTTGCCGCTGTTCTCTCTCCAAGATGAACAAAGTGATTTATAGAGAAAAGCGCCGCCTTAAATACACCACCGCGTCCGTTTGGCATATTGTTGATAAGGGTCGCACAAAATTCGGAAAGCTCGGCGGTAAGGGCGTCTGCCGTGGGGTTGCCGTTTCCGTATTTTTCTTCAAGATTCAAGGCTATGAGCCGTTCTCGCTCGTATCCGTTCCAGTTCAACGTAAGTATATCGCATAGCTCGGAGAATGTAAAGAGCTTTTTATCAAAAACGAGAGTTTTTACAGCGCAAATCGAGTCAACAAGGCTTGCAAGCGAATAAAAATAAAGAGAGCTGTTGTTGTATTTTGCGCCCCCATCGTATACGTCAACGCCGGTGTTCACACTGTTCTCATACTGTGCGGAAAGCAGGGGGTCCGGATTTATGCTCTTATAATGGCGCTCGATTTTTACTATATAATCGGTTGCCAATTTTGTCATATATCGAATCTGTACCTTGACGGCTTCAACAAATTCGGCAAAGCCTTGCGGGGGTGGGGTATTCACCCCGACAAGCCTGCCGGTCCTTTGGTCGCATCCGTTGTTAAGGACAAGCTCCACCGCCTTAGCAAGGTTTACCCCGCCGTTGCCCGTGCATCCCATTTCCACCCCCCATACGGCGGGCTCATAGCACCCTATCGGAACGTAATCAATTGAATCGTGCTCGCTTATACCCACCCGACGGAGCGCTTCAATTCCTATTCTGTCATTAAAGAGCACAAAGCTTGAGTTTCCCTTGCGTATACACCTTAAAACCCTTTTGATAAAATTCCTTGGTGTTTTATCCGAGGTGCGGATATGTATTTTCGGG
>JAGCJI010000003.1 GCA_017648085.1 Clostridia bacterium | reverse complement strand
GGTGTTACGGTAGTAACCTTGGTGCAAACGCCTCTCTTCTGCGGCGCGCTGAGGTCGGTCTGCTTGTTCTTAAGGGAGTTAAGGCCCATCTGAAGAACGGGGGACTTGGACTTGTCGGTCTTGTCCTGACGACCCTGTTTTACGAGCTGGTTAAAGGTTGGCATGATTTTCCTCCTTCTTTTTATTTTCGGTAATCATAAAAAGGGCATAATTTCCCCTTTGTACGACCCGTTTTCCTATTTTAGCATTTTGTTTGCGGTTTGTCAATAGTTTTCCGAAAATAATTTCATAAATATATATTTTTAATAAGATAATGCGTACCTTGACAAAGGAAATTAGTTATGTTATACTGTTATAAGCTCAAAATAAAACATTACAATGGGTAGTTATGGACAAAAACAGAACGCTCTATTATCTTGAGAGATGGAGCAGCGGCGGAATAGAGGCATTTATTGCAAGCGTCCTGCTCGCATCGAGGGGTGGGGACGCGGAGATTAAAGCCGACATCGTCGCCCACGTCATTGACAGGAATAGTATATTTACGGATAAACTGAAAAACGCGGGGGTTCGCTTTTTCGAGCTTTCGGGTAGGATGCGCACTCAGGAAAACGGGCGCGCTTTCCGCCGTCTGATACGCGAGGGCGGCTATAAAACCGTTCATTTCAACGTTTTTCACGGCTTGAGTCTGAAATTCGTCGATATAGCGAAAAGGGAGGGCGTCGCGGTGCGCGTCGTCCACAATCACGGCACGGGACTTCGCGGCGGGCTTGGCGGATGGCTTAAAACCGCACTTTCGCGGCTCGGCGTACGCCTTTGGATCAAAAGTGCCTCCCTACTTGTCGCTTGCTCTGACGCTGCGGGCAGGTATCTTTATAAAAACCGTCCGTACGAGGTAATATCAAACGGCATCGACGCCGGTCGCTTCGCCTTTTCAGAGACAGAAAGACAGAGGATACGCGACGAGCTCGGCATTACCGACAAGGTCGTTTTCGGACACGTCGGGCGTTTTTCCGAGGAGAAAAATCATATTTTTTTGCTTTATACCTTTGCAAAAATAAAAGAGCTTCTGCCCGAATCCAAGCTTCTTTTGCTCGGCGATGGCGAGCTTATCGGAGAAATCCGCGAGCGTGCAAGAGAGCTTAAAATACAAGACGACGTAATATTCCTCGGAGCAACCGCAAGGCCCGAAGGCTATCTTTCGGCAATGGACGTTTTCCTTTTGCCGAGTTATTTTGAGGGGTTTGGTATCGCAGCACTGGAAGCGCAGGCTTCGGGACTTCCCACACTGCTCTCAACCGGTGTATCGACCGAAGTGAAAATATCCGAGCATACGGAATATCTGCCGCTTGATTCTGCGTCGGATTGGGCAAAGCGCGCCGTTACACTTTCCGACCTTGATCCCGATAGGCGTGTAGCGTTTAAATCGGTTTTATCACACAGATTTGACGTCACCGAAACCGCGCGAGCGGTACAGCGGCTGTACGACAACGAGAACATAAAAATCTCTGTTATAGTACCTATATACAATCTTGAGGAGTACGCGGAAAATACACTTGCCGCAATCCTTTCCTCTACTCATAAAAACCTTGAGGTGATTGCCGTTAACGACGGCTCAACCGACAAAAGCGCAGATATAATCAAGAAATTTGCCGACACCGATACAAGACTCAAGCCGATTTTCAAGGAAAACGGCGGCGTTTCCGATGCGAGAAACGCGGCACTTTCGGTTGCCACGGGTGAATATATCGGATTCGTGGACGGTGACGATATTCCCGATTCGGATATGTACGAATACCTGCTTCGCGCCGCCGTTGAATATCGGGCAGACATAATTCAGTGTGCAATGGTGGAGGGTGGCGTCACCGTCGCCTCGCCGAAGCGCGAAGTCATAACCGAAAAACCCTTTAAAGACAAAAAATTTTACCGCCATTTTTCCGGTGGATGCTGCTCAAAGCTTTACCGCCGAGAGCTTATAAAAGATCTGTGCTTTCCCACCGACCTCAAGCTTGGAGAGGACATGTATTTTAACGTTTCGGCTCTTTTAGGCGCGAAGCGAGCGGTTCTTCTTCCCGACGCGAAATACGGGTATACAAAGCGTGAAGGAAGCGCAACAGCTTCACACGCCCCCGAGGATTACCTTAATTCTCTTGCAAGCGCTCAAAGGGATTTCGGCACACAAAGAGCCACCCGTGCCTTCATAAGAGCGGAGAAGCTTAAGACGCTTGCGGACAAAGCATCGCGCTCGGTAAGAAGGGGAGATAACCTCTCCGAGCTAACGGATACGCGGAGAGCGATAAGGAAAAACGCAGTATGGGTGGCGTTTACCCCCCGACTGACACCGAGGTTGAAGGCAAAGCTTTTGCTCTTGGCGTATTTCCCGAAAACATATAGAAGATCTGTAATAAAATCTCACCGAAAGAAAGCAATTTAAGGAGATAGGATGCCCGATTTCACATACGAGGAGAAGCGCGATATTCAGCGCGAGGAATTGAATATTTTACGCGAATTCAAGGCGTTATGCGACCGACACGGGCTCTCCTACTACATCGTCGCGGGAACGCTCTTGGGTGCGGCAAGGCATAAAGGCTTCATTCCCTGGGACGACGACGCCGACGTTGCTATGCCGCGGCGCGACTATGAAAAGCTTGCGAAAATAGCCGGGCGCGAGCTGCCGGCAAATATGGTATACCAAAGCGAAAAAACCGAGCGCGAATGTCCCTTCGGATTTGCTAAAATTCGCAACACGGATACCGCCGTTTCCGAGAAATATTTAAAAAACGCAAAAATGTCGCAGGGGGTGTATATCGATATTTTTCCCCTGGACAAGTGTCCCGCGTCGGATAGGCGCGCGACGAGGTATTTCAAGCTTACGAATATGTGCTACTGCGCCATGCTCTCAAAGATTGACAAAACCTTTAAGCACGGATACGAAAAGGGGAGCGCAAGAGCGGCGTTCAAGCTTATACGGCTGATGCCCCTCGGTATGATAAAATCTCTGCGAAGGAGCATAAGGAGATATTATTCCCTTCTCTCTCGCGGAAAGCTCCTTGCCACCACATCCGGCTCATACGGCTACCCGCGTGAAAGCTATTCTGCCGAGTGGCTTGGCGAAGGCGTGCTCCTTCCCTTTGAGGGGGAGCTGCTGCGCGCACCAAAGGAATGGGACAAGGTGCTTACGCATATGTACGGCGATTATATGACTCCGCCCGCGGAAAACGAGCGCGGCGGCCATCTTGAAAAGTAGATAGGAGAATATTTATGAAAAGAGTTATAACATACGGAACATTTGACCTTCTCCATTACGGTCATATCAATCTTTTGAAAAGAGCAAAGGAGCTTGGCGACTATCTCGTCGTAGTTCTCTCAACCGACGAGTTTAATTGGAATATGAAGCAGAAAAAATGCTACTTCACCTACGATCAGCGCAAAAAGCTTCTTGAAGCAGTAAGATACGTTGACCTGGTTATACCTGAAGAAAGTTGGGAGCAAAAGGTAAGCGACGTTCAGCTGTATCATATCGACACCTTCGTTATGGGCGACGACTGGAAAGGCAAATTTGACTTCCTCAAGGATTACTGCGAGGTCGTGTATCTTGAAAGAACGCCCGAAATTTCCACGACTCAAATCAAAAAGGAGCTTAAGAAATGAAAAAAATCAGTGTTATAGTGCCTGTTTATAACGTCGAAAAATATATTTCAGCATGTTTGAACAGCATTTTAAGACAGTCACTTTCCGATATTGAAATCATCGTCGTTGATGATGGTTCTACCGATTCAACTCTGTCGATAGTGAAAGAGTTTGAGGAAAAGTGGCCTGATATCATTTCGGTATATACTCAGAGAAACAGCGGACCTGCGAAAGCCAGAAACCAAGCACTCTCTCACGCTACCGGAGAATTCATATCGTTCATTGATTCCGACGACACAATAGCTTACGATATGTATGAAAAAATGTACGGCATGGCTAAGGAAAAGGACGCTGATTTAGTACTGTGCGGCCGTGCTTATACTGATTTTAACGGCAACGTAATGTCTACTTGGAACCCGCCCCAAATCGATGATGTCACAAATATATTTATGGATCATTCTTTGCTTGGAAAAACAAGTTCTTTTGTCTGGGATAAATTGTTCAAAAGAACAGTTATTGAAGAAACCGGCTTGCGTTTTAACGAAGATATTCATTACGCAGAGGATGCTCTATTTATTTACAGTTACCTCGTATATGCAAAAAGAGTTTGCTCAATAACCCAGCCGTTGTACTTTTATATGGTTCAAAGATTAGGTTCAATCACCGGTGCAATGGATCACCGTATGCTTCACGAAATAAAGGCATGCGAGGAATTAACAAATTTCTATATTGATAAAGGAATTTTCGATTTTTTCGAAAATGATTTAGGCTGGATTTGTGTTGGTTTTTGGGGAAGAAAATTCTACTCCTTCTACGAGAAAAAGTGCAACAAAAATCTAAATTACAAGTTCGTTTGCCGGTTTTACGATTTTCTTAAAAAGTACTATTCAAATTGGGAATATTATATTAGAAAATATTCGACGAGAAACAGCAAATTTAAATACAAAATCAATAAATTCAAAACTAATAAACTTTTTATATGGTTTTATATACACACTCCATATTGGTTTGTAAAGCTTTTTAAAAAACTCAAAAGCGGCATGTCAATAATCGTTAAACCACGTAAAATTAAGGAGTTTATAAAGTCAGCCATGCCACGCAAGCATGTATACGAAAACTACCTGACAAATTATTACAAGCTCCCCATTGTTAAAAACAGAATTTTGTATATCCCCAACTCCGGAGATAATGTTGCGGGCAACCCCTACTATCTCCTTAAAGACATGGCAAGTCGCGACAATTTTGAAATTTTCATCGGAAGTAAGTATCCGCCTAAAGCTAAGCGTGTTCTTGAAAAAAACAATGTAAAAGCAACCGTTATAAAAATGGATTCCGAGAAATTCCAAGAGGTGCTGGCAACTGCAAACTATCTTGTAACGAATTACAGATTCCCGACTTATTTCACCAAGAAAGACGGACAAATCCTTCTAAATACCTGGCATGGAACACCTCTCAAATGTCTTGGAAAACACATGAACAGCGGAATAAAGGACCTCGGAAACGTACAAAGTCAATTTTTAGCATCGGACTTCCTCCTTTATCCTAACGAGTACACAAAGGAAAAGATGGTTGACGGCTTTATGCTCTCCGAGCTGTACACCCACAAAATTTTAGTTGAAGGTTATCCATGCAATGATGTTTTTTATGACGATGCTGAACGAGACCGTACCAAAAAAAGTCTTGGCGTAACTCAAAGTAAAATTTTCGTCTATATGCCCACTTGGAGAGGTGCTACGGTAAAAGACGCAAAGAACGGCAACACGCTTGAAATAACAACTATTCTTTCAGATTTGGATAATATGCTTGACGATGATATCGTTGTCTACGTTAAGCTTCATAACTTATCGCCAAACAGCAAATGCATGGGTTATAAGCACCTGCGTCCATTCCCGCAAAATTTGGAAATATATCAGGTTCTTAATATTGCCGATGCACTTATTACCGATTATTCCAGCGTCTTTTATGATTTCTCAAATACTAAGCGTGAAAGTATACTCTTCACGTATGATGAAGAGGAATATCTCGCTGAAAGAGGTCTTTATGTCAACATTGACACCTTGCCATTCAAGAGAATTCACGAAACGGAAGAGCTGGCAAATTACCTCAATTCATACGAGGGATATGAACCGACGAGCGAATTCAACGAATTCTTCAACACCTATTGCTCACACGATTCCGCAACGACCTCTCACAGAGTAAACGATATAATACTCTCGCACAACGGCAAGCCTTCTTCACAAAAGGCTCATACCGCCGTATTCGTATCGAATTTGTATAATCCTCATGCGCTTGCAAAATGCGAAGATATAATGAAAGCTGAGAGCGATGTAGTCTTGATTATAGATATGAGTTTCGTCGATGAAAATGTAATGAATCTATTAAAATCGAATCAATTTAAAGACTCTGTTTATATCATAGTTCAAAACGAAAAAATTCTCTCATACAGAGAGTCTAAATTGTTCAGGAAAAAGAACGCCATACGTAAAAATCCTGTTTTAAATGCGCTTGAAAGAGAAAAAAGAAGAATGTTGCCGGATGTGCATTTTTCTAAGGCATACAATTTAACTGATGACAAATTGTTTGAT
>JAGCJI010000018.1 GCA_017648085.1 Clostridia bacterium | reverse complement strand
TAACCTCGTGGCACACGAGTCGGAAATATGCGAGGTTCAGAATATAAAGAATTTTATGCCATACGTATGCTGGCGCAATCTTAAATCTCGCGATAATTGGCATATGCTCCTTGAAAACACTTGGGTACGCCCAGAGGATCTTCACAACTACGAGGGACTTTTTGATACCGTCAAGCTTGCCACCCGTATGCACGAGCATCCCGGGCTGGTTATAGGCGCATATGCGCGTGGCTATCACGTAGGAAATACGCTTGATCTGTTTGAGCCCGGCTTTGGCAGAGCCATTGAGCCCTACGTTATAGACAACACCGCATTCCCGAAGGATTGGTTTCTGAAAACCACTTCGTGCAGCAAAAATTGTGATAAGTGCAATTATTGTAAAACCGTCCTTGAACGCGTTTTATTTGACACGGGAGATATGGATGAGGAAAATTGATTGGATAAATATACCCGATCTTGACTTTTGTATATACGACGTTACATTTCACTCTGCAACTCGCTGGGCGAATCGCACTGTAAACCACAAGTCAACACCACGCGCGCGCCACGGAATTCTGTATTTATTTTCAGGCTGTGCCGAATTTGTCGGTGATGATGAGAAGGTGATTCTTGCAAGTGTCGGTGACGTTATCTATATACCGAAGGGAGAGAGGTATCTTTTCACCTATAAGGAAGAAACCCGTTTTGCTCTCATTGATTTTAGTGCCATATCACCAAGCGGCGAGGAAATTGCGCTTTTCGACGGAATTGAGCCAATGATCGGCGGTAGCTCAACGCCTGAAATCGTATCGATATTTGAAAAGGTGGAGAAAATTTGCTGCGAGGAGGGCGGAACTACGCTTTTTCGCCGCAAAGAACTCTTATATCGACTTCTGTCTTATTTCACTCGCAGCGGTGGATTTATAGTTCCGGACGGCAGATACGGAAAAATAGCGGCTGGCGTTCAGCTCTTGCACAAAACCTATCTTGAAAACGTCCCGATCACCGAGCTTTCAGCTGAATCTAATATAAGCGTCAGCCTTTTCAGACAGCTTTTTCGTGAATACTACGGTACGTCTCCGATTCAATATCGCAACGAGCTTCGTATCAATCGCGCCACAGAACTGCTTGCAGAGGGCGATTATACCGTGGCAGAGGTTGCAGAAATGTCGGGATTTGTTAACGAAAGCTATTTTTGCAGGCTTTATAAGCGCACAACCGGCAAAACTCCATCGAAAAAATAATAAGATATTGGCAGGGTACACGCCCTGCCATTTTTATATGCCGTAAACCGTCAGTCCCGACGCCTCTTTGTATACCGCAAGAAAAATTTCTCTTTCGTTCTTGTATCCAAGTGAGAAAAGCTCCTTTTTCAGCCATCTCTCGTCCTTGCCGATTTTTGAAAGATTTTCAGTCAAGACTCTACCGTCCATTATAATCTCGGAGCTGATCTCGCTTTTTTGCGCCGGCAGGGAAATATCCCTCGGGGTGATCGGCCGTGCCTCACTCTTCGGCATAATGCTTAAGTGTCCGTTTTCCTCAAAAACCGCAGTCTGAATTTCCGTAAGATCAAAATATCCAAGCTCGCGGCATAGCAATAAAAATTCGTTCAAATCAAGCTTCGCCTTTTTTAAATTTTCCCTGTAAATTTTGTCGTTATTCATCAGTACTGTCGGCACGCCGTTTATATACCTTCGCATTTTAGGTAGCTTGTGACTGATAAAACTGAGCAGTATAGATACCGCACCGTATAAAATCATTGCAACCAGCGGCTTCCAGGGGCGATCAAGCTCGGTTGCCAGCTCTGCGGCAATAGAACCGATCGTTATTCCGGTTATATAGTCAAAAAAATCAAGCTGCGATAGCTGCTTGTGGCCCATAAGCTTGCCGATAACGAAAAGTGCCAGAATAGATAAAAGCGACGTGAGCGTGAGCGCGATAAAATCCATAAAAATACCTTTTTTGATTTATTATCTCACGTTTTTCATCAAATATAAGAAAAAAATGGCTGTCTCATTAAAAATTCAATAAAATCAAAGCAAAAACAGAAAAAATGCGGTGAGAAATATATTTCTCGAATTCTTAATGATACTGAACCTTGGGGCGAACGGATTTAGAGCAGAAATTGTCGTTTCCGACCCAAAGGTGTATATAGGAAGGAACCGGCAATAGAATAAAAACAATAAAAAACGAGGAAACCCGTAGGTTTTCAACCTCAGCTTTCCTCGAAAAAACTTTTTTGTAATGGAGAGGCACTGTGTTTTTGCGCAATGCCTCTGTTTTTATTCGGTTATGCCTAAATGCGACAGCCCCAATGAATTACATATTTGACGCTGATCTTTTTAATTCTTCGCACCACTTGTAGGGGATGCTTAAATTACCAAATCCGACTCCGACGTTAATGCCCGGCTTTCTCTCTCCGTGATAATCACTGCCGCCACTTGGCAACAGACCGAATTTTTCCGCTAAGGCAAGCGAATCAGCCGTCGTCACCTCGTCGTATAATGAGTAGTAGCACTCCATTCCTACAAGTCCGGCCTCCTTTGCCTTCGGCAAAAGGATCTCAAGCTCCTCGTCCGTCAGATTAAGGAATGGGTGCGCCAAAACCGAAACTGCTCCGATGGAGTTTATAAATTCAAGCATCTGCCAAACGCTGATGCGTTGCGGCTCCTTGTAAAATCCGCCGGTCTTTGAAAGGTATGAGCGGAACGCCTCTTTAACCGAGCCAACGTATCCCGCTTCCATCATTGCCGTAGCAATATGTGCGCGGTTTACCTGACCGCCCGGCGTCTTTCCCTTAATCTCGGCGTAGTCAAGCTTGATGCCCGCGTCGGAAAGTGCCTCTATCAGGGCAAGGTTGCTTTCCTCCTTGCGCCGTGCGCCCTCCTGCATCAGCTCCTCAACGGCGGGGAAGTGCTCGGGCTTAATAAATAAGCCTAAAAGGTGAAGCTCCGTGCCCTCGTAATCTACCGAAAACTCAACGCCCGGCACGGGGATAATATTATTCTTTTCCGCCGCGGAAATGAAATCCGGAAGTCCGCGCGCGGTATTATGGTCGGTCAGCGCCACGGCGGCAAGACCCGCCTGCACGGCTTCCGCCACAATTTCAGCGGGAGTCGCAGTGCCGTCAGAAAAGTTTGAATGTGTGTGTAAATCGCAGAGCATCTTCTCCCACCTTTCCGTAAGTATGGCTTAGAATAGAAGAGATAAATTTATCTCTCTATCCATAATTATAGCATATAATCTTTGACTTTACAATATTTTTGCAAAAAATCAAAATGCCACTTGAAATTTAATTTATTCTGTGATATAATAACAGAGCTGTCAAAAACAGCGCGCTAACAGTGCGCGCATTTGCATCAATTTAAAAATGTATATAGTTGCATCACAGAGAGGTATTTCACCTGCGGTGAATATATCCGCCCCTGCGCCTGACAAGCGAGCTTGTCGATCTTCGGGTGGGATATGCGAAGCGGATTCAAGAGCTATGCTCTTGAGCCACTTCTCACAGGGCTCTGCATAAATATGATGCAAACTATTGCATCATATTTATGCAGAGGTATCGAAGTGGTCATAACGGGGCTGACTCGAAATCAGTTTGTGCCAAAAGCACACGAGGGTTCGAATCCCTCCCTCTGCGCCAAAGGTTCAATTTAACCCATTCGGGTTGGATTGAACCTTTCTTTTTGGC
>JAGCJI010000152.1 GCA_017648085.1 Clostridia bacterium | reverse complement strand
CTTTAACCGTATCCGCATTCTCGGTTGCTTCAACTACGTCTTCTGCTTTTACGGTGTCAACAGGCATTGTGTCCGCTTTTTTCTTTCTACCGCGCTTTTTCGGTGCTTTTTGAGGCTCGGACGTTTCCGATACGTCTAAAATCTTGTTTTCCTCTGACATAATTTTCTCCGTTTCAGAGTATATTGTGCGCACGTTGTAATGCGCATGCAAATCCATTAAATATAATTTTACCAAATATTTACGCAAAAAACAAGGGGCGAATATGATTTTTTTGTTAATTTCAAGCGTTTTTCGACTGTGGCAGTGTGGTTTGAATAAAGAAAAACGAAAAAAGGAAAAAACTTTCACAAAACCTATTGATTTTTTTTGTTTAATATGCTATGATTATTACAACTGTGCGTATGTCTCGACATACAACGGCAATATCAGAACAGTCCTCTGCAACGCTCAGCACGAATGTTCGAAGTTTAAGGAGGAGCCCACAATGGAGAAAATTCAGGCTTTTGTTAATGAGCAGCTTAAGACCGACGTTCCTAAGTTCGGTATCGGTGACGGTGTAAAGGTTTACATCAGAATCACTGAGGGTGAGAAGGAGAGAATTCAGCTTTTCGAGGGTACCGTTATCGCTAAGCGCGGCGGCGGCATTTCCGAGACCTTCACTGTAAGACGTGTTTCTTACGGCGTAGGCGTTGAGAAGACCTTCCCCATTCATTCCCCCAACGTTGACAAGATCGTAGTATTCCGTGAGGCGAAGGTTCGCCGTGCGAAGCTCTACTATCTCAGAGACAGAGTTGGTAAGGCAGCAAAGGTTAAGGAGAAGGTTTAATCCTCTCGTTACCAAAAATAAAAGAGCCGCAGAGTTGCGGCTCTTTTATTTTTCGCTCTTGTTGACAAGTATGCAAAATAATGTTAAAATATTTTATGCCATATTCTCGGAAAGCTTCTTGCCGCCGAGGATGTGGAAGTGCAGGTGCTTTACGGACTGACATCCGTCCTCGCCGATGTTTGATACGATGCGGTATCCGCCCTCAAGTCCGAGTGACTTAGCAATGCCGGGGATAGCCTTGAATATCTCGGCAACAATGCATGCATTGTCAGGTGTGATCTCATCGGCAGAGCCAATGTGCTCACGGGGCACAACGAGGCAATGGACGGGAGCCTGAGGAGCAATATCAAGGAATGCGTAGCAGTATTCGTCCTCATATACCTTCTTTGAGGGGATATCTCCGTTTACGATAGCACAAAAAATACAGTTCATATACGTAACCTCCGTTTTTACTTGTATTTTAGCATATGATATAAGATTTTTCAATACCAAAGGTAGAAAAATATGCCCTACGTAAAAAGAGAGCTGCCGCCGTATCCGTGTGAGTGCGACGTGTGGGATACGCTCGCATCAGAGTCGCGTCCTATCGTTGTATACGGAATGGGCAACGGTGCTGACAAGCTTTTTGACAGATTTGAAAAATATAATATAAACGTCGCGGATATTTTTGCATCTGACGGCTTTGTGCGCGGACACAGCTTCCGCGGCAGGCTTGTAAAGTCCTTTTCCGAGATCAAAGCGACCTATGAGGATTTTGTGATTGTGCTTTCGTTTGCATCCTCACGTCCCGAGGTTATCGAAATGCTCTCCGAGATTGATTCGAAGCATGAGATGTATATTCCCGATATGCCGGTCGCAGGTGTCGATGAATACTTTGACCGCGAGTTTTACAACTCAAATTACCGTGCGATCTGCTCGGCTTATAATTCCTTGATCGACGAGGAGTCAAGATGCCTTTTTGCCTCGGTTGTAAGCTATAAGCTTACGGGTAAGCTTGAATATCTTCTTGAGGCGTATTCGTCAAAGGATGAGCTGTATTCGCTTCTTTCAAAAAAAACGGTTGAGTGCTACGTCGATGCAGGTGCGTATAACGGAGACACCTTAAAAGAAGCAGAGCACTATTTTGGCAGTCTTGAGAGAGCGATCCTTATTGAGCCGGACCCTAAAAATTACAAGAGACTTATGAAGTATCTTGACAACGGTTGCGGTGTTGTGAGTGTGGCTGTTAATGCCGCTGCATGGTCAGAGTGCGGTGAGGGCGCATTTGCGGAGAGCGGAAACCGAAACTCCTCTGTGAATTCAACCCCATCGTATCGGCATACCGAGCGCGGTGTAAGGCTTGTTTCGGTAGATACTCTTGCAGAGTGTCAGGTCGATTTTATAAAATACGACGTTGAGGGTGCCGAGGCAGAGGCACTTCTCGGAAGCGAAAAAACGATACTTCGCGACACACCGACACTCCTTGTCTCACTCTATCACAGGAGCCGCGATATCTTCGCAATAGTAAACGACCTTTACGCGAAATACGGTAGTAAATACGATTTTTATTTAAGAAGACTTCTTTCTATCCCTGCCTGGGAGCTTGATCTTATTCTTCTCCCTAAGTGACAGAAAAAATAATATTTCAGGAAAGACAATAATGAAAAGACCCGAAATACTTTCCCCTGCGGGAAATTTTGAAAAAATGAAGGCCGCTATCCTTTACGGTGCCGATGCGGTTTACCTTTCAGGTAAAATCTTCGGTATGCGTGCCGCGGCGGATAATTTTACAATAGACGAGCTCAGAGAGGCTGTTGAGTATGCACACGCCCGCGACGTTAAGGTCTACCTTACCGTAAACACCATGCCGAGAGAGCATCAGTACCCCGAGCTTGAGGAATATTTTAAAACGCTTTCGAATATAGATATTGATGCGCTTATAATCGGTGATATAGGTGTACTTATGCTTGCAAAGCGACTTCTTCCGTCGGTTGAGCTTCATATCTCCACTCAGGCAAACTCGGTAAGCTCCGAGACCTGCCGTGCGTGGTATGCGCTCGGTGCAAAAAGGGTAGTGCTCGCACGCGAGCTGACACTTGATGAAATAAAGGCTATAAGAGCAAACGTACCCGATGACCTTGAGCTTGAGTGCTTCGTGCACGGATCAATGTGCGTTTCATACAGCGGAAGATGTCTGCTCTCGGGGCACATCGTTTCCCGCGATGCAAACCGCGGTATGTGCGCTCAGCCCTGCAGATGGAATTACACTATACGCGGTTATGAAATAACCGAGGAAAAACGACCCGACCTTAAAATGCCTATTGAGGAGGTCAACGGAGAGACCTTTATTATGTCAAGCCGTGACACCTGCACGATAGAGCATATCCCCGAGCTTGTTGAGGCAGGTATAGACTCGTTTAAGATAGAGGGACGTATGAAGTCCTCCTACTATACCGCTGTCGTTACAAACACCTATAAAATGGCAATGGACAGCTATTTCTCGGGCAAGTATGAATATGACCCCGCATGGTACCGTGAGCTTGAGTCTGTAAGCCACAGAGACTATCATACCGGCTACTATTTCACCGATTCTCACGTTGATCCCAACCTTGCGACTACTACCGGTTATATTAAGGAAAAGTCATTCCTTGCGGTCGTTGAGGATTACGATGCACAGCGCGGCGAGGCGCTTATGACTCAGCGCAACAGAATGTTCTCGGGTGAGGCTGTTGAGCTTCTTACCCCCGGACAGTGCGGAGTACCCTTTGTTTCGGGTGAGCTTTACGATGAAAATCACGAGAGGATCGAGGCGACCTCTCACCCCTATATGAAATTCTACATGAAGGTGCCCTTTGCCATGAAGGCGGGCGACATCATTCGTGCAGGCTAAGGAGAAATTATGTTTATAATTGAGGTGCTCAAGACGATACTGCTCGGTATCGTTGAGGGAATCACAGAGTGGCTTCCCGTAAGCTCAACGGGTCATATGATCCTGCTTGACGAGTTTATAAACCTTGACGTTACGGCAGAGTTTAAGGAGCTTTTCTTAGTTGTTGTACAGCTTGGCGCGATCGCCGCGGTCGTTATTATGTATTTTAGCAAGCTCAATCCCTTTTCAAAGAAGAAAGATGAGGACGAGCGCAGACTCACGTGGAGTCTTTGGGGCAAGGTTATAGTAGGTGCCGTCCCTGCCGCTATTATAGGCTTTTTGCTTGACGATATTCTTGACGAATATCTCTATAACTATGTTACCGTTGCAATAACTCTCATCGTTTACGGTGTGCTTTTTATCGTAATAGAAAAGCTCAGGAGTGGCAAGAATTACCGCGTTGGCGAGGTTGACGAGCTAACGTACAAGGATGCGCTCCTTATCGGTTGCTTCCAGGTGCTTTCTCTCATTCCCGGAACCTCGCGCTCCGGATCTACGATACTCGGCGGTATGACACTCGGTGTATCAAGAAAGGCAAGCTCAGAGTTTTCTTTCTTTATGGCTATCCCGATAATGCTTGGTGCATCACTTCTCAAGATCGCAAAGTTCGGATACGGCTATCTTACGGCAGAAAATAGCGAGCTTTATATCCCCGAGGGTGCATCCGGCGAATATATTGCGTTACTTCTTATCGGAATGGTGATTTCCTTTGTTGTTTCCGTTGCGGCAATCAAGTTCCTTATGGACTTTGTAAAAAGACACAGCTTTATCCCATTCGGCGTATATCGCATAGCACTCGGCATAGTAGTTATCGGCTATTTCGTGGGTGTAAATTATCTTGTATAAGGAAAAAGACGGTGTATGATCACCGTCTTTTCTTCTTTTATTTCGTCTTTTCCCAATCAATGGGCGGAAGTGAATGCTTGATCAAAAATTCGTTTGCAGCCTTGAAATGGTTACAGCCGAAAAAGCCGTTGTAGGCAGAGAGAGGGCTCGGGTGAGCGCACTCGAGAACAAGGTGTACGGGGTTAGTAATAAGTGACTTTTTCACTCTTGCATTTCCTCCCCAAAGCATAAAAACTGTG
>JAGCJI010000151.1 GCA_017648085.1 Clostridia bacterium | reverse complement strand
TGGTGGCCGCAGCCGCAATGCTCACCGTGCTCGTGGTGGTCGTGGTCGTGGTGACCGCAACCGCAATGCTCGCCGTGCTCGTGGTGGTCGTGGTCGTGGTGACCGCAGCCGCAATGCTCGCCGTGCTCGTGGTGGTCGTGATCGTGGTGATGGTGGTGATGCTCGTGCTCATCTTCAAGCTCCTTGATAGCATCGCTCAAGGTATCCTTCTTTTCCATAGCTGCGAGCAGCTGCTTGCCGTCAAGCTCCGCCCAGGGAGTAGTTACGACGGTCGCATCAGCATTATGCTCACGAATAAGCTTCACCGCCTCCTCAACCTTAAATGGCTTTGCCACGTCTGTATGAGAAAGGACTATTGCAGAGGCGTTTTCAATCTGATCATTGAAAAATTCGCCGAAATTTTTCATATACATTTTGCATTTTCCGGCATCAACCACGGTAGTAAAGGTGTTAAGAACCGCCGCATCAGACTCCACCGCCGATGCCGCACGAATAACGTCGGAAAGCTTGCCTACACCCGAGGGCTCGATTATAACTCTGTCGGGGTTAAACTTCGAAATTACCTCGCCAAGTGCCTTGGTAAAGTCGCCGACAAGCGAGCAGCATATACAGCCGGAGTTCATTTCGGTAATTTCGATTCCCGCATCCTGAAGGAAACCGCCGTCAATACCTATCTCGCCGAACTCGTTTTCGATAAGAACGACTCTCTCGCCTGCATAAGCTTCGCTTATGAGCTTTTTTATAAGAGTGGTTTTACCTGCGCCGAGAAATCCGGAAAATATATCAATTTTAGTCATAGTACAAATTTTCTCCTAAATATTTATTTAAATAATTATAACTCAAAATATACTAAATGTCAAGTTTTTTGAAGAAAGGTACGGTATTTTATGAAAATACTACTCATCTCGGGCGGCAGTCGCGTCGGCGGTGCAACCGAGCGCGCCGTAGAGGAGGCGGCAGAGGTACTTAAGAGAGGGGGAGCGGAATACTCAGTTTTTCACCTTAATTCCGCCAAAGTAGCCCCTTGTAACGGCTGCGGAGCTTGCAGAAGGGGCGGCAATTGCACGGTGGACGACGCGTCGGCAGAGCTTATATCCGCCGCCGTGGGATGCGACGGATTTATATTCTTTACCCCTGTACATTACGGCGGTGCAAGCGGTGGTCTCAAGTCGGCTATGGGGCGACTGTTTTACTCATCAAAATCACATCTCGAATACAAGCCCGCCGCCGCAGTAGCGGTATCGAGGCGCGGCGGAAACGTAAGTGCGATCGAAGAGTTAAACAGATTTTTTTATTTTAATCATATGCCGGTGGTTTCGGGCAATTATCCGGGTGTTTTATTCGGCAGGGACTATGCAGACGCACAGCGCGACGTGGAGGGCTTGCAAACGGTAAGGAGCATAGCAGAAAATATGCTATGGCTGATAAAATGCATTAAGGCAGGTGAAAGCATCGGAATACATACCCCGACACCTGAGGAAAAAATAATCACAAAAATATAGGCGGAGCTAATTTTGCTCCGCCGCAAGTGCTTTTATAAATTCAACGTCTGAAAAATCAACGACCTTTCCGTTTTGGTGCATAGTCCCCTCCTCGCCCCTGCCGAGTATAAGCACGGTATCGTCACTCTTTGCTACGGAAAGGGCGTATTCTATAGCTGATTTGCGGTCGGTTATGATTTTTGCCGCGGATTTATCCCCAAAGGCGGAATATATCTCCGCACAGATAGAGATGGGAAGCTCGCCCCCCGAGTCGTCGGAGGTTATTACAGAAAGATACGCCCATCTTTCTGCCGCCACGGCAAGTTCGCCTCTGCGCCCCTCCGCCCTATCGCCAACAGATCCGAAAACACATATTATCCTTCCGTCAAAAAGTCTGCGAGTGAGGGCGCAGACGGCGTTGAAGCTATCTTTATTATGCGCGTAATCGACTATGACACGCCTATCGCCAACGCGGTATATTTCAAACCGTCCATCCACCCGACATTCACGTAGCGCGGGTGCAAGCTCGCGGATGGGTCGACCGGTAATTTCGCGCGCTATCACGAGTGCTATGGCGGCGTTTCGCACGTTGTATTCTCCGGGCAGTGACAGGCGTACCTCGGACTCCCCGAGGATAAATGACGAGCCCGATGGCGCATCCGAGAAACTGCTTATTTGCATCTCCGAATCCTCCGAAAAGCCGCATCCGACAACGCGTCTGACTCCATCCGAGATATAGGAGGCGTGTGAGTCGTCGGAATTTACTACGGCGCAACTCGCTCCGTATGAAGTGAAAAGCGTGCGCTTTGAGCGCGCATAATCTGCGGCACTTGAATGCTCGCATCCGCCCACGTGATCGCTTCCGAGTCCGGTAAAGGCAACGGTGTGAAAAGGAATGCCGTGGAGTCTGAAATCCTTAAGCGCCTGACTTGACGCCTCGATTATTGCTACGTCCATTTCCGAGTCGCGTGCAAGGGAGAGAATCTCTGCGATTTCGGTTGGACCCGGGGTGGTGTTTTTAGGTCGCGGATATTCTACGCCCCGCACCCCGAGGCTGCCTATGAGTACGCTTTTAATGCCGCAAAAATCAAGAATAGATTTTAACATTACCCCTGTCGTCGTCTTTCCCTTTGTGCCCGTGATTCCGACAAAAATCATATCCGTTTCGGGATGGGCATAAAAATTTAACAATAATTCTGCCAAGGTTTTACGTGGATTTTTTGAATAAATCACCGCACTATCTTTTGGACATTCAATTTTGCTCAAGGCAACGAAAAAACGCGCACCGCGCTTATGTGCATCGGGTATAAAGGATGCTCCGTCAAGCCTCGAGCCACCGATTGCGACGAACAGTGAGTTTCCGATACACTTGCGTGAGTCATCGGTAACGAGGCTAACTTCCCTCTCGTCCCGATATACCCATTTGCTCCCGTCCTCAATATTCCCGACGCCATGGAAAAGTGCTGAAAGCTTCATTTTCCATTTCCTTTTCCGCCTTGGTATTCGGCATCGGAGCGCAACGCTTCCGATAGGCGTAAAGAGTGCAGTACGGCGTAAATTTTCCGCTTGACTCCATCGTAAGAATTGCCGTAGGGCGAGAACGCCTTTCCCTCTGCGATAAGTCTGTCCGCTCTTATTACGTCTGCCGGCGAGGAATACTTTCTAACGTCGCTGTGACGGGGATAATGCCAATATGCCTCCTTATACGAAAAGTCGGGCGTTATGTTCTCTCCCCTTGAAAATTTCACTAAATATTCCGCGAGACTAACCCCTGCTGAACGCAGATAATCAGAGCTTCTGCCCTGCCTCAAATTCACCTCTAAGGCATAAGTCACATCCGCATCCGAAATCAAATCTATATTTGCAATTCCGACGTAAGAGATACCGTTTAAAAACTTAATAAGCTGATACGAGATACCGTCAAGGGCGCGAATGATAATTGCGGCGTGGTTTCCGTAGGAAGTCCTTCCCGTCTGCTGCATAATTACGTCACCGCGCACGGCGCGCACCACCCTGCCGTCGGCAGTTGAGAGAGTGGTGAGGACTCCGTGCCGAGCCGGAGCTATAAGCCGCTGTAATATTACCCTCTTTGCATATCCGGAGTCTAATATCCGTTTTATCACAGCCTCCGACTCACTCTTATTTTTCGGAAAATACACCTTTTTCATATCCGGGAAAGGATTTTTCCAATATTCCGTACTGTCCGACGGCTTTATTACCGCAGGATAGGTAAACCGTGATAGCTTCTCGTCGGATATATTTTCTTCCGGACCGAAGCTTTCATATTCGGGATATTTTATCCCTGCTTGCTCCATAAAATTATAGAAGCGCAGCTTATCCGAAAGCATAGAAAAATGCCTTCTGTCGGGTATACAAACCTCGTAAATCGCGGAAAGCGCGCCCCCTGCTGCCTCAAGCATTGAAACGTACCAATCGGCGCACGGTATGAGGTAAAGCTCGCGATGCGGATGCTCGGCGGCAAATTTTAAAAGCTCGGGAATTGCAACACTTAAATCGTCGATCCCCGAGCATATATGAGTTTTTATAAATTTTGAGTTTTCCGTAGCTCCGCACCTATAACGCACAAAGGCGTGAGAGGTGACGCCGTACGCCTCGTAAAACGAAAGCGCCACGGAATAGGCGTTAAGGTCACCGCCAAGCAAGACGGGCATTATTTTGTGTTTATTTTCTGTCACGGATTTCCTTTCCGCGTCAGCCAAGAGAGCCGACGAGCTGAAACTCCGAAAAATTCCCCTGACGCAGCACCTCGTATGCCGCAACCGCCACAGCGTTTGAAAGATTCAGGCATCTTACGTTTGCAAGCATAGGGATCCTGACCGTGCTTTCGATATTATCGCGTATCAAATCCTCAGGCAGCCCGACCGATTCGCGACCGAAAACGAGGAACACTCGCTCGGGATACTTGATCTCGGTGTAGCACCGCTTGCCCTTGGCAGAAAAGTAATAAAGCGCGGCATCTTGATTTTTTGCGACAAAATCACCGTATGAGTCGTAGTAGGTGACCTCAAGCTTATCCCAATAATCAAGCCCGGCGCGCTTTAATGTCCTGTCGGAAATCTCGAAGCCAATGGGACGGATAATATGGAGCGCAGCACCCGTTACCGCACAAGTGCGGGAGATATTGCCGGTATTTTGAGGAATTTCGGGAGAGTACAGTACTATATTTAAGTTTTTCATTGAAAGTTTACCCCGCCGTTTCGTTTTTATGTATTATACACCCGATTTTAGAAAAATGCAACCGTTAGTGTTATCATTATGCCTAAATATACGCCACTCACCGATCGGCACGTCAAATATTTAAAAATATTTTATTTTATTTACATTTTAGTGTTTATTTTTTGATAATAATATGCTAGAATAGATAAAATGGAATTTTGTACCCGAAAGGATCTTACTATGGGCCTTTTTAAAACCTACAGTGAAAAGCAGATCAAAAAGATTATTCCCACGGTGGATAAAATAGAGGCTCTTGCCGATAAATTCAAGGCAATGAGCGACGAACAGATGCGCGAATACACGGACAAGCTGAAGGCTTTGCTTCGCGACGGCGCAACGCTAGACGAAATTTTACCGGAGGCATTTGCCCTCGTGCGCGAGGCTGATGACAGAGTGCTTGGAAAGCGTCCCTTCCGCGTTCAGCTGATAGGCGGAATCCTGCTTCATCAAGGCAGAATCGCAGAGATGAAAACAGGTGAAGGTAAGACGCTTGTCGCTACCCTGCCTGCTTATCTTAACGCGCTTTCCGGGAAGGGCGTGCATATCGTTACGGTAAACGATTATCTTGCGCGCCGCGACAGCGAGGAGATGGGCCGAGTTTACGGCTTCCTCGGTCTTACGACGGGCCTTATCGTGCACGGTCAGGACAGCGATGAAAAGCGAGAGGCGTATGCCGCAGATATCACATACGGCACGAATAATGAGCTTGGCTTCGACTACCTGCGTGACAATATGGTTGTCTACAAGGAAAGAATGGTTCAGCGCGGTCATAACTTTGCGATTATTGACGAGGTTGACTCCATACTTATCGACGAAGCGAGAACTCCCCTTATTATTTCAGGTCAGGGTGCAAATTCTACCGACCTTTATACCATGGCGGACAAGTGCGTGCGCTCCTTCACGAAGCACGTGATCAAGGAGATAGACGACAAGGCAGACAACGACGCGCTTTACTCCGAGGACTATATCGTTGACGAAAAGGCAAAGACTGCCGTTCTTACAAAGAACGGAATTGAAAAGGTAGAGAGATTTTTCAACGTCGAGAACCTTTCCGATCCCGAAAACAACACACTCTATCACCATATTAACATTGCCATCAGAGCGCACGGAGTTATGAAGCGCGACGACGATTACATCGTAAAGGACGGCGCAGTTATTATCGTTGACTCCTTTACCGGACGACTTATGCCGGGCAGACGCTACAACGACGGACTGCACCAGGCTATTGAGGCAAAGGAAAAGGTCAACATACAGAAGGAGAGCCGCACTATCGCGACAATCACCTTCCAGAACTATTTCCGTATGTATAAAAAGCTGTCCGGTATGACGGGTACTGCACTTACAGAGGACGACGAGTTCAGACAGATATACGCCCTTGACGTTATCGAAGTCCCGACCAACAGACCTATGATAAGGCAGGACTACAACGACGCCGTTTACAGAACCGCGCGCGGCAAGCTGGCGGCGATAATCAATCAGATAAAGAAGTGTCACGCGAAGGGTCAGCCCGTGCTTGTAGGTACGGTTTCAATTGACAAATCAGAGCTTCTCTCCGCCCTTCTCAAAAAAAGCGGCGTTCCACACAACGTGCTTAATGCAAAGCAGCACGAAAAGGAGGCAGAAATAGTAGCGCAGGCAGGTAGATTCGGTGCGGTTACCATTTCCACTAATATGGCGGGACGCGGAACTGACATTATGCTCGGCGGAAACCCCGAATTTATGGCGAAGCGCGAGATGCGCCGCGCGGGAGTTGACGAGGAGCTTATCGCGGTAGCAACCGGAAGTGCCGATACCACCGACGAGTCGGTGCTTGAAGCAAGGCGAAAGTATAGGGAGCTTTTTGAAAAATACAAGGAAGAGATAAAGCCCGAGGCAGAAAAGGTCAGAGATGCCGGCGGACTCTTCATACTCGGTACGGAGCGACACGAAAGCCGCCGTATCGACAACCAGCTTCGCGGACGAAGCGGCAGACAGGGTGACCCGGGTGAATCCCGCTTCTATCTGTCCCTTGAGGACGATCTGTTGCGTCTTTTCGGCTCGGAAAGGCTTATCGGAGTAACCGCAAGGCTCGGTCTTGACGAAAACACCCCGATCGATGCGCGAATTCTTTCAAGCTCCATTGAAAACGCACAAAAGCGCATAGAGGCTAACAACTTCACAAGAAGAAAGAACGTACTTACCTACGACGACGTCATGAATCAACAGCGCCAGGTTATCTATAATCAGCGCAGCGAGGTGCTCTTTGAGAAGGATATAAGCGAAAAGATACGCGGAATGATAGAAAGCTCCGTAAGAGAAACCTTTGAAGCCACCCTTGGCGGCGACGAAGTGAACACGGAGGCATTCAAGAGTCATTACCTCGGAATACTCACCGACAGCCGCGGCTTTAACTACACCGCCGAGGAACTTCAAGGCAAGGACCGCGAGGAGTGGTGCGATGAGCTTGTAGCTCGCGCGCTTGAGATATACGAGAGCAAGGATGCGCTCTTCGCCGGAGTCAACGGAATGTCCCCCGATGCCATGCGCGAGGTTGAAAAGGTTATCCTGCTTCAGAACGTTGACAAGCGCTGGATGGAGCATCTTGACGATATGGATGAGCTTAAGGAATACGTAGGACTTAACTCCTATGCACAGCGAGATCCCGTTGCAATGTACAGAATTCAGGGAGCAGATCTCTTTGAGCAGATGGTAAACGACATCCGTGAGAATACCGTAAGGCAGATACTTGCGGTAGTGCCGAGAATTCAGTCCACCGAGCGCGTGCAGGTTGCAAAGCCGACCTCGGAGGGATTTGCGGGCGGAAAATCCGTAGCAAGAAAGCCTGCTGTGTCCAAGAAGGTCGGCAGAAACGACCCCTGCCCCTGCGGAAGCGGTAAAAAATACAAAAAATGCTGCGGCGCAAACGACAGTAGCGCCGAATGATAACTAAAAGGACTTTAAAATGGGCTTTGGAACGCTGTTTATCGGTTACTTTTTACTTTTAAACGTTACCTTCTATTCCTTATATACCGACCTTTTGGCCGCGCTTATTATGGCACTTGGACTTTATAAGCTGTCCGGGATTAACCGCCCGTTTAGATGGGCGTGCTATTCCTCATACGTCTTTGCGGCAGTTGGCGCATATGAGCTTGCCGTTCAGTTTGCATCCTTCTTTACGGGAAAAAGCTATACTGACCTCACCGCCTACGCGGCTATACCGCGCGCGGCAATAATCGCGACGCTGACGGTATTTATGCTTCTCGGAATCAGGGAAGTAAGCGAGGAGGTCGGTCTTGACGCTCTGCAAAAGCGCGCGCACATCACTGTCTTTTTCGTGCCTGTAATATACCTAATTTTCGGTGCACTTGAGCTTCCAATGCTCCAAGAGGTTCTGCCGCTTAAGGCTATTGCGGTATTGAGCCTTATTTCCCTACTCTCCACCTTTACTCTTGTAGCGGTCAATCTCGTGACGATATACAGCGCGTATATGCGCATATGTATGCCGGAGGACAAGGACTACGATGCACCCGAAAAGCCATCGCGCTTTGAGTTTATAAACCGTCACAGAGAGCATACGAAGGAAAAGCAACGCGAATATGCGGAGTATAAGCTCAATAAGATGATCGAATCAAATAAGAAAAAAAGTAAAAAGAAAAAGAAGAAATAAATTATGAAAACAAAAAGCGACTACGCCCTGCTCGTATTAGCGTTTGTAATGCTTTTCAACCCGAATATAACCGTTATTGACCTGCTTCCGGATTTTGTTGCATGGTTTATTTTGGCGCGACTGTTTGACCGCGCGGCAGATGCGGCACCGCATTTTGAGGAGGCAAGAGCCGGATTCGTGCGGCTTGGAATAATCAGCATTCTTCGCATTCCTGTCTTTGCGCTCATACTGTTCGTTAAGGGCAAGGACCCAACTGATAATAACATTATCACACTCGCAACATTTACCATGGCGGCGATAGAGGGTGTGCTGACCGTTATGGCGGCAAAAAACACCTTCCTCGCGCTTTTCCACCTTGGAGAAAGAAGTGACGTCGCATCGCTAATCAAGCCCTTTAAATCCCCGATTACGAAAAGAACCGTATCCACCGATGCATACAAAGAATACACCTACTTTTTCTTTATATGTAAAGCCCTGCTTTATGCCCTGCCAGACATGTTTTTACTCACAAGAGTTACAGATGCCGGCTACGTTACTTCCTTTTCGCCATACTATCCCCCGGCAATTTTAATATCACAAATACTCGGCTTTACGCTTGGTACGGTTTGGCTTATAAGGTCAGTTGGATACGCGAGAGCAATAACCGACGAAAACAAGTTCAACGATGCTCTGTTCTCTGTTGCGCGTGACGGCTCAATTGACGCATACGAGAGAAAAAGGCGAATTCGCAAAACGAGCACGCTGCTTATAGCATTTGCAATATCAACAGTTTTCACCCTGGTTGTATCATTTGATGATTTTCGCGGAATTGATATACTGCCCTGCTTTATATTCGGAATTGTTGCATCTATTTGCATTTTCAGACTAAGAAGCCAGGTTCCGAGCTTCAAGCCCGCATTTATCACAGGACTACTGTATTCCTTTGTTGCGGCTGTCGATTACGTACTATCGGTAATATTCCTTTCGCGCTATAAATATGCAGATATAACACGTAATGTTTTAGCCGAAAAGGCATATCTGCCCGTGCAAATTGCCGGTGTTATGCACCTTGCTTCATTTATAATATTTGCTGTATGTGTTGCGCTGTTTTTCAAAGCGTTTATACTCAATCACACAGGGCTTTCACCCGAAAGCGAACGATACGGAAAAATGGAAACTGCTTACCACGAAAGCTTGATTCAACGCTCATATCGCCTGTGCGGTATCGGTATTCTCGCGGCAGCTGCAAGATGCGCCAACGTTTTCATTAACGCTTACGTAAGTTTCAGCTATACCTATAAGGACGACGTTCCATCCCTAACCGTTCCGGTTTCGGTTGCTCCGTGGTTTAATATCGTAATAGCTGCCTTATCTCTCCTTTACGTCGGATACAGTCTGTATTTCTTCTCCACGCTCAAGGACGAGGTAAAAATGAAGTATCTATAAAACAAAAAACGCTTCTCCAGAATCGTGGAGAAGCGTTTTCTTTTTACTTTTCAAACTCTTTCAATATTGCGTTCGCGGTTTCTTCCACCACGTCGTTTGAAATTACGAGATCAAAGACGTCGCCCAGCTGACGAACGCGCTCTATATCGGCGCGATTCTGCGCCTTTCGCTTTTCAAGCGTTTGAACAGCCTTCTCTGTCATTCCGTCAGCCACGGCGCGCTCGTAAAGTCTTGCATCAAGCACGTCCATATCCGTAAGAATATAGACCGCGAAAACGTCAAAGTCGCGTTTTTTGGATTTAAGGGATACGACTCCGTTTATATCAAGGACAAGCACGGGGATATTGCCCTCTCCGAATATTCGCTCTATCTCCGAGGCGGGTGTACCGTAAAGGTTGCCACCGAAGTTGGTATGCTCAAGCATACCGTCGTTTTCTATACGCGAGGTGAATTCCTCAACCGATAGATAGATATATTCCGAATCGTGACCGTCGCCGCGCGGCGCGCGAGTAGTTGCCGAGCGGATATACTCGAAGCGGGGGCGCTTTTTCAGCATATTCATCATCACGGTGGTTTTACCGGATGCGCTCGGGCCGGCAAGAATCATAATCTTTTTCATATTACTTATTCGGCTCGATCTTCGTCTTGCCGCCCATATAAGGCTGAAGCGCAACGGGGATATTAACAGAGCCGTCCTCGCAGAGATTATTTTCAAGGAATGCTATGAGCATTCTCGGGGGTGCTACAACGGTGTTGTTAAGGGTATGTGCAAGGTAGGTCTTACCGTCGCTGCCCTTTACGCGAATTTTAAGGCGGCGCGCCTGCGCATCACCTAGGTTAGAGCAAGAGCCAACCTCAAAATACTTGCCCTGACGCGGCGACCAAGCCTCAACGTCAACCGATTTAACTTTAAGGTCTGCAAGGTCGCCCGAGCAGCACTCAATAGTTCTTACGGGAATATCGAGGGTGCGGAACATATCAACAGTGTTCTTCCAAAGAACGTTAAACCAATCTGCTGACTCCTCGGGTTTACAGACGACTATCATCTCCTGCTTTTCAAACTGGTGAATACGGTAAACACCGCGCTCCTCGATACCGTGTGCGCCCTTTTCCTTACGGAAGCAAGGGGAATATGAGGTGAGGGTGTAAGGCAATGCCGCCTCGGGAAGTATCTGGTCGATAAACTTGCCTATCATCGAATGCTCCGACGTACCGATGAGGTAGAGGTCCTCGCCCTCTATTTTATACATCATTGCATCCATTTCCGCAAATGACATAACGCCGGTAACTACGCCCGAGCGAATCATATAAGGGGGAATACAATAGGTAAAGCCGCGGTCGATCATAAAGTCGCGTGCGTAGGATATAACCGCAGAGTGAAGGCGAGCTATATCAC
>JAGCJI010000150.1 GCA_017648085.1 Clostridia bacterium | reverse complement strand
GTGGCCGATTATTATATACGAAGTATTAAAATCGAGGGAGAATTCCGTTAGTATTCGCCTTGAAATTTCGGGCTCGTCCCATATGCGATAGTAGGAGTTTTTCGGCTCTGTCCAGGCGCTTTTATCCTTTACCAAGAGCCTCTCAAAGGTAGCTATCCTTTCTCTGCCGGTCAAGGGTGAGTTCTTTCCGCACCACAAAAAACCAGAGAAAGTCGCCGCCGCGAAGCCGCTCCGCGCTGCCGGGCGGAGCAAAATATCCCAGCCGCGCCATCAAGTCGCAATAATCCATAAGCTCCCTGCCCCGCTTACCCCGTGCGAAGCGAAACGACATAAAATCACCGTTTTCGTCGAGTGGAATCGAGCCGTGAAAGAGTAGGTTGCCGTTGTATATTTTATATATCGACCCAACCTCGTATAGAAATCGCGCGTGCTTGCGAAGCCGCTCGGAGTTTGAAAATGCGTGGCGGAAGTAGACCACCACCTCCTTCTCCCTTTCGGTAAGCTCGTACGGCGCGTCGGGGTTAAGAGTCGGAAAATCAACGTCGGAAAGAGGATAGGAGCGAGTGCCGATTTGCACGGTTTTGCCATCAAGGTCTATTTTATCAAGCAACAGACGGTCGTTCATATCAAAATCGGGGTTGCAGAGTATAAGCTGCCCCTCAAGCTTGAACTGAATGATGCTGATTGCCTTGCGCATCCCGGCAATCAGGGAGTCGTCATCATGCATAAGCAAATCTCCCCCCTCGCCGCGCGGCATATAGGCACGTCCGGGAGCATCACCGTAGGTTTCAGCCGCAAAAAGCGCAAGGGGGCGCAGGGATATTCCATACCCAATCTCCAGCACGTCGAGATTCTTGTACGCTAGCGAATTGTTTAACACGCATGCTATCGATGCATCTACCCCCGCGGCTGCGCCGAGCCACAAAGCATCGTGATTTCCCCACTGAATATCAACCGACGCCTCCTCCATAAGCTCGTCCATAATTACGTCGGCGCGCGGACCGCGGTCAAATATATCACCAACGATATGCAAATGGTCAACCGCCAAGCTTTTTATTACGGAGGATATTGCTCGGACGAGCTGTCGAATCACGCCAAGCCTTATTGCTTCGGATACTACCGCCTCAAGTCGGTCCCCCTCTTTTGACTGCCAGGTAAGCTCCTCTATTATTTCGTGATAGCTCCCCGCGACGCGCTCTATTCGCTCCCGCGCCTTCGAGCGCGGGTATTTTTCGCTGACGAGTCGGCACACGGATATAAGATGGCGCACGACACCGCTCCACTTGCTTTCCGTCATTTCCTCTGCTATCATCCGAAGCTTTTCTTCGGGATAGTATATAAGGGTTGAAAGCTCTGCGCGCTCCCCCTCTGTAAGTGTTCCGCCGAAAAGGGCGTCCACCTTTCTCCGTATTACGCCGGAGGCGTTTTTTCTTATATGAAGGAACGCCTCTGCCTCACCGTGCAAATCACTTAAAAAATGCTCCGTTCCTTTAGGCAGGTCGAGCATTGAATATAGCCGTATAATTTCACACGCCACCGCATCGCTATCCCTGTATGCTCCGTAAAGCACGGATAGCTCTTTTTCATTTAAACGCTTTTGCATAAAACCTTTTTTTCTTATTATACGCGCTTTTGAAGGAAGAATACGGCGTTTATTTTTCGCACGCTCTTTTTATGACTTTATGCGACGCTTTTTGCGCAGCGCGTAATATACAATATATGTAAAAAGGGGTGAGTATATGAATATGTTTGACGAGGCGCACGCCTTAAAGACGATGATAATGATGTGCGGACTTACACAGGGAGAGATTGCAAAGCGCATGGGCGTCAGCCAATCCTACGTTGCAAACAAGCTACGGCTGCTTAACATTTCGGACGAGGTGAGGAAAAGAATAATTGAGTCGCAAATCAGCGAGCGGCACGCACGCGCACTCTTAAAGCTTCGGGATGCAAAATCGCAATGCGACGTGATAGACAAAATTATAAAAATGCGCCTTACCGTCAGGGCAACCGAGGCCTTGATAGACGATATGCTTATCGAAGAAAAGTCAACGAGTCTTTATGATAGCTTGACACGGGATAAGGTCAGGTGCTTTGAGGAAATGCTTTCCGCCGCCGTCAAGGGCCTTTTGAGCTATGGCATTAAGGTGCGGCAGGATACCGATGAATTCTGCGGAAAAAGATTTATTACGCTGTGCATTGACGATAGATAAAATAAAAAACGGAGGCATCCCTTTTCGGTGAACTGAACCCATAAAAACGGACATTGAAATAAAAAACCTCTTGTAGTAGAATAGAAATATCTACTGCAGGAGGTTTTTTGTATGGGAAACAAGAAAGGAAGAACAGCATATCCAGAGAATTTCAAAACATTGGTAATAGAGGCTCATCAAAGTGGCGAGAGCTATGAAAGCATAGCACGCAGATTTAAGATTAGTGCATATTCGGCAAAGTCATGGTGCGGAAGTAGACCGGAGGTAAACAGGCGTAAAATTGCACCTCTGAAACGAGGACGCCCAACAAACAGACCGGAAGAGTTAGAGCAAAAAGTTAAGCGTCTTGAAATGGAAAACGAACTGTTGCGAAATTTTCTTCGAGAATTGGAAAGGAAGTGAAAGCGAGCGTAAAGTATAGAGTCATTAACCGTTTCAAAGATAAATATAACGTGCGAGATATGTGTATCTTCTTCGGGGTATCTCGCAGCGGATACTATGCTTGGACGAAGAAAGCAGATAAAGAAGATCCGGACAAGCAGATAGGAGAACTAATAAGAGATTGCCAAAAGAAAACACGGCAAACATACGGTTACCGCCGTGTTCAGATATGGTTATTGCGCGAATTTGGGCTTGTAATGAACCACAAAGCCGTACTACGTGTAATGAATAAGTACAATTTGCTCTCAAAATCCCGTAGAAAACGCAAATGGGTACAGAACCACGAGAGCTTACACAGATATTCTAACTTGTTTG
Organism: Clostridia bacterium; assembly: GCA_017648085.1. Lineage (GTDB taxonomy): Bacteria > Bacillota > Clostridia > Oscillospirales > CAG-272 > UBA1740. Next base: position 54 of record JAGCJI010000150.1, on the reverse strand, counting down.
AACGAAACTTTTATGCTGAACGTCCTAACCTCAAATGGTGTACGGACATTTCAT
>JAGCJI010000149.1 GCA_017648085.1 Clostridia bacterium | reverse complement strand
GGCGCAATCTCGTCTTCGGGATGATGCTCGTCCGCACCGGTGGGAATGGTTGCCACCTTGGGCTCTTCCCCATCCTTTTCCTTATCAGAATCCACGTATTTTTCGTTTTTGTTTACAGCCTTAAGCGGTGTCTGTAGAAGAACGTATATATCCAGCCAAAGCGACCAGTTTTCAATATACTCAATGTCCTCGTGAATTCTCGCCTCAATAGAAGTATCTCCACGGAATCCCTTTATCTGCGCAAGACCGGTAATTCCCGGTTTTACGTAATGCTTAACCATATAGAGCGGCACAAATTCCTTAAAATGCTCAACGAAGACCGGCAGCTCAGGGCGCGGACCGACAAGGGACATACTGCCCGCAAGCACGTTAAAGAGCTGCGGCAGCTCGTCGAGTGCAGTACGGCGAATGAACGTGCCGAATCTGGTTTTACGCGGGTCTGTACCGGTAGTCCAAGCAACGTTCGACTCGGCATTTACGCGCATAGAGCGGAATTTCAGCATTGTGAAGGGCTTGCCCAGCTTTCCAACTCTCTTTTGCTTAAAGAATATCGGTCCCGGCGAGGATATAAGCACGCCGATAGCGGCAAATATCATAACCGGCAGAGTCAGAATTATCAGCGCAAGCGATCCCAGTATATCAAAGGCGCGCTTGACGACGGCATTTGCCATATTGTCAAGGGGGGTGCTGTGTATATTGATAAGCGGCACGCTTCCGACCTGCTCGATCTGCCTAGAATTTTTAAAGAAGCCGTAGGTTACGGGAAGGAAGTATACCTTAATGCAACGGTCGTCGCACATATTTACAAGCCGTACAAGGTGGCGCTTATTGTAGGCGTCTATTGCAAACACTGCGTCCGTAGGACGGTACTTGTCCAGAATTGCTGCAAGATCCTTGAATGCGCCAAGCTTTTCTATTCCGATAACGTCGGGGTCTATCTTATCGCCGACGTATCCTATCGCAGTCATACCGTATTCGGCATCGGAGGCTATCTCGTTTATATACTGAACTGCGGCGTCGGTATTATCACCAATTATAATAACACGCCTTAAGTGATACTGGCGCGAGCGCAGAGCCTGAAGGACGGATTTGATTATGCTGCGCTTAAAAGTCAGAAACGCCGTAGAGAGAAATCCCGATATGAATATCCAGAAAAGGACGAACATCTTGTATTCAAGGCGAGTCATAAACGTGGCAATTATGCCTATTGCACCGAAATAAATAACGTTCAGCTTAAAAATCTCGGGAAGTGAGCGAAAGGGCTTTGAATATCTGCCGGGGCGGTAGCAGTTCATCATATGATAAACGAACGAGGATGCCAACATATTAAAAAACAGTATTGCAACGGTAAGCGGATGCCATAAATCCACAACCGCATCGTTAAACATAAGAACGAACACGTACGCCATCAAAAACGCAATCAAATTTATAAGCATATCGACGTAGGTTTCAAAAGCCGAAAACACGCCCCGATCCTGTGATTTCATTACGCATATCTCCTAAAATGTCTAAAATGTCGCGCGAGCGCGAGCAGTCTATTATTTTAATAATAACATTAACTACTACTTTTGTCAAGGGCGGATATTTTTCTTGACATACGCCGTCAAGGGTGGTAGAATACATACATAAGGAGTGCATTATGGATTTTGATAAAAATATAAAAGAGATAGAACAGAAGATCGGCTACACCTTTCGTGATAAATCCCTCTTAAAGCAGGCGTTCACACGGACAAGCTGGTGCAACGAGCATAAAAAAGACGGATATCAATCCAACGAGGTTTTGGAGTTTTTCGGCGACAGCGTGCTTTCCGCCGCAATAGTCACCCTGCTTATGAAGGATAGTGCGAAAAGATACCGTCACGGAATTTCGACGGAGCTTGACGAGGGTGACTTTTCAAACATAAAATCCAAGACAAGCGATAAAACGGGATTATCGGTGGCGATGGGCAAAATCGGACTGGAAAAATATCTGCTTATGGGCAAGGGCGACGTCAAGCTGGGGATTGAGAACGAGCCGTCGGTCAAGGAAGACCTCTTTGAGAGCATTGTCGGCGCGATATATATAGACTCGGGCTACGACGTGGCAACGGTCATAAAATCCGTATCAAAGATGCTCGATGTTCAGCCGTATATGCGCGCAAAGGAAGCACCTATACAAAGCCACCAAAACGAGCTTAAGGAATTTTGCGAGAATAAGAAAAGGCGACTTCCGCTACCCATATACAAAACTATTTCCGAAACCGGACCGGCGCACAAGAAACAGTACGAGCGCGCCTGCTACGTCGGTGATCGCATAGTGGGAACCGGAATCGGCAAAAACCAGAAGCTTGCCGACGCTGAGGCGGCGCGGGTAGCACTAGAGACGCTTAAAAGAGAGGAAAAGGCTGCATCCGTGTCAAAAAAAGAAACAAACGGTAAGACGTCGACACAGATGCTGAAGGAATATGCCGACAAGGAAAAGTTGCCGAGCCCGGAATTCCGCGACCTTGGCGAAAGCGTAAATTCAAAGCCGTCCGCGACGGAATACGAGATCGAGTGCAGATTTATGGGCAAATCGACCCGCGGTGTCGGGCCGTCCAAGCGCGATGCAAAAAGCGAGGCGGCAAGAAAAATGCTAGCCGGCATCAAGCGGAGCGGCGGAAAAACGCAAAGCACCGCACCCGTGCAAAATAAAAAGAATAAAAAAGCGGCTAAATAATCATATATCCACTTCAAATTTATTTGCATAAGAACAATATTAAAATAATTATAGAGGAGAAAAAAATGAAAAAGCTTTTAGCAATCATCTTATTGGTAGCTACCTCGCTTTCCGTCACGTCCTGCTTTGGCGGCGGTGGCGGCTACAATTACGTTGGCGAGTGGCAGGTTATTGCTTATAGAGATCAGTACACCAACCGCTCTATTGCTATTCGTGAGGAAAGCGTACTTGATCCCACTATGACGATCGAAAAGGATCGCATCACCTACGTGCTCAACGGTAGCACCGTGTCACGCGAAACCTACTTCTCGATCGACAAGAGAGATGCCGTTGTTGAATTTAACACCTACTACACCGCATACAAGAAGTATGGCCCCCTCCTTCCCTTCGGTGAGAGCCTTATGCTTTGGCAGGGTACGACCGATATAACGGCAACCGCAGTTCTTCTTCGTAGAATGGACTACTACGAAAACTTTGATCCCATAAGCAAGATATTCGTTCTTGATAACGATGCGGGCGAGATGCAGACCAAGCTCGGCGAGCTTATCGGCGAATACAGCTCTACCCTTGCGGCGCTTAATATGGGTTACAACAACACCTACGCATTCAGCGTAAAGCAGAACAAAAACGACCTTTCCGTAACTAAAGAGGGCAACACCATTAAGTTTACCGACGTTGATAACTCGTGGACTGTTGTTGATGCCGCTCTTAACCCCTACTTTATGGGTGTTGAGCTTAAGATGGTTGACGAAGGCGGCAAGCTTATGTACATCACCATTATGGAAGTCGGCAAGAACACCGTTTGCTACGTACTTAACAGCACCTACAGCGGCAATGAGTTTAAGTATAGCCAGGGCAGCGCATACACCTACGGCGTTCTTGTGAAGAAATAATCCCATTTTCTAGTTAAATACACGAAAAAACGGACGCTTTTGCGTCCGTTTTTTCGTTATTTCATTTTGCTTTTATTTCGGGATTTACTACCTCTTGCACCTCGTGGGTTTCAAAGTTGTAAAATCTGCCGTAAAAGGAATCTATAAATTTCTTCCAGTTTTCACACCGGTCTTCACTATGGTTTTTGAATTGCGAAAAAAACTTTGTTTTGGATTTTGGTTTGTTATGAAATCAAGATAAAGGTTTTAATATTCCCTTGAATGAAAATGAGTTAGCAAGAATATTAACGCTTGAGTTCTTTTGCATCTTATAATAATATCCGTAGTTATCCTTCTTTAAACCAACAGAATATCCAACGTCACCTACGATATGATCGAAATGATACATATAGCTGTTATTTTTTAATTCTTGCTGAATACATTCATAATGCAGCTTTGCAAAATGGTTACAATTTTCCTCTGTCTTTGTGTCGTATGCCGCATACATTGTTAGTTCATTAATAAAATCGACAAGGTTTCTATATTTTTCATAGTCATCCAAATCTGCGCTATTGATTCCATAATAATATAAATCCACGGAATAATCGCCGTACATCCCGAAATTTGCAAAGTATGCAACAATAGTGAACTCGTCGTTATAGAGATTTACAGATAGAATGTTGTTGCCATCGGAATTTGATTGCTTTATATCTACATTACAATCTATTCCACATAGAATCCTTAATTCTTGAATTTTTGCTTTGTATAGTGCTATATATTCACCGCAAAATTCTTCCTGACTGCAATTCCAGCCGCTTGCCTTGGCATATTTTGCATCTTCACGGCTTTCGAAACCCACTATTGCAAAAAACACACCTATAAAGAATAAATGAACGAGGATTATGCCCAAAACTACTGTTGCCACGATTTTAAAAATTTTCATGTTATCACCAACACATCATATTTCCTACAGCCCTACGTACATATGTTCTTGCATTTTGTTTATCTTCAAAATCCACATATTTCATTTTTTTCCTAATTTCGTATCTTCTAACCCAAAAAACTTTAATAATCGATACCCACGGTCATGATAGACGATTTCTCGCATCATTTCCGCTTCTGTCCAGTTTGCGGTTAATCTGTCGTTGCTCGCATCTTTATCTTTCAAAGATTCCTCTCTCACTTTTCGAACATATGCCGGTTGTTCATCCCTCGACAAACCCGTCGTGTCTTTTGCATTGACAATTTCAGCATATCGTTCATCGTCCATTGGTGCTATATCACTGTTTGACACCTGTATCTCGCTAGCAATACAAGTCCCGATGTTAGCACAGGTAGTCACAACCGCAACCACAACCACCACAACCACCACAGCCGCAAATAGCTCTAGCCAAAACTCTCCGCCATTGTCAACACGCATTACAGGGTTGTTATCGCAGTAAGCGTAAAGGTTCTTATCGGTAAGCGCGTCAGGAGTTGCAGTTATAACAGAGGATGTATCTGGCGAAATAAATCTTCCTATATTTGCATCGTAATACCTGCTCTGCAAATAG
>JAGCJI010000148.1 GCA_017648085.1 Clostridia bacterium | reverse complement strand
GTGGGGATACCGTACTGCTTTGCAAGGTCGGTTGCCTCCTTCATGCTCTTGTAGGATATGGGCTGACCGCCGATGAGGTTTGTGCCGGCCTCAAGGCGCATATAAGCGATATTGTCTGCGCCCTCCTCCGCGATGCAAGCGCGGACCTTGTCCATATCTATATCGCCCTTGAAGGGGAGAGTGCTTTACGCAATAAGTCCCTCATCCTTCACAAGCTCAACAACGTGACCGCCAAGGCGGGTTACGTGTGCCTTTGAGGTGGTGAAGTGGTAGTTCATTATGATGCAGTTGCCGGGCTTTACGAAATGGGTGGCAAGTATATGCTCGCAGGCTCTGCCCTGGTGAGTGGGGAGAAGATGTTTTATACCGAAAAGCTCCTCAAGCTTCTTCTGCATACGGTAGAAGGTTTCGCTTCCCGCATACGCGTCGTCAGCGCGAAGCATTGCCGACTGCATATTGTCGCTCATGGCGTTTACGCCCGAGTCGGTAAGCATATCCATAAATATATCTCCGTTGTGAAGCATAAAGGTGTTGAAGCCGGCTTCTTCCATCTTCTTAAGTCTTTCCTTTGCGGGAAGGAGCTCAAGCTTCTGTACTATTTTAACCTTATGCATCTCAACGGGAACTTCATTTCTTGTATAAAACTTAATTTTTGACATTTTTGCCTCCAAGGTCTTGCTTTTTTCTTGAACCTATTATATAATATATGATGTCATTAGTCAAATAAATCTTTTGAATGTTTGCTATCGAAATTTTAGATGGGATTTTAGGTATGGAAATTCGCAATTTAACAAGCTTCGTTCACGTAGCGGAGCTTAACAGCTTCACAAAGGCGGCAAGCGCGCTCGGATACTCGCAATCAACCGTTTCTTTTCAGATAAAGCAGCTTGAAAGTGAGCTTGGATGCCTGCTTTTTGAGCGAATAAACAACACCGTTGCGCTGACCGAGAGGGGTCGCGAGCTGCTTGAATACGCGCAACGCGTTTTGCGGCTGACGGATGAGTTTTCGGAGTCGTTAAAGGCGGAAAAGGAGGTTTCCGGCGGAGTGCATATTATGACCTCGGACTCGCTGTGTGAGGATATGATGCTTAAAAACTATGCCGATTTTCACAGTAGATTTCCCAATATTTCCCTCAAGTTTTCGACAGTTGACACCTCACAGATGTTCCATATGCTTGACCACAACGAAGGCGACCTTATGCTGACGGTGGACAGCCACGTGTATAACAGCGACTATATTATTGCCAAGGAAGAGCCGGTCAGCATGCATTTTGTGGCGGGAGCCGACAGTAAGTATGCCAAAAAGAGTGCCTACTCACTAAAAGAGGTAGCGGCACTTCCCTTCATTCTTACCGAAAAGGGCGTGGGCTACCGCCGCGCGCTTGATTCCCTGCTTGCAAAAAGCTCGCTTGAAATAGTGCCTATACTTGAAATAGGAAGAACCGACGTTATCGCTAAAATACTCGAGGGGGGTGCGGGCGTTTCGTTCTTGCCGGACTTTGTGACCGAGCGGCTTGTCAGCGAGGGTAAGCTTGCGTACCTCAACGTCAAGGGGGCGAGCTTCAACATCTGGAAGCAGCTGATATACCACAAGAACAAGTGGCTCTCAAAAGCACTTGAGGCACTTATCGAATACATAAAGGAAAATGAGTTTAAAAGCTAGATAAAAGGGCTGCTTCGCACGGAAGCAGCCCTAACTTTTTACATTTATTTTCTATTTTTTATCGCATCAATCGGCTTCATCGACGCGATCTTATTGACCGGGAAGAAGGTTGCGACCAGTGCCACAAGAAGCGATATTAAAAGGAGTATGCCGACCTGTCTTATACTGAAGTTCAGAATCGTGATAAGCATACCGACGTTATTACGCAATGCGTTATTAACAACTACGGTGACGGTGACCGTGCCGATAACCGACAAAACGTAGCTTATCATAGCAATTATGAAGGATTCGGCAAAGAAGATGCGGAATACGTCAGCCGAGCGCGAGCCGATAGCACGGAGAATACCGATCTCCTGCTTTTTATAGGTGATGCTCGTGCTGATAAAGTTTGTAAGCATAAGAGATGCGAACACCGCAAGTCCGATACCGACGTAGATAAACACCTTGCCGAGCACGTCAAGTATTTCGTCAACCATATCAAGCTCCGCAGTTACGCTGTTTGAAAGGTTATATTTAACGTTTCCGTCATCACTTACGTAGGTTTTGGTGAACTTGACGATATCCTTGATCTCGGATTTTGTCGCAGGCATAGCGGAAACGGCAAAGGAATAAATGCCGCCGCGATTAGCGCCGAGTACTGAATCAAGTAAGCTTTCACTTGCTACTATGGTAGTGGCGTTGCCAAGCTTATAATCGTCAAGGAACACGCCGACGATCTCGGCATTTTTGACAAGCGAGAACCCGTCCTTGCTCGTTTGGTTACCGATCACGAGCTTACTGTCATCCGATATCAAGGAGTAAAAGTCAAGGAGTGCTTGTATTTTGTATGTCGAAAACGGCACATCGGCGGTTGGAACGAAGTCGCTCTGCGCACCGGTATTATATCTGAGATAATCGCAATATTCAGCTATTACATACCAGAACTCAATTTCGGCATCCGGAATTTGCGGATTTTTAAGCTTGTAAAAATTCAACGCATCATCAAAATTTTCAAAGGCGTATTTATAAGCAAAGATATCATCAGATCTATCTATAAGCTGTTGGATAAGAACGTAGCTCGATACGTCGTAGGAGGTATATTCGACACCGCCGTAGGTGAGCTTCGCAACCGCAAACTCATACATCTCATCAGACATAAGCGCGTCGGTGACACCGTACTTTGTTGCCAGATCGGTTACGTGTTTACTAACGATCTCGTCGGTTATTACCTCATCAAAATATCCGTTTTTTGCGACATTTGCAAAGGCATTGTAGAATTCGCGGGCGAAGTTTGTAAACACTTCCTCGAGGTTATCTACCTGCGCATAAGCAGAGTAAAGCGCCTTTGCTTCACTAAGATTATTATACGCATAGCTGAATGCGGCAAAATATTTAGGATTTTGAAGCTGATTCATAAGCGTCGGATTAACGCAAACTATTTCGCCAGCTTTATATCTGTCGAAAATGGTCTTTTCATATCCCGAAAGCTTCGACCCGTCATACATAACCCTGTAATCCGAATTCATCATATTACGCAATGCGGATACGGAAATAACGACCTGATTATCGTTAAGGCTATCCTTGGGGGCGCCAAGCCAAACGATATCATCCTTTATGTTATCAAGAGAATAAAAGGACTGGAAAAGTATAGCTTGAAGCATATTAGTACGGTCTTCGCCGTAAAGCTCATTTTCGTTATTACCGGAGTCATCTACAACCTTATAAAGTCTTATTCCGTTTCCGCCGTCAACTCTTTCGGGCGCTTTCTTCGCGCCTTCGATTATTCCCTCCATAAGGGTGGGGTGAACGAAGAGAACGCCGGCGAAGGAATATTGCTGAGCCGCCTGGAGCTCCGAGGTGAGAGCCATGTTTTCAATAAAGCTTACGGTATATTCGGCATCCTCGGCCGCGAGCTTTTCGTATCTTGAAACGTCGAAGCCCGTGTCAACTACGCCGACGATAGTAAATTCGGTGGCTTCGGTGTAATCGAGTGTCAATTTTATCTTTTTGCCGAGGATATCTGATACTGACTTAATTTCAGTTTTAACCTCGCCGGCATCACCGAGCGCGGTATGACCGACAAGGGCAAAATAATCGTAGACGTATTTCGTTATAACGATCTCGCTTGTATTCGGCTCGGGCAGACGGGAGTCGCCAAGCAGACGGAGTCCGTGGGCAGCTATCAGGGCGTTGTCAATATAGCTGACACCGCTGAAGGTGTCGGGATATATGACGGAGGGGCGCATACCCTCTACCCTGCCGCCGGCAAGGTTTGACGAGAATGAGAGATTATCATATCTGCCGTTATAAATACCGATAACCTTCTCACCCGTTTTAGTACGGATAAGCTCAATCTCCTCGGGGGTGAGGTAATTATTATACATCTGCCAATATTCACCATAGCCCATATCCTCACGCACAAGCTTCGTAAATGACGCGTAGCTCACACCCGTGTCGTATATTGAGTTGGTTGCGGTTGAGATATTGTCATACGCCGCAATGGTATCCGCTACGCCGAAAAGGGTGAAGGATATAAGGGACAGGAATATTGTGAGCGCAAGTCTTATCTTCTTATATTTAAGCGCACCCGAGCCGAGCTTAAAGGCGTTCTTGATTGAAAGGCGGGACTTTATAAGCTTGAAATCCCCCGTTTTATCGGATTTGATCTTCGACTCGTCGGTGGGAGAGAAATCCTTTGACGAATATTTCTTCTTATTATTTTTATCCACCTTGATAACGGTGCCGCTCGAATATGCCTTGATATACTCGTTTATTGCTATTCTGTCATCCTCGGAAAGCTCGTAACCGGCTTTGAGAGTAATCTCTCCGTCACCGTAGGTGATAAAGTCCTTATCCTCCGATTCCGATGCGGCGTCGCTGTCATACGCCGCTTTTTCAACGTCGGAGATTATTTTTCCGTCTTTAAGTTCTATGATTTTGTCGGCGTACTGCTCCGAAAATTCTCTGTCGTGGGATACTATCAAAACGAGCTTATCGTTTGAAAGCTTTTTAAGTGTGTCAAACACCTGCTTGCCCGTTACCGAGTCAAGCGCGCCCGTCGGCTCGTCCGCCATAATTATCTCGGGCCTTTTAACCAGCGCTCTGGCGATCGCCACCCTCTGCTTCTGACCGCCCGAAAGCTCGTTTGGCTTTCTTTGTCCGAGTCCGTCAAGGTCGACCTCACGAAGAATAGCGTTGATTTCCTCATTCGTTGCGCGTCTGCCCTGCAGCTCTATGGCAAGGGCGATATTCGCGCCCACCGTAAGCTCCTCGAGGACGTTATATTCCTGAAATATAAATCCGATATAGGTGTTGCGGTAGCTGTCGTAATGGCTTTGCTTAAAGTCCTTTGCCGAAGATCCCTTGATTATTATTTCACCCGAATCAAAGCTGTCAAGTCCGCCAAGTACGTTAAGAAGGGTTGATTTACCGCTACCCGATTTACCGAGTATAAATACCATGCCGGTATCAGGCAGCTTAAGCGAAACTCCGTCAAGCGCATTGACCACGTTACCGTCTTTGATTTTATATACTTTTTTTAGATTTCTCGCTTCAAGCATCGTTCGAACCTCGCGCGCATGTTAGTTATATATGTTATAACACATACGTGATTATCTGTCAATAAGTAAAATATAAAAAGGACGGATCGCTCCGTCCTTTAAGGCTTAAGTATAATTAGTCGTTTGCGGGGTCTGCATCACGCATAGAAAGGTTCTGTCTTCCCTTTTCGTCGGTGCCGAGATACTTAACTCTTACGGTATCGCCAACGCTTACTGCATCCTCAACCTTTTCGGTTCTCTGCTTCTGGAGCTTGGAGATGTGTACCATACCCTCCTTGCCGGGTGCATACTCAACGAATGCGCCGATAGGAATGATTCTGGTAACTGTACCGGTGTAGGTAACGCCAACCTCGGGCTCGAATACGATAGCGTCGATAATTGCCTTCGCCTTATCTGCGCTGTCGCGGTCAACTGCGGCGATAAAGATAGTACCGTCGTCGTTGATGTCGATCTTCGCGCCGGTATCGGCAACGATCTTCTGAATAACCTTTCCGCCAGAGCCGATAACCTCACGGATCTTATCGGGATCTATCTTCATCGTGATCATCTTGGGAGCGTATGCGGAAACCTCTTCTCTCGGAGCAGGGATAGCGGCAAGAAGAATCTTGTCGATTATCTCATCTCT
>JAGCJI010000017.1 GCA_017648085.1 Clostridia bacterium | reverse complement strand
GACGCTTGTGTGTGCGCATTTCAAACTGCTCACGGCTGTCCTTGTACTTGTGAACCGCTCTGAGGATCGTTACGATCTCTCTGTCGGTGGGAAGCGGAATAGGACCGCTCACTCTGCTTCCGTTTCTCTTTGCAACGTCAACGATCTTCTGTGCTGCGGCGTCGATGATGGTTGAATCGTAGCTCTTGAGTCTCACTCTGATTTTTCCCTGTGCCATTTGGGTGTCCTCCTTTTACGTATTTACGAATTGCTCGAACCGTTTTAAGAAGGGCGAAAGTTTCACATTGCGCCGGGCGTATCAAAAACACCCCAACAAAATCAGTTCAGATAGCCATCCGCAGCGGCTAACGGAACCGAAAATGAACGCAATTTTGCCGAAAATCGGCCTTAACTCTTGGTTCGCCCGGTTAAATATCGGACATACTCCACGGAAATTCCCTGCCTCAATGGGCAGCCACCTCCCGCTTCATCGCATATCAAGCTTTTATATTATACATTATAAAGCGTCAAATTGCAATAGTTTTTCAGAAAAAAGTCAATTATTTTAGTGAAAAAATTCACGAATTTTGGAGGCATTTTTTGTTACATATGCACAAAAAATATTTTCATGGCTTTTTCAAAAAATTTGCTCATATGGCATTTTGTTTACATAATGTTAACAATTGTATAGTACAATAATGATACACCAATACAAATTTTAAGGATTTTCTCAAGATGAAATACAAGCTGAAGCTTTTTGGAATATATCTTCCCATCTTTCTTTTGCTCACGGCAGCGGCGGTTACCCTGCGTTCGATAGCACTTTTAAATTCGTTCAATTTCTTTACCGCCTATTACACCGATAAGCTCCTTTTGAATATATCGGCAGGGCTGGTTCTGGCGGGTGCTATATTTTTCGTAAGTTATATTTTCTTCACCGACCGCGAGATAAAGCTGGTGCCGGAGTTCAATTCGGCGGCAAATTACATTCCGACGGCTTTAATTGCAACGGCGACGGCATTTCTTATGAAGCCGCTGATCAGCGATACGGTTAGTATAATTAATGAAGTCAAATACCTGAAATCAATAGCGACTCCATCCGCCGTAGCGCAGGCAAACACGCTCACCCTACCCATTGCGGTTTTGATTTTAACCGTAATATTCGCGATTTTAAGCGGAATCAATTTCTGCACCGCCGCGCTTTCGGGCAAGCGTTACAGCACTCGAAGAGCACTGCTTGGGCTATCTACGGTTATTTTCTTCAGCCTATACGTAGTTCGCCTTTATTTCAGTACCGATCTGCCGATAAACTCGCCGAATAAAATCATAGACCAGATCTCGCATCTGCTCGCAGCTATCTTCTTTCTCTACGAGGCGAGAATTGCCATGGGGCGCGAAAAGTGGAAAAATTATATCGCAATCGGATTTATCGCAGCACTCGCATCAGCATACTCTTCCATTCCCGCACTTATCACCTACGCAGTACGCGGATGGGTAACCTCAAACAGCATTTACGAAACAGCACTCAATCTTGCTGTATGCATTTTCATAACCGCAAGAGTGATTCAAACGGGATATCTTATCGAGGACAAGCCGAGCGCAACAGTCAATGCACTTATCGGTGCGGCAAACGCCCGCGAGGAACTTATTAACCCGGAGCCCCAAGGGCAGCCGGATGCAGAAGGCGAGTGCGAAGAGGAATACCGCGACGACAATCAAATAACTATAGACGACGTTTCCGACGAGAAAGAAGCAAATGCCGACGGCGGCTCGGAGGCCGCGGAGGAAGGTAAATGAAAAAAATCCTGGTAATAGACGGTAACAGTATCATAAACCGCGCGTTTTACGGAGTGCGACCGCTTAACACGAAAAGCGGAAAGCCGACGAATGCAATTTTCGGTATGATAAATATAATAATGAAGCAAATGGACGCGATCAAGCCCGACTACGCGGCGGTTGCATTCGATCTTAAAGCACCCACCTTCCGCCATCAGATGTACGAGCATTACAAGGAGGGCAGACATCCAACGCCCCCCGATCTTATAGCTCAATTTGACGATGCAAAGGAGTGCCTTACGCTACTCGGAATACACGTGATAGAGCTAGCGGGCTATGAGGCAGACGACGTGCAAGGCACGGTTGCAAGCCTCGCGCACAGCGCGGACGGCCATTGCGGCTACATCCTTTCCGGTGACCGCGATCTTTTGCAGCTTATAGACGACAAGATCACCGTGCTGCTCGCAACGAATCACGACACGCTTACCATGCGCCGCGACGAATTCAGAGAAAAATACGGAATAGAGCCGGAGCAATTCGTCGATATGAAGGCACTTATGGGTGACTCCTCCGATAACATCCCCGGCGTTGCGGGAGTTGGAGAAAAAACTGCCGCAACCCTTATACAGAATTTCGGTTCGCTTGACGGCATATATGAAAACATAGAGGATAAAAGGATATCCAAGGGCGTAAGAGAAAAGCTTTTACGCGACAAGGATAACGCTTATCTTTCAAAAAAGCTTGCAAAAATCGACACGGATGCCCCTATAACACAAAAGCTTGAGGATCTTGAGTATCGCGGAATGGACCGTGCGGGGCTTTATAAAAAGCTTACCGAGCTTGAGTTAAACTCCTTCATCGTAAAGTTCGGACTCTCCGCCTCTGATAGCGAAAAACTCAACACGGATGCCGGTGTCACCGCCGACGTGTGCGAAACCTTCAAGGCGGTGAGCGCCGCGGAGCTGCTCTCCCTTAACGAAAACCGAAACGCCGTATTTTTCGGCGACAACGCTCTTTACGTTCACAACTCCGCCGGTAGTTTTTCTTACACGGGTGAGCTTTGTGCAGCAAAAGACTTCTTCCGCGGCGAGATAATATGCTTTGACGGAAAAGGGCTTTGGCATAAGCTTGATCGCGCGGGAGTTACCCTACCGCAGGAAACTAAACTCCTTGATCTTATGCTATACGCATACGTTTTGAATCCGGGTAGCGGCACGGCAGGCCTACCTTCTCTTACGTCAATGTTTTTATCAAAAACCCCGACCGACTCCCCTTGTCCGAAGCTTATGTGGGAGCTTGAGGGAGCTATGCGAAAGAAAATAGAGGCGGACGGCCTTACGAGAATCCTCGACGAGCTTGAAATTCCCCTTATAAGCATTCTTGCCGAGATAGAAAAAACCGGCTTTAAAATTAACACGCATGGCATGCTTGAGTTCGCGGATGCCCTTGACGGCGTAGCTCGCGAGCTTACCGAAAGAATATACGTTCAGGCGGGTGGAGAGTTTAATATCAACTCGCCGAAGCAGCTCGGCGAGGTGCTTTTCGTAACACTCGGATTACCCTGCAAAAAGAAGAGAAACAAGAACGGATATTCAACCGATGCGGAAACGCTTGAGGAGCTGCGCTCCTATTCCCCTATTATAGACGATATTCTTGAATACAGGCAGGTCACCAAGCTACGCGGCACGTATGCGGCGGCGTTGCCACAGGTTGCAGACGAAAGCAGCAGAATACACACCGACTTCAAGCAGGCTTTGACTGCCACGGGTAGACTTTCAAGTGCAGACCCGAACCTGCAAAACATTCCCATCAGAACGAAGATGGGCAGAGAGATGAGAAGATATTTCATCGCCGAGGAGGGATACACCCTTATCGATGCGGACTATTCGCAGATCGAGCTGCGACTTCTCGCTCACATTTCGGGCGACTACAATATGACCGAGGCTTTCAAGGCGGAGGAGGACATACACGCCAAGACCGCCGCCGCAGTATTTGGCGTACCCGTCGAGTCGGTCAACGACGAAATGAGAAAACGCGCAAAGGCGGTGAACTTCGGCATAGTTTACGGCATAAGCGGCTTTTCCCTTGCAAAAGACATAAACACCACTCCCGCCCTTGCAACGCAGTATATAAAAAATTATCTTTATAACTATCCGAGCATCGACGCATACCTTGAAAACGTAGTCAGGGATGCGACGGAAAAGGGTTACACCGAAACCATAATGGGCCGCAGACGTTATATTCCGGAGCTTACGGCACAAAACGGAAATTTGCGCGCATTCGGAAAGCGCGTTGCTATGAACGCGCCGATTCAAGGCACAGCCGCCGACGTTATGAAGCTCGCTATGATAAGAGTGCATAAAGCAATCAAGGACAGCGGCATAGATGCGCGGATCGTTATGCAGGTGCACGACGAGATCGTGGTTGAGGTCAAGAAGAAAGATACGGAGGCGTGTCGCGAAATTGTGAAGCGTGAGATGGAAAACGCAGTATCCCTCACCCTCCCCCTTACCGTTGAGGTAACGGTGGGCGACAACTGGCTCGACCAACAGTAATAAGTAAGAACAAATAGAAAAGGAGTACGGACGGTTAGTTCGTACTCCTTTTTCGCGCATCTACACCCACAAATCATAGGTCATTGCGTTTTTTTGGGCAACAGATAGATTGCTTCGCCGCGCTGTCTTATCATGCGTAAGTCGCGGTGCGCCGCGTCTATGTTTTTACGCGTAAAAGTTAAATTTCTTTACAGGTTATCGTATGATTAGCTTTTTAATTCCGAGAGAGGTGGCAGAATCGCGAGATGAAAACGTCGCATCGGAAAGACTGTTATCCCCCGCAATTTTAGCACAGGTGGTGTGGAAACGCTTAGCGATATCAAAAAGGCTCTCCTCGGAATCGGGGTAATATACGGTTACGGTGGATTTGTTTTGCGGACTGTCGGAGGCGGATACGACGTTACACTCACTCATCACCCGTACCGTGTGATTTTTTGCAACGGACCATTTTAATGTGAGGGAGCATTTGAATGTGATTTTATCCTCAAGGATCGTATGGCGCGCATCAATGGGTATAAGCTCAAGCTCAATCTCCGCGCCCTCGGGAATCGGAAATCCGCAGTTTACGCCGAGTTGCATCGGAGATGAGAATTTCAGGGGTAGATATTGCGGCTCGTTTTTGTCGTTAATTTCACACGCTACGGCACAAACGGTTGCATTGGCGGATATATCCAGCCCGCCCTTTACCACCTTATATTCGACGTCGCGAAGTGTGAAGGCTGCATAGATAACGTCGCGTATATCCTCACACCCCACCTCAGAGCGCATAACGGATGCCTCAAAGCTGTTGTCAAGGCTACCCATTCCAAGCAGCTCGGTATAGGAAAAGTCACGATAAGTGCCATCCGTGTCACGATTTTTGAGGTATGCATCAACTATCGGAGTTACCTCGCGGTTTTCGGCGGTCATACAGGTGATCTCGCAGATCGCATTTACCGTAACCACACTGCCCTCCGCGCCGTCATCGGCGACGCCCGCGCTGACAGAGCTTAAAAGCGCATCGGAGGACACAGCCATGCCGGGCGTAAGAGTTGCAAAATCTACGTTCTGCTCAAACGGCACAGTTTTCCTTATGGCAAAGGGCGGCTGCTCTCTAGTCCTTACTATTACCGTTATGATCATCTCGCCCTTAACCTTGACCGCACCGTCTACCGCCTCGCTTTCAAGAATCCTGACCGCGCCCGAGGTGGCTATTATCTCAACATCATCGGCAATCACGTCCGCAAGCCTTTCCGCCTCCTCGGCATATTCCCTTTCGCTACGTGATGAAAAGATGCGACCCTCAACCTGCAAGCTCCTTCTGTCAACCTCGGGAGAAAAGCCGTCTGCAAACGCGCTGCCTGCGGTAGTCACGGCATCCTCCAGCATAAGAGTCAGGTTGTTTGTAACGACGGATTTCGCCGTAAGCTTGCGCGGTCCGTTAAGTCGTAGTGTGGGGGAAGCGGCTGTTGCGCTGACAAAGGAATCCAAATATCTTTCGGAATCTACGCTAAACGTTATGTCGTAATCAGAGGAAAGCGCCGCGTGAGTAAGCTTGCCCTCACTGTCCGAATATAATATATCGTAGGAAACTATTCCGGAGCATTCAAGCTCCCCGTCGGAAGCGAATTTGCCCGAGGGCTGCGCCTTTGCGCTTACAGACAGTATTTTCTTCACGTCACCCATATAATCGGGTAGGGTGTACTCGCATACGCTTTCACATTCTTTTTTATAAAACCTCTTCATAAGTGCCTCCAGTTTTTTTGTTTAATGCTATGCCGGAGAAAAATAAAATATGACAAAAGAAAACGCACCGACTGATCTTGTCGGTGCGCAGGTTATATTTTAGGTCTTCCGTGATGGAATAAAATGTTTGTTTTGTTATATTTTAATAGATTCCCATGGATTCCATAAGCTTTTTGTTAAATTCCTCGGCAGTATTATATCCCATACGTTTCTGACGGTTATTCATAGCCGCAACCTCAATTACAACCGAAAGGTTTCTACCGGGGCAAACCGGCAATACTATGCTCGGGACTTCAATGCCCAGAATGTCCTCGGTCGTGCTTTCAAGTCCAAGGCGGTCGTACATTTTGTCCTGCTTCCAGTTTTCAAGGTTTATGACGAGGTCGATCTTCTCGGTTTCCTTAACCGCGCCCATACCGAAAAGGCGGCGGACGTCAACGATACCTATTCCGCGAAGCTCAACGTAGTGGCGAATTATGTCGGGTGCTTTACCGACGAGGGTGGTTGCTGAAACCCTCTTAATTTCAACGGCGTCATCAGCAATAAGACGGTGGCCGCGCTTTACAAGCTCTATCGCGGTTTCGCTCTTACCTATTCCGGATTCACCAAGAAGCAGAACACCCTCACCGTATACCTCAACGAGCACGCCGTGACGGGTAAGACGAGGTCCGAGCTGTACGTTCAAATATGCGATAAGCGCCGCCATAAAGGGTGAGGTGCGCTCCGCCGTGCGAAGAAGCGGCACTTTATATTTCTCTGCCATCTCGACCATTTCGGGAGATATCTCAAGTGAGGTTGTAACTATTACGCCAACAGGTGCGGAGCGAAAGAAATCCTCAAGGCGACGGCTTCTCTCCTCCTCTTGAAGCTGGGAAATGAAAAGATGCTCAACCTTTCCGATGATCTGTATTCTCTCCTGCTCATAGTGATCGTAAAATCCCACCATCTGCAAGCCGGGACGATTTACGCGCGTGCTTGCAACGGCAATCTTTTCGGGCATATCGGGCAGAAATATGGTTTCAAGCTTGAATTCGTTTATTATTTTCTCAAATGTGACGGTATAGGCTTCTTGCATAGTACCCTCCGTTATGTTTTATACCTTATTTTAGCACAGATGCCGACGAAATGCAAACCTTTTTTGCTATTTTTTTATTATTATTGATTTATTAACATTCTTGTGGTAAAATATATGCAGTTAAACATTGTAAAGGTGGAGTTATGAAAAAGATCCTTTCCCTTCTGGTGCTTGTGGCAATAATGCTGACGTTCACCTCCTGCGGCGGCTACGAGCCGGTCAAGAGCAGCGACACCGAGGCGCAGACAGTTATGACGATAAAATTTGAGGACAAAACGTACGAGGTGCGCTACGAGCTGTACCGTGCGCTGTTTTTGAACCTCAAAAGCTCGGTTGACGGCGGAGATGCATCCGTCTGGACGGGCGAAAACAAGGACCAATACATACAAGAAATCGACGCGCTGATCAAGGCGAGAGTGTGCGATATATATTCCGTGCTTCACCACGCGAAGAAGATCGGCATTGATCCATACGGCAAAAAGTACGACGAGATGGTGCGCGAGTATATACAGGTCAGCGTTGACGGCGGATACTACTACAACGACATCAAAATTGAGGGCTTTGGCAAGGATTACGGAAAGTACCTCGCGTATCTCAAGAGCGTAAACCTCAACTATTCGGTGCAGGATCTTTTACTCAGATATTCGCAGGCAATGGAGGATATTTTCTACTACTATGCCGGTACGATGGGCGAATTTCTTGATGACGTGAAGCCGGGCAAGCTTGAGTATACGAGAGCGGACGTCGAGGAATTTTATTTCGGTGGCGACTGCGTAAGAGTTATCCGCGGATTCTGGGACAGCAAATATTGCACGCCCGAGCAGGCGGAAAAATACAGAAAAGGTCTTTCTGACGTTTCCTACAGCGAGGAACTGGTAGTTGATTACTTAAGCGGAAAAATGTTTAATATCGGTGGCCTTAAGGACGGCGAGATTTACGCAAAATACAATCTTGACACCTTCCAATACGCCGACGAGATCGCTGCGGCGTTTGCAACGCCTATGTTCGAGGTCAGCGAAGTTATCGAGGTCAACACCGTAACCGAGGCAGGCTACGCCGTGCTTTATCGCGCAGCCAAGACCACGCAGCATTTTGATAACTGCTACGAAAGCATTGCCGATGCATACGTTCATAACGAAATAGGCAAAATAATTGACACGGCTGCCGCCGAAATGCTCGAGAGCATTGCTTACACTTCCGTACTTGATGATATCAACCGCGCAGACATTTCAATGGACAACTGACACTATGACTTTTCAACATCTTTTAATAGAAACCGTGCCGATAATGCGGCTGTGCAGTGTTATGGACGAGTTCTTTTGCGAGCATTTACGCGGGAGCATAGTTTTTGAAAACAATACGACCGAGGAGGGCTTCGCGACGATCTCTATCGAGGGACTGGCAAAGTTTTACAAGCGGCTTGCCGCAATGCTGTTCGGCGAATCGACCTTGAGAATACACTCATCGTCGGAGAACCTATACTGTAAAATGGTGACAGAGTGGGAGCCGTGTCGCAAAATCGGTGAGCGCGAGCGCGCCGAGCTTTCCGCGCTTGCAAAGGAGGGCGGATTTGAAGTACGGTTCGCGCCGGGTGAATATACCGAGAAGCTTGCGGTGCTGATAGAGCTTAAGCCGATGAAATATCTTTCAATCTACGCGACGAGCTTTGACGTTATTCGCGATGCGTTTTATCGCGTTTTCGTGCTTTACGAGCTGCATAATAAAAACAAAGGGTAACCGTGAGGTTATCCTTTTTTTTGCAAATTTTGGCATATAACTAAATTTTGTTACTAATATAAACCCGACACCGTGTCACAATATTGATAGAAAAAACGAAAGGCAAGGAAAAATGAATCGTTTGAAGTTCAAGAGCCTTTTGCTCTTGTGTTTAATATTAAGTTCCCTTTTTATTTTTGCAACGAACGCTTATGCCACGGATATGCCGACCGATAATTTCGGAGAAAAGAGCGGCGAGGCGGTAGAATGCATTGGAGGAGAGGTTCAAATATCATCCCGCGTTTATGAGCTGTTATTCGGCAAGCGCGAGCAAAGTGAAAAGCCAAAATATCTTATACCGGGCGGCGATGTCTTCGGCATAAGAATTAAGGAAGCAAACGTGACCGTAGCCGCCGCACCCGAGGGCTGCGCCCTGCGCCGCGGTGACAAAATTCTTTCAATAAACGGAAGGGATATCTCCGACGCATCCGACGTTGAAGAGATAATGTCACAGAGCCGCGGAGGTGCGCTGGAAATCAAGGTCATTCGAGGCGGCGCAAAAATATCCCTGACCGTAATGCCGAAGCTTGATGCCGGTGTATATCGGCTTGGCGTTACCCTTCGCAAGAATGCCGCGGGAATCGGCACGGTAACCTTTATAGACCCCGAAACAAACGTTTTCGGCGGTCTTGGGCACGGAGTATGCGACGCGGAAAGCGGAGCGCTTATAGATATCCGCGAGGGAGAGGTCACGGGAGTTATTCTCGGCGGTATTAACCGCGGCGAGGCGGGAAAACCCGGTGAACTGTCAGGCGTGTTAAATAAACGCCATCTCGGAAGCATCGATATAAACGACGAGTGCGGGGTTTTCGGCGTTCTCTCGGATACCGATTATGAATCCCGCGCGCCCATCGCCGTCGGCGAAAAGTCAGATGTAAAGCTTGGCGAGGCAGAAATCATCTCCACCGTCAAATACGGCAAAAAAGCCGTTTATAAAATTGAAATAACCGAAATCGACCTGTCCTCCACCGGCTCAAAATCCTTTAAAATAAAGGTAACCGACCCCACCCTTATCGCCCTGACGGGCGGCATCGTCCGCGGAATGTCGGGCAGCCCCATTATCCAGAACGGCAAGCTCGTCGGAGCTGTGACACATGTCATGGTAGCAAATCCAACGGAAGGCTATGGAATATTTATAGAAAACATGTTAAATGCGGCACAAGATCAAGTAATACCAAAAGTAGCGTAACCGTTGGATTTGCGTTGCACTAAAGTTTAGCAAGTTTTCGGAACTTTGCGTAGCAAAGCCTCTCTCACCGACCGAGAGG
The DNA here is from genome assembly GCA_017648085.1 of Clostridia bacterium. Classification (GTDB taxonomy): domain Bacteria; phylum Bacillota; class Clostridia; order Oscillospirales; family CAG-272; genus UBA1740. The sequence goes on along the minus strand of JAGCJI010000017.1, from coordinate 1,471 downwards.
GGCGAAAACCTTTTAACGTTCCTCACTTTGTTCGCTCTCAGCTCGCGGAACGCCTACGCACAGTGCTCGTCAGCGACCCCACCACGGGCTATGGGATTTTTATTGAAAATATGCTCAACGCCGCGCAAATGCCCGAGGCGCGGGCATCATAAAGCGACAAAATAGGAAAATATATGAAAACAGTTGTCCCTATTTGAACACACTCCACGAGAAAGTTTAAATAGGGACAACTGTTTTTTGCCCAAAAAAATATTAAATTTATGTATAAATGTGTTGTCCCTTATTATATCACACTGTTATTCCTTGGATGATGTTGATTGCATTGATATACTATAAAAATAGTCGAGACACGAAGGCAGTATCTCGACTATTTTATTATAAACTTGAACAGCTTAAGCTCTTCTATAATAATATCCGTTATAGCTCCTGCACAAGTATTTCATCATACTACCTTTATCCGATACTTCGTCTGCCGATATCTTTTTTCCGCTTGTTGCAGTGCTCGATGTTGCCATCCACCAACCATTAGTATTGCTGAAGGCTATTCCGGTGATGGCAGTGCAGCCTGTAAACGCATGGGCACCTATGAATTCTACATTTTTGCCTATAGAAACATAAGTTAGAGATGTACATCCCTCGAATGCTCTGCATCCAATGCTTTTCACGCTGTCGGGGATTATCACCTTTCCGAGCGTCCTTTCCCCTGCAAACGCACCGTCTGCAATTGCTAATACTGGTAATCCATTAAGTTGACTAGGAATCGTGACAGTGCTGGCTCTAACGCTTGCGGATATTATCGTAATATATTCGACACCATCTTCAGCATCAAATGATACCTCATAGGATAAAGAAGCAACCGTGGCAGGAATGTTCTCAAACTGCATATCTTCCCCGCAACGTACACATTTTTTAATTCTGGCGCCTGAATCAAATTCCGTTGCAGGTGATACTGTGATCCAATCACCGCCTTTGCAACCCAAAGGTCTTATAATCTCTGGTGATACAATAACCTTGTAACAAAGTTCACATTCCTTGCCTTCTGTCCAACCACAGTTATTACACTCCGGTTCTATTTTAGGGATGATTACTTCTTTATGAGAAGACGGAATTTCCGTTTGCGCAACAATTGTGTGTTTGCAATCGTCGCAAATCAATCCATCGGTGAGTCCGGATTCGGTGCAACTTGCACTTTTACCGGGAATTATTGTCGTGTTGTTATGCTGACACGAAATTTCGCGTTTTTCGCCACAAACATTACAGTCTATATCCATATCATTTGTGTAAGTGTGTGTTGTAAGCTTCTCAATTTCTTCGGTTTCAAGAACCGCTTTGCATTCGGTACATTCCTTGTGCTTCGAGCCTGCCGTCTTGCAGGTTGCTTCGGTGTCAATCATCCACTCTGACGGTGTGTGCTCTTTCTTTTCAACAACCTTTGCTTCGCTTGAGATCTTTGCTTCACAAACGGAGCAAT
>JAGCJI010000147.1 GCA_017648085.1 Clostridia bacterium | reverse complement strand
CTGCAGCTCCATGATCTCCTGCTGAAGCTTCTGCTTGGACACCTGGTCGGTGCGGCCTTTGTATTTGGCCTTGATAACTTCGATTTTGGGTGCGAGCTTCGCCATCTTGATCTGGTTCTTCTGCTGCTTTATGGTAAAGGGTAGAAAAACGATCTTAAAGACGAGCGCGTAAAGGATAAGTGCAAGGGCGTAGCTGTTGTTGAAAATACATGAAAAACCATACAGCACGTGGCCCAAGAGATTAAATAACCAATCCATTTTTAGGTTTCCTTTTCTGTTTCGTCGTGACGTTCATTCTCTTCTTTTGTGCGTCGCGGATTGCGAAATCCCCGTTCGGGCACCGGATCGTAGCCACCCTTTGAAAACGGGTTGCAGCGTAAAAGCCTCCATACGGTGAGCGCAAATCCTACGAAAAAGCCACGTTTTGTAAATGCCTCTATTGCATAAGAGGAGCACGTTGGCGTATATCGACAGCATTTCGGTTTGATCGGAGAAATGAACCTCTGATAAAGGCGTAAAAGCCATATCGTTACGTGTTTCATTATTGTGTGTACATATCGAGCTTTGTAAACGCGACATCGAGCTGTTTTTCAATGTCGGTGCTTTTTAATTTTACGGCGGCGGCGCGTGCGGCAATAACTATCAAAAATCCTGCCTTGAGCTCCTTCTTCTTTTCAATAGAGCGCAAACCCTCGCGCATGATACGGCGGCATCTCGATCTTACCACCGCTCCACCGAGCTTCGTAGAGGTCGTAAGACCAATACGGTTCATCACCCTCTTTTCGGGGTGTGCCTTCGCCAGCCTCTTGGCGGCATAGTCGGGCAATACGTAAACTGCAAGAGCTGACGTCACGGCTCTCTTACCCTTTGAATACGCTTTCGAATAAAGATGATTTTCACAGATAGCTCTGAACTTCATAAAACCATCCTTTCAAGTGAAAAATGTCATACTAAACAAAAACCCCGATAAATTCGCGCCGGGCGTTTTATCGGAGGTTTTGTATGTCACGATCGTGTGACCGATTAATAGGTGAGGCGAGCTCTACCCTTGGCGCGTCTTCTCTTAAGAACTTTTCTACCGTTAGCGGTTGCCATTCTCTTTCTGAAGCCATGTTCCTTTTTTCTCTGTCTCTTCTTAGGCTGATATGTTCTCTTCATGATAGCACCTCCTTCAATTTTTTTAAACGTCAAAAAACGCGTTTTCCGCGTTTATCTTTGCGTATTCATACGAAAGCATCATATATTATAACTGAAAAAAATCAATTTGTCAATAGAAACAAGAAATTATTTTTCAAATATAACATATAAATGGCCGCACACGTGCGCGTCGCGCGATAAAAAGTAATGATTTGTGCGCGTCCGTATTGACTTTCTCGCGGTTTTCTGCTAGAATATTAAAATAGATAATTATTAGTTTTAGTATATGGAGGAGCTTTATGAATCCGTCAGTTGAAAAAATCCTGGTTTCCGAGGAGGAGATCGACAGGATCACCACCCGTATCGCCGCAGAGATCGACAGAGATTACAAGGGTAACGATGGCCGACTTATTCTCCTTTGTATCCTTAAGGGATCGATCGTGTTTATGGGCGACCTTATGAAGAAGATAACTATTCCCGTCGAGATCGACTGTATGAAGGTGTCCTCTTACGGCTCCGGCACACAGACCACCGGCAACGTGCATATTCACCTTGACCTGATCCGCCCCGACCTGCCCGACTGCGATTTACTCATCATTGAGGATATCATCGACAGCGGTGTGACTCTTTCCTATCTTACAAAGTATCTTAAGAACAAGGGCGCAAAGAGTGTGCGCACCTGCACCCTTCTTGACAAGCCCTCACGCAGAAAGGTTGATTTTAAGCCCGATTACTGCGGATGTGAGATACCCGATGAGTTCGTTATAGGCTACGGCCTTGACTACGACGAGCGCTTCCGTGCGCTTCCTTACGTTGGTGTTCTTAAGCCCGAGGTTTACAGTGGAGAATAATCGCACCTACACAGTCGGACTTTATACCCTTGGCTGCAAGGTTTCGCAGTACGAAACCGAGGCTATACGCGAGGGGTTCATAGATCGCGGCTTCACCGCTCTGCCTTTTGAGGAGGTGTGCGACGTTTACGTCATCAACACCTGTACCGTCACGGCAGAAAGCGATCGCAAGTCGCGTCAGATCATTCGCCGCGCAATAAAGAAAAATCCCGATGCCATCGTTGCCGTTGTCGGCTGCTATACACAGCGCACACCCGATGAGGTTGCCGCTATCGAGGGCGTTGACATCGTGCTTGGTACTGATAAAAAGATGTCGGTAATTCCGCTGGCAATAGATATGCTCGAGGGAAGACTGACAGGGAAGACCGTTTCGGTCACCGACGTCAACACCGCCAACTTTGAGCCCATGACTATTCGCACTGCGGAGCGCACACGCGCCTACCTCAAAATAGAGGACGGCTGTGAGTCGAGATGTACCTACTGTGCAATATCCGATGCGCGCGGTCGCGTTCGCTCAAAGCCGAAGGACG
>JAGCJI010000146.1 GCA_017648085.1 Clostridia bacterium | reverse complement strand
GGGCAGCCTTGTAAAGAGGACCGGACGCGTTGTTTCCGTTCCCGTAGGAGAATCCTTAATAGGCAGAGTTGTAAACGCGCTCGGTCAGCCTATCGACGCGAAAGGACCTATCGAGGCAAACGAATACTATCCCATCGAGCGTCGCGCGTACGGTATTATTGAAAGAAAGTCGGTTTCGGTACCTCTGCAAACGGGTATCAAGGCGATAGACTCAATGATTCCGATAGGACGCGGACAGAGAGAGCTTATAATCGGTGACAGGCAGACCGGTAAGACGGTTATTGCAACCGATACTATAATAAACCAGAGGGGTAAGGACGTTATCTGCATTTACGTTGCGATAGGACAGAAGCAGTCCACGGTTACCGGCGTCGTTGATACCCTTTATAAAAACGGCGCGATGGACTACACGATAGTCGTTTCCGCGTCGGCGTCAGAGCCCGCTCCCCTTCAGTACATCGCCCCCTACGCGGGATGTGCTATGGGTGAGTACTTTATGGAAAAGGGACGCGACGTGCTTATCGTTTACGACGATCTGTCAAAGCACGCCGTTGCATACCGCGCCCTTTCTCTGCTTATCAGACGTCCCCCGGGCAGAGAGGCGTATCCCGGCGACGTTTTCTATCTTCACTCCCGCCTTCTTGAGCGCGCGGCAAGACTTTCCGATGAATGTGGCGGAGGCTCGCTTACTGCGCTTCCCATAATAGAAACGCAGGCAGGCGACGTTTCGGCTTATATTCCGACTAACGTAATTTCAATTACCGACGGTCAGATATTTCTTGAAACAGAGCTCTTCCATTCCGGCGTGCGCCCCGCGGTAAACCCCGGTATATCGGTATCCCGTGTCGGCGGAAACGCGCAGATAAAGGCGATGAAAAAGGTTGCGGGAACGCTTAAGCTGCTCTACTCGCAGTACAGAGAGCTGCAGGGCTTTGCGCAGTTCGGCTCTGACCTTGATAAAGACACGAAGGCGCGTCTTGAGCAGGGTGCAAGAATAGTCGAGGTCCTTAAACAGCAGAGAAACTCGCCTATTGCGGTTGAGCTTCAGGTGGCGATAATATACGCTGTCGTAAACAATCTTCTGAAGGAAATTGCCGTCGAGGACGTGCATGCCTTTGAGGAGGAGCTTTTCGAATATCTCACCGCCTCGCGCGACGATTTGCTCACAAAAATACGCGAAACGGGTGTCCTGACGGAAGAAACCGAAAAGGAACTTCGTGACGCTATAATTCACGCAAAAAACAAATTCACAAACAAGGAATAAGAGGAATTTTGCCTTATGGCAGGAGCATCCATAAACGATATTAAGGCACGAATGAAAAGCGTGCAAAGCACAATGCAAATAACGAAGGCGATGGAGCTTGTTGCCACCTCAAAATTGCGTAAGGCGAGAGAGCGGGTAGAAGCCTCACGTCCCTATTACGAGATTTTGAGCAGCGCAATTCAAGATATCAAAAGCTCATCGGAAATCAAGGACTCCCCTTGGTTTTGCGATGATAAATCAGGAAAAACTCTTATCGTTATGATAGCCGGTGACAGAGGTCTTGCCGGTGGCTATAACTCAAATATTTTCCGTACGGCAGAGGCACTCGTCGCAGGCAGTGATGCAATATTTCTTCCCATTGGAAAGAAGGCGGTTGAATACTGCCGCCACCGCGGCTACGAGCTTCTCACCCAAAGCGGCGAGGTTGCCGCCGAGGTGGGTGTCGGAGATGCCTTCGGTATGGCGGAGCTGATTTGCGAGGCATATATGAGCGGCAAGGTTTCAAAGGTCGTTTTGGTATACACGAAATTTGTATCAATGATCTCCCAGCTTCCGGTTTACGAGGATCTTTTACCTCTTTGCGACTGCGGTGAGAGAAAATGCACTCTTGACCCACTGTTTGAGGAGGATGCAGAGGCGATGCTTGAGAGCCTTGTCCCAAACTACGTCGGCGGCATTCTCTACTCTGCTACCTCGGAGGCACTTGCATCGGAAGTGGCGGCAAGGCGCGGCGCGATGAATGCGGCAAACAAGAACGCCGAGGAAATGATAAGCACGCTGATGCTCAAGTTTAACAGAGCGCGTCAGGCAGTAATAACGCAGGAAATTACAGAGATAGTTTCCGGTGCGGAAGCACTTTGATTTTTATGCCTAAATACAGAAAGGATTTGTCAGATGAACAAAAACGTCGGCAAGGTAGTACAGATCATCGGACCTGTGCTTGATATAAAATTTGATAGCGGCAAATTGCCCGACCTGCTTTCCGCAATAGAGATAATGCACGATGGCAAACGCGTGGTGTGCGAGGTGGCAACACAGCTAGGTGATGACACCGTAAGATGTATTGCAATGTCCTCCACGGACGGAATGTCAAGAGGCATGGAAGCAGTTGACACGGGCATGGGCATAACCGTTCCCGTAGGCCCGGGAACTCTCGGCAGAATATTCAATCTGCTCGGAGAGGCAATAGACAACAAACCCGCCCCCGAGACCGAGGAACGCTGGTGCATTCACAGAGATCCCCCCTCTTATTCGGAGCAGGAGGGTACGACGGAGATACTTGAAACCGGCATAAAGGTCGTTGACCTTATTGCGCCTTACGCTAAAGGCGGTAAGATAGGACTTTTCGGCGGTGCAGGTGTCGGTAAAACCGTTCTTATAATGGAGCTTATCAACAACGTTGCAAAGCAGCACGGCGGTATATCGGTATTCACGGGAGTCGGCGAGCGCACGCGCGAGGGTAACGACCTTTATAACGAGATGTGCGAATCCGGAGTTATCTCCAAGACCGCGCTGGTGTACGGTCAGATGAACGAGCCGCCCGGAGCGAGAATGAGAGTTGCCCTTTCCGGTCTTACCATGGCGGAATACTTCCGCGATAAAGAGGGACAGGACGTGCTTCTTTTTATAGATAACATATTCAGGTTCACCCAGGCGGGCTCGGAAGTTTCGGCACTTCTCGGACGTATGCCCTCCGCAGTTGGTTACCAGCCCACGCTGGCGACCGAGATGGGTACTCTCCAGGAGCGAATCACCTCCACAAAGAAGGGCTCTATCACCTCCGTTCAGGCGGTTTACGTACCTGCGGATGACCTTACAGACCCAGCACCGGCAACTACGTTTGCACACCTTGATGCTACTACGGTGCTTTCAAGAAGCATTGCATCTCTTGGTATTTACCCCGCGGTTGATCCGCTTGACTCCACATCCCGTATTCTCTCTCCCGACGTAGTCGGAATTGAGCATTACGAGGTAGCGCGCGAGGTTCAGAGCATCCTTCAACGATACAAGGAGCTTCAGGACATCATCGCGATAATGGGTATGGAGGAGCTTTCCGAGGAGGATAAGCTCGTGGTTAGCCGTGCAAGAAAGATTCAGAGATTCCTCTCCCAGCCCTTCTCGGTTGCGGAGCAGTTTACCGGCATGGAGGGCAGATACGTTCCCGTTAAGGAGACCATACGCGGCTTCCGCGAGATCCTTGACGGAAAGCACGACGAGCTGCCCGAGAGTGCATTCCTTTTCGTCGGCACTATTGACGAGGCAGTTGAAAAGGCAAAAAAACTTAAAGAAAAAGAAGATTGATTATGCATGGTTTTCATTTACAGCTCGTTACCCCTGACGGTCTTGTGTTTGACGGTATTGCAGATGCTATACTTGTGAGAACCGCAGGCGGTGACGTTGAAATAATGCGCGGGCATGAGGACTATTTTGCAACACTCGGTACGGGGCGTGCGAAATTAACGGTTGACGGCAAGTCGAGGGATGCAAGTGCATCCGGTGGATTTATCTCGGTTAAGTCCGGCGAGGTCAAGCTGGTATGTACCACCTTTGAGTTTGCCGATGACATTGACCTTGCGCGTGCAAGAGCCGCGAGGGAAAGAGCCGAGAGTGTCCTTCGCTCATCGAGGGACGCCGAAAGCATACGTGTTGCGCGTGCGAAGCTTCTACGTGCGGCAAGCCGCATTCACGTGGCAGAGCTTCTTAAATAAAACGGAGTGAAATTATGAAGGCATACGAAAGATTTTTAAAATACGTGGAATACCCCACGATGTCCTGCGAGGAAAGTGAAAGCTGTCCCAGCACCGAAAAGCAGCTTAAGCTCGCACGGGTGCTGTGCGAGGAGCTTTTGGCACTCGGCCTTGACGATGCAAGAGTAGATAAGGACGGATACGTTTACGCGTCGCTGCCAAAGAATTTTGAGGGAGAGGCGAACGCGATAGGTTTTATCGCGCATATGGACACCTCGCCCGAGGCGTCCGACACCGACGTTAATTGGCAGGTGGTAGAATACACTGGCGTCGATATTCTTCTTAACGAGGAAAAGCAGATCTACCTTTCCCCCTCCGACTACCCCTATCTCACCGACTATGTTGGCCACAATCTTATAACAAGCGACGGAACGACGCTTATCGGTGCTGACGACAAGGCGGGAATTGCAGAGATCATAACCGCACTTGAAAAGATAATCGAATCCGGCATGCCGCACGGCAAAATATGCGTTGCCTTTACCCCCGACGAGGAAATAGGCAGAGGCGCAGATAGATTTGACGTTGATGGCTTTGGCGCGGACTACGCCTACACCGTTGACGGAGGTCCTATCGGCGAGGTGGAATACGAAAATTTCAACGCCGCAAGCGCGAAAATAACCGTACAAGGCGTGAGCATCCATCCCGGCGGAGCAAAGGGACGCATGAAGAACGCTTCCCTGATAGCGTGTGAATTTAATTCCCTTCTTCCCCCTGATGAGATTCCCGAGCTTACGGAGGGATACGAGGGCTTCCATCACCTGCTTTCGATGTCGGGTGAGATCGAACTTGCAAATCTGTACTATATAATCCGTGACCACGATAAAGAAAAGTTTGAAGAGAAGAAGCGCGGCTTTATCGCCGCAGCGAAGGCTATCAACGACAAGTGGGGCGAGGGCACGCTTGTGCTTGATATGAAGGACTCCTACTACAATATGAAAGAAAAGATAGAGCCCTGTATGTTTATCGTTGACAGAGCAAAGCAGGCAATGGAGGACGTTGGAATCCGTCCCGTAGTAGTGCCGATAAGAGGCGGCACGGACGGCGCGAGACTTTCCTTTATGGGACTTCCCTGCCCCAACATTTGCACCGGCGGCGAAAACTTCCATTCAAGGTTTGAATTTGTATCGGTCGAGGCGATGGAAAAAATCTCGGATATTATCGTTAAGATAGTTGAAAACGCCGCAAAGGACGGAAAGAAATAAAAAAGAAAAAGCCGTGTTGCTTAATAATGTGCTCCCTGTCAAGTAGACAGACTAAAAAACAAAAAGTTTTCAAGATTACTTTAAGGGGGTTATATCATAATGGCAACGCGGCTTTGTTTTTAAATCGTTTGAAAATAAAAAATAAGTTGCCCCGCCGATGTACTTTCGGTAGTTACGGATAAATCCGCGACAGCTTCTTTAAAGGGTGGAAGTCGTACCCCGCCAGCAAGTGCAAAAGCCTTTGCATCAACGTCCAAAACGAACAGGAGAAGTTCCACCGTCAATATGATAGCAAAAAGAAACAAAAAAGTCAATAGGTAAAAACGGAGCTATGTTTTCATAGCTCCGTTTTTATTATCGTAACGACAAAATCAGCCGAGCTTACGCTCCTTGAGCACGTAGTACTCCTCCTCGGTTACACCGTGGAATGCGGGCTTTGCGTGCTTGCCGCCGCAGCAGCTCATAGGACCGGTGTGGTCTGTGCCGCCGCATCTGTAGAGGTTATATTCCTTTGCCATCTCTTCTGCAAGGTAGCTGGTGTTCTCGAGGTTGCCGGGGTGGGATACCTCAACACCGTTAAGTCCGTACTCTACGAGCTTCGGTATAAAGTGAGTCTGCTTATAAGGATGAGCAAGTGCAATAACACCGCCTGCGCCGCGAACGAGCTTTATAACCTGCTCTGCCGTGGGAGCTGCGTGCTTTATGCTCTTGGCATAATCGCTACGGAATACGTCGACACGGAGATTTGCGGGAATGTCTATCTTCAGGGTTCTGTAGACCTTATATACGGAGTCGATGCAGAGCCAAGCTCCGTCGGGATTGTATTTTACTACCTCATCCCAACCGAATCCCTCTATAACACCGATTTTCTTGCCGTATTCCACGAGCTTTCTGGTTTCCTCACACTCAAGCTCCACGCGTTCATCGATGAATGCGCGTATCGCGGGATTATCCATATCGTAGTCAAGCGCGGTAAGGTGAAGACTTACACCCTCGTGCATACCGTAAAACTCGTTGCCCGATATAACGTCCATCCCGCCCTCTTTCTTAGCTACGTCCATAAGAACGCGTACGCCCTTATCATTCTCGTGGTCGGTGAGAGCCATTGCACGATAACCGAGAGATTTACCGATAAGAAAAAGCTGCTCGGGGGTGAAATTGCAGTCGGAATACTGTGAATGTAAATGTAAGTTTCCGTATTTCATTATACCACGCCCTGTGCCATCATAGCGTCAGCAACCTTAAGGAAACCGGCGATATTTGCACCGGCAACGAGGTTGCCCTCCATGCCGAACTCCTTGGCTGCGGCGACGGATGCATCATATATGTTCTTCATAATGGTCTGAAGCTTTGCGTCAACCTCTTCTGCGCTCCAGCTGTAACGCATAGAGTTCTGGGACATTTCAAGTCCGGATACGGCAACTCCGCCAGCGTTTACCGCCTTGGAAGGAGCTACTACTACGCCGTTTTCCATAAGGTATGCCACAGCCTCGTTAGTGGTAGGCATATTGGAAACCTCAACGTAGTACTTAAGTCCGTTTGCAACCATCTTCTTCGCATCGTCGAGGTTAACCTCGTTCTGCGTTGCGCAAGGCATAATTACGTCAACCTTCTCGCCCCAGGGCTTTTCACCCTTGAAGAAGGAAACGCCAAACTTGTCGGCATAATCCTCAACTCTGTTGCGGCAGGACGCTCTCATCTCAAGCATGAAATCGACCTTTTCCTTCGTGGAAACGCCGTCCTTATCGTATACGTAGCCGTCGGGACCGGAGATAGTAACGACCTTACCGCCGAGCTCATTTATCTTCTGAACAGTACCCCAAGCAACGTTACCGAAGCCGGAGATCGCAAAGGTTTTTCCCTTTATGCTCTCACCGTAGGTTTTGAGCATTTCAACGGTATAGTAAACCGCGCCGAAGCCGGTAGCCTCGGGACGGATGAGAGAGCCGCCGTAGGGTCTGCCCTTTCCGGTAAGAACGCCGGTAAACTCGTTCTGAAGTCTTTTGTACTGACCGAAAAGATAACCGATCTCACGCGCACCAACACCGATGTCACCTGCGGGAACGTCGGTATCGGGACCTATGTATTTTGCAAGCTCGGTCATAAAGCTCTGACAGAAGCGCATAACCTCTGCATCGCTCTTGCCTGTGGGATCAAAGTCGGCACCGCCCTTACCGCCACCCATAGGAAGGCTTGTAAGAGAGTTCTTGAAGGTCTGCTCGAAGCCGAGGAACTTAATAATACTCTCGTTTACCGAGGGATGGAAGCGAAGTCCGCCCTTGTAAGGACCGATCGCGCTGTTAAACTGAATACGGAATCCGCGGTTAACTCTACGCTACCGTCGTCAGCTGTCCACGGAACGCGGAACTTGATAATTC
>JAGCJI010000145.1 GCA_017648085.1 Clostridia bacterium | reverse complement strand
TCGCACCTTACGGCGAATAATTTTTTTGTAGATTTTGGTGTAGCGAGTCGCAGTAAAGTACGACTTTACAAGGCTCGATGCGACGAAAGATGCCAAAATTTATCGACGCAAGGCTTGTGAGTTCGATTCTCTTACGGCTAAACTTATACGCACCCGATCTTCAACGATGGCGAACTAAAATTACAAGAAAAAGAGCGAAGCTGCAAATTTAGCTTCGCTCTTTTCGTATTATCGTATATTTTAACAAAAAACCAGCCTTAAACACGTTAACGCGTGGATGCGTGTCGCGTTTTTTGTGTATAAAGCCGAAGAATTTCAGCTTTTCGGGTAATTTAGAACGCTTGTAATTGCCTCGACACCGCGCATGTAATCGCGCTCGGCGTCTTTTTTGTTAAAGTGGTTAGAAAGCGCGCTTCTGTTTCGTAAGCAAACGAGCGTATCCTCGGGCAGATCGCATATACCGGGAAGGGAGTAGAAGCCGGTTGATGAAAGCTTCGCCGCGGTGGGCGCATAAAGCTCAACCTCCGACCCCGTGTTCAAAAATTGCGCCAAGGGAACGAAAATCTCAACCCCGTCTATAGTGTTATATTCCTCGTAGATGGCGGTAGAGAGAAAACAGAGATAATAGCTACTGTAAGTGAGGTTGTCGCGCAGAAGCTTGCTGTTTTCGTTTATCAGGTAATAATTCAAATTAACGTCTTCCGCACCGTTTTCCGTGAGCGCTTTAATTTCGTCCTCTGTGAGCATATACAGGTCGGTAAAGGCGATATTTATGCTTCCGTCGTCATTGTAATCCCTGACGGCACGGCGCAAGCCGGAAAGAGTCGTTGTGTAAGGGGGAAGATCGCCGTCAGATGAAGTTCTTTTTATCTCGTGACCGCCCGCATACATAATATGTATATCGTAGCTTGTCTTGGTACACATTTGCAAAGAGCATATCAAAACCGCGAAAATTAAAAAGAGAGCAATTATCGAGTGCCATTTATAGTGATACCAAAAATTATCAAGCCACCTGAGCGCGGATTTAAAAAAAGGTTGTCCACCGCTGACTTCCTGTTCGTTATAGTTTTCTTGCATAGTGTATTCCTTACAGTTTATTTATATAAACATAATAGCAGAAATCGATGGATAAATCAAGAATAATTTGTAACTTATAGATCTCGGGCAATAAATACCAGTCGTTCCGCTGCCTCTCGAAGCGATGCGACGTAGGCAAATTCTGCGGTTGTGTGAATGAAATCTCCGGAAGTACCTATGGAATCTATACACGGAATGCCTGCGGCACAGACGTTGGCGGCATCGGATCCACCGGTGCGACGTCCGATTTTTAACACGGGTAGCCCGTTCTTCTCAAAAATAGCATTGATTTTATTAAAAAGATCAAGACTTTTCTCGTTTTCTTCCATTGCCGGACGGAATTCGGTGTATTTCACAGCGCATTCGCAGCCCGGCACTGACGAGTTGTTTATCAACTCTGAAACGAAGTCCTTTATATACTCAAGCTCCGCAGCAGAGGAAAAGCGAAAATTGCATTTAAAGCGACATTCGTCGGGGACGGTGTTTGTAGCGTTACCGCCTTTTATAACGCCAACACAAGCGGTAATGCCGCCGGCATCTTTGAATGCTTCAAGTGAAATTATCTTGTTTGCCGCTTCGAGTATAGCACTTGAACCCTGTGTGGCGCATTTTGAGGCGTGCGCCGCCTTTCCTGTTACGGTAAATTCGGCTGTAAGAATGCCTTTTCTCACAAGACACATCTCTCCCCTTGTATGCCCCTCCAAATTTAAAAACGCTATTGCCTCTTTCGATATGTTACAAATATGATTTATTGTTTCTCCGTTGCTTAGTGAGCTATTGGTTTCTTCGTCTGTTTGTAAAATCAGCATGATTTTACGCACGGTGTATCCGCCGCGACGTAAAACGTCCATAGCGTAGAGCGCGCTTACTACGCCGCCCTTGCAGTCGACAACGCCGGGTCCGTATATTTTGTTTCCCTCGCGCTTTACCGTAGGAGCACCAAAGGCTCCCACTTCAAAAACCGTATCAATGTGTCCGGAAAATACGATAGGAGAACCCGCGGTTTCGGGGTTCATTGTAATACAAATAACATTTCCTGCTAACTTTTGTTTGCAAATATCGACTTTGAAGCCAAAACTTTAGGCTTTCGAAATAAAATACTCACCTGCTTTATCGACGCGCGTTTTGTCTTTGGAAGGACTTTCAATGTTACAAATCTCCTCCCATACGTCAATATGTGGGTTCGAGTTTTTCAAGCAGAGCACTTAATACTTCGTTTGTCACGGTAACATCCTTTGCTTGCAAAAAAGCTTCCGAACCGGAAGCTTTTTGTTGTTTTGTAATTATTTAATCTTTTGTGTTATGAGAGGTTTAAACCTCGGGCTTCATTGTAGGGAAGAGAAGCACGTCGCGAATGGACGCGGAGTCGGTAAGGAGCATAACAAGCCTGTCAACTCCGAAGCCGAGGCCGCCTGTAGGGGGCATACCGTATTCAAGAGCGGTTACGAAGTCGTAATCGACCTCTGCGCGACAGTTGGGTTCTTCCTTGCGCTTCTTTTCAACCTGGCGCTCGAATCTTTCCTTCTGGTCTATGGGATCGTTGAGCTCGGAGAACGCGTTTCCAAACTCCGTGCAGTTGATAAAGTACTCAAATCTCTCGGTAAAGAGAGGATCGGTGGGCTTTCTCTTTGCAAGGGGACTGTTCTCTACGGGATAATCATAAATGAAGGTGGGCTGAATGAGCTTATCCTCAACGAAAGCATCAAAAAGCTCGATAAGAACAGTACCGCGTGTTGCGTTTTCCTCAACTTCAACGTGCATTTTCTTTGCGGTTTCTCTTGCATCAGCATCGTCCTTCCAATCGTGGTAGTCAACACCGGAATACTTTTTAACCGCCTCTATCATGGTAAGGCGCTCCCAGTTGCCGAGGTCAATCTCGTTGCCCTGGTAGGTGATCTTGGTTGAGCCGCAAACCTTTAGCGCGAGCATTTTGTAAAGCTCCTCAACGAGATCCATCATACCGTAGTAATCGGTATACGCTTGGTAAAGCTCGATGGTGGTAAACTCGGGGTTATGCTTCTGGTCCATACCCTCGTTTCTGAAAATTCTACCCACCTCGTAAACCTTATCCATTCCTCCGACGATCAGTCGTTTGAGGTAAAGCTCGGTTTCGATACGAAGATACATATCCATATCAAGAGTGTTGTGATGAGTCTTGAAGGGGCGAGCGGATGCGCCTATTTCAATGGGAACGAGGATAGGCGTGTCAACTTCAAGGAATCCCTTGGAGTCAAGATAGCTTCTTATAAGAGTGAGTATCTTGGATCTCTTTATAAAGGTGTCCTTGACCTCGGGGTTTGCGATAAGGTCAACGTATCTCTGTCTGTATCTTTGCTCAACGTTGGTAAGACCGTGGAACTTTTCGGGGAGGGGGAGAAGAGATTTTGCCAAAAGGGTTGCGCTCTTTGCATGTACGGATATTTCGCCGGTTCTGGTGCGGAAAAGAGTTCCCTCAACACCGATTATATCGCCGACGTCCCACTTTTTGAAGCCTGCGTAGCATTCCTCGCCGAGATCGTCGCGGGACATGTAGAGCTGAATCTTTCCGTCGCCGTCAAGCAGGTGTGCAAAGGATGCCTTGCCCATTATTCTGCGGCTGGTCATTCTGCCTGCTACTCTTACGGTAAGAGTGCCCTCGCTTGCGAGAAGCTCCTCCTCCTTTTCGGCGTACTCTGCAATTGCCTTTGCGCTTGTATGTGTGGTTTCGTACTTTGTGATTTCAAAGGGATTCTTGCCCGCTTCAACGAGCGCGGCAAGCTTTTCGCGGCGAACGACGAGTTCGCTCGTTCCGTTCTGCTGTGCCTGGTTGTTTTCGTTTGCCATAAGATTCTCCTTTTTATTCCTTCGCGCGAGATACGCTCTTAACGAGTAGGATCTGCTCGCGCACGCCGGTTACAACGACCTCGTCGCCCTCGGATGCACCGAGAAGGGCGATACCGATGGGGGAGGAGTCGGAGATTTTACCGTTTTTGGGGTCGGTTTCGTATGAGCCCACTATATGATAAGTGGTTTCCATATTTCTCGTTTTGTTGAAAACGGTAACCTTTGAGCCAACGCTGACCTTGGACTCGTCGATCTGGGACTCGTCGATAACCTTTGCGTGAGCTATCATTTCACGAAGCTCTGCGATGCGAGCGTGAATTTTTCCCTGCTCCGCCTTTGCCTCGTCATACTCGCTGTTTTCGGAAAGGTCGCCAAAGGAACGCGCGGTGGAAATTTCCTTCTTGTTCTCCTCTACGCGAACTGTTTCAAGGTAGTCAAGCTCATCCTGAAGTGCCTTGAAGCCTTGGGGGGTGTAAGTTTTGGTTTCTGCCATGTCGGTATATCTCCTGATTATTTATTGATAAGTTTATTTACTTCGCGGTACGCCGCGTCAAGCTGCGCGTCGCCGTCAGCCGTCATTTCTACCGTAACGTCGGGGGTTATACCGACGGAGTCGTAATTTTCACCGGACGGGGGATTGTAATATGCGATCGTTATTGTAAGGGACGAGCCGTCGGTGAAGGGGTAGGTTCTCTGCATAACCCCCTTGCCATAGGTCTTTTCTCCTACGAGTGTAACGTCAAAGTGACCGAGCTTTTCAAAATCACGCATACACGCGCAAAACAGCTCTGCCGCAGACGCGGTACGATCGTTGCAAAGCACTACGGTGGGAAGGTAAAGATGCTCAATGGTTCTGTCCACCTCGGGCATTTCGCCGTCGGAAAAGGTCGCGATAGTCGTTCCGAGCGGTGAGATGCAGGAAACTACGTCGACGAGGGCGTCAAGATATCCTCCTCCGTTGCCGCGAAGGTCGTATATTATTGCAACGGCACCGTTGTCGTCAAGATATTCAAGAGCTTCCTTGAATTGCTTCGGGGTGTTTGATTTAAAGGATGAAATTTTAATATATCCTATTTTTTCTTCATTAATAGAATACCTGACTGTTTGTTCGGTAACTTTTCTGCGCTCGCAGGAAACTGTCAGCTCTTCGCTGCCCCTCTTCACAGTGACAAGCACGGTTGTCTTGTCGCCGCCGCGAATTTCTTCAATCAGGGCGTCGTAACCGACATCGGCAAGCTTTTTACCGTTTGCCGCGATTATCAGGTCGCCGCGCTTGATGCCGGCTTCGTGCGCTCCGCCGCCCTCGTAAACGTCCTCGACGGTTACTGTCTCGGGCTCATCGCTGTGAACGACGAGAACGCCGATTCCGAAATACGTGCCGCTCATCGTGGCGTCGTATTCCCTGTGCTCGTCTGCGGTCCTGTAGTAAGAGTATTTATCGCCGATAACGGAAACGTAGGCGTTAATAATGGCGTCTGTGACCTCTGACTTGTTACCCGTGTCAATTATTTCGTGGTATTTTTCAAAATAAAGTGCGGCAACCTTGGGAGCCAGCTCCTCGGCAGACGGCAAGTCTTTTAGGTAATAATCTCTATAAAGGACCTCAACGCTCTTAAGCTTGGAGTGTTTAAACGGCGGTACGTCGCATTCCTCTAGGTGAGAGGCGACAAAGTCGCCCGTTATGGCACAGCCGGATAGGGTGAGAAGCGAGAGTGATATAAGTATGAAGGCGGCAAAAATTCTTACCGCAGCATTGCTTTTGTTTTTCATACGGACTCCTTTCTATCACAGATTTACCCTGCTGACACTAATCGGCAGGGCAAATACTCATATGTATAAAAGGGGGCTTGATTAAAACTTAGTGGGCTTGCTCGTAAGATACTTTTTAACCATAAGTGCCACCTTGAAGGTGACCGCGTGATCAAATTCGCGAAGATCGAGGCCGGTAAGCTTTCTGATCTTTTCAAGTCTGTATACGAGGGTGTTGCGGTGAACAAACAGCTTTCTTGAGGTTTCCGAAACGTTAAGGTTGTTCTCAAAGAAGCTCTGGACGGTCATAAGAGTTTCGCGGTCGAGCGACTCGAGGGAGCCCTTTTTAAAGACCTCACCGAGAAAAATCTCGCAAAGGGTGGTGGGCAACTGGTAAATAAGTCTGCCTATACCGAGATTTTCATAGGACATAACTGTTTTTTCTATATCGAAAACCTTGCCGACCTCAAGGGAGATCCTTGCCTCCTTATAGGCTCTTGCAAGATCCTTAAGATTTTCAACTACGGAGGAGATACCGATAAGTAATTTCACCGAGTATTCCTTGGTGAGCTGTGAAAGCAGCTCCTTTGCATACGCCTCAACGTTATCTGCGGTGGTGGTTGCGGTAACCTCCTTGACAACGACGATATCCTGCTCGCTGACGCCTATAACGAAATCCTTGTTTTTGTTCTTTACCAGACTTTGAACGGCTTCGTAGGGGTTGACCGCGGACGTGCCCTGGAACTTGATAACTATGACCGCGCGGAATTCCTCGTTGAAATGAAGCTCGTTTGATTTAAGGTAAATGTCGCTCGGGAGGATGTTATCCAGGATTATATTTTTAATAAAGGAAATTTTATCGTATTTCTCATCGTAAAGAGTTTTTATGTTTCCGAGCGCGATGGCGAGGATCTCGGACATTTTGCCCGCGTGGGTATCGTCACCCTCAACAAAGGCTATGCAGTCGGTTCTTCCGGGGGAATTTATAAAGCGGTAGGTATATCCCTCGTAAACTATGAAGTTGGAAGAGTATGATAGCTCCTCTTTGACGCGCTGCTTGGACTCGCCGATTCTGGCAAGCTCGCTTGCGGCAACGATAATACCGTTTTCATCTATGACGCCGATGTTGC
This sequence comes from Clostridia bacterium, assembly GCA_017648085.1. Lineage (GTDB taxonomy): Bacteria > Bacillota > Clostridia > Oscillospirales > CAG-272 > UBA1740. The sequence continues at coordinate 1,308 of JAGCJI010000145.1, read as the reverse complement.
GTCCTATAACGTCCTTCATTTGATGTATAAGGTTCTGGAACAAGCGGTTGGACATACAAAAAACTCCTAGATAGATACTTGAAATTAGTGTTTTGGTAATACTGTACTATATTTTAACTTATTTTTTGACATATTTCAATAGTTTTTTGAAAAATAATTACGAAATACACAAAAAAGTTATCTGATATTTGTACAATTTTGTTTAGCGTTCCACTTTATTCCAACTCGTAAACGTAGGAAATGCAAGACAAAACGTAGCTCGGCGCGGTTTCGCAGCGCAAAATTCTTGGTCCTAAATTTACGGGAGTAAGGCCGCGCTTGATTGCCGCTTCCGCCTCCCCGTCGCTAAAGCCGCCCTCGCAACCCACTATGACGGAAATGGTGCGCACACTTTTATCTATAGAAAGTGCGCTTTTAAGCGACACGGTACCCGTGCCTTCATAGCAAAAGAGTGCGATGTCAGCCTCTCGCGCCTCGCTTATCGCCGCCTCAAAGCTGATTGGGGGCATAACGCGCGGCAGTCGCGAGCGGCCGCATTGCTTCGCCGCCTCCTCTGCAATTTTGGAAAGTCTTTTGTTTTGCTTTTCTGTTTTTTCGGGGTTGGGACGTTTGACGCAACGAGAGGATTCGAAGGGAACTATAACCGAAGCACCAAGCTCCACCGCCTTTTGTACGACGACTTCAAGCTTATCGCCCTTCGGGTATCCCATGTAAAGCGTCACGGTTGCCGGCATTTCGGTTTTTCCCTCGGCGTAAGATATTATTTCCGCAATGCACTCCTCGTCGCGAATTTTTAAAAGACGGCAGGTGTATTCCGTACCCGTGTCGTTTAAAACCGATATTTCATCACCCACCGCCATGCGAAGAGCGCGAGCTATGTGGCGCGCGTCATCACCGACGATGCTGACCTCGTTTTCCTTGAAATTTTCTCTTTGTGCGAAAAATTTTGGCATAAAGCTTACCTCAAACCCCGTCGGGTGTGCGAACGACCAGCATAGCCACCCAGTCGTTCTCATATTCCTCGCGGATAACGGTGTAGCCGTTCTCCCTGACCGCCTCGCGCACCTCGTCGGCGCGCAGATTGATTATACCCGATAGGATCAGCGGCGCGCCGTCCTTCAGATACTTCGGCATATCCGGCATCATCCTTATAATTATGTCCGCAACGATGTTGGCAACACAAAAATCGTACTTGCCGCCCGAAAGATCAACGTCGCGCAATAGATCTGAAACACCGACGGTCACGTTGTCGCATCCGTCAGCCAATGCGTTTTCGCGTGCTACCTTTACGGCAACGGGATCTATATC
>JAGCJI010000144.1 GCA_017648085.1 Clostridia bacterium | reverse complement strand
TGTCGGAATGATACTTTCAGCTCTCTATATGTTTTTCCGCGATGTGCAATATCTATGGACGGTTTTCATACAGCTTCTTATGTATATGTCCGCCATATTCTACGACGTGTCCGTTTATTCCGACAAGGTACAGCGTCTATTCCTTTTAAACCCCGTTTACGTATATATTAAATATTTCAGGAGCGTAGTAATCGACAACGCCCTGCCCTCACTCGAGGTAAACGTTCTGGCAATAGGCTACGCTTTGATCGCATTCGGAATAGGTGCACTTATATACAAGAAGTGCAACCACAAATTCCTCTATTACGTGTAAGGAGGGGGAAAATGGCAGAAATTACAAATAGCGAACCCCCTATTCTTACCTGTAAAAACGTTTCTATACGTTATATGACAGGGGATTTCCGCTCCATTGGACTTAAAGAATATCTGATAAGAAAAATAAAACGCAACTATAAGGTAACGGAATTCTGGGCTGATAAGGATATCTCCTTTTCGATATACCGCGGCGATATGCTTGGTATAATCGGCACGAACGGCGCGGGAAAATCCACGCTTCTTAAGGCAATCAGCGGAATTATGGTTCCCACGCACGGATACGTAGAGCGCGAGGGCAAAATTGCTGCCCTGCTGGAGCTGGCAAGCGGATTTGACGGAGATCTGACCGTAAAGGAAAACACCTATCTGCGCGGCGCAATGCTTGGGTATACTAGAAAATTTATGGACGAAACCTACCACGACATTATAGATTTTGCCGAGCTTTCGGATTTTGAGGACCGCCCCTTCAAGCACCTCTCAAGCGGTATGAAATCCCGCCTTGCCTTCTCAATAGCCTCTCTCGTCAATCCCGAAATTTTAATTCTTGACGAGGTTTTGTCTGTCGGTGACGGCGCGTTTAGAAAAAAGAGCGAGGGGAAAATGCGCGAGATAATAGGCGGCGGCGCAACGACTATACTCGTTTCCCACTCAATTTCGCAGGTGCGCTCCATGTGCAACAAGATTCTCTGGCTCGACCACGGCCGTCAGATTGCCTTCGGCGACGACGTCGGCGCAATATGTGATGCATACGAGAAATTCCTGCGCGACAAGAAATTACCCGAAAAAATATAAGATTTTGCCGTAAAACACACCCGTGTTAAATAAAAATCCCCCGGTCAAACTGAAGTGAACCCAAAAGTTTAGACAAAAATTAGATATTAAGATATTTGCGAATGAGCTCGGTACTCCACTGGGCTCATTCCTTTTAGTTTTAGAGAAATTCTTTCGGTGTTGTAGTAATGTATGTATTCTTCTAACTTTTCAATGAATCCCCTAGGGGATTCGAATTTTTCACCGTAATACATTTCAACTTTCAGCCTGCCGAAGAAGTTTTCCATTATGCCGTTGTCCATGCAGTTTCCTTTGCGAGACATACTTTGTGTAATGTTGTGTTCGGCAAGAAGTCTTTGGTATTCGGCGTGTTGGTACTGCCAACCTTGATCGGAATGAAACAGAGGTCGTGCATCAGCAGGAAGTTTTTCAAACAACCCATTCAGCATATCTCTAATTTGCTGCAAGTTAGGACTTGTAGAAATAGAATAAGATACTATTTCACGATTGAACATATCAAGCACCGGAGAAAGATACACTTTTTCGTCACCGATCTTAAACTCCGTAACATCGGTAGTTAGCTTTTCAAACGGCTTGTCTGCATAAAAATCCCTATGCAGCAGATTATCTGCTACCTTGCCAACTTCACCTTTATAGGAGTGGTATTTACCGTTTTTGCTTTGTTTACCGCGTAAATTAAGAGCTTTCATCAGTTTTAGCACTGTTTTATGGTTAATTTCGTAACCTTTTGCTTTTAAAACAGCACAAATTCTTCTGTAACCGTATCTGCCCTTATTGGCATTGTAGATTTCTAATATATCTTGTTTTTCGCTTTCGTATTTGTCCTTATCTTTCTGCTTCAAGTAGTAATAGTACGTACTTCTTGCGATCCCGGAAAGCTCTAACAAATCTTTAAGCGGATACTTTTGCCTTAGTTCAGCAATTACGAACGCTTTTTGCCGTTCTTTTGCTCTTCCGCAAGAACTAAGGCACTCAGTTTTTTTAAGTATTCAATCTCCATTCTGAGCCTTTGGTTCTCGGCGATAAGATCTTCTTCTACCTTTGGATTGAGTTTTGGGGGACGTCCTCGTTTACCACTTGCATTATTTTTGCCTCGGCGTTCTTTCATCAGACCTTCGGCTCCTTCTTCCAAGAATATGCGTTCCCACAATTGTATTTGTTTTACGTAGTTCGCTTCTTTTCCTTTGCTACCTTCCCAATACTTTCGTACTGTTTCTTTGTAACTCAATTTGTGTTCTCGCATGTCCATTATAACACACATCTTAAATTCTGTCGAGTATCTCCTGTTTTCTCGTCCTGTTTTACCCATAAAAATATGCACCTCCAAAAGCGTCTAACTTTTGGGGTGCATATCACAACTGTCGGGGTATGTTTTTTGTCTTTATTTTTTCTTGAATATTCCACCAAGCAAGGTGCGGAATCTCCGTCTTTGCTTGACAAACTCAATGTTTTGCTTCGGATTTACTATCCTCGGTTTTCTGCCGTGCTTCGTTCTCTTCTTGAATTCCGCGTGAGTGAAAACCTGCACGAATACGGTAAATTCATACACCTCTTTAAGCTCAAAATCCAACTCCTCGGCATCCTGCCAAGAAAACAGCTCTGCATATTCTTCGTGCAGCATATCCCAAAGCCTTGACTGCGCATCGCCCGAAAGCAGATTGAACATCTTGTAGCATCTGCCGGCAGAGAGGTTCAAGTAGGAGCGGGAAAGAGGCGCATACATTCCGTGTGAGGTGAGAAAATCCTTAATTTTAAGATACACGGGTGGCACTTCGGCATAATATTTCTTAACCGCTTTTTTTCTTGACTGGTCCGAATGTATTCTGTGATGAACAAGAATTTCCGACGCCCGACCTACTCTTTCAGCAAGTGAAAGTGCCGTCGTTACGAAATATACGTCCTCGTAAATATGAACGTCCGCAAGGAACGAAAGTCCCTTTTCCTCAACAAAGCTTCTTCGGAAAAGCTTATTCCACGCCGCGCCAACGGTTGAGGTAAGAATCCTGTCGGGATACTCGTTTTTCGAGCTGATCCTGCCACCGTCAAAAATGTCCGCGTTCTCGGCAGCGTTCGGATTCTCAAATTTCCCCTTTTTGTTGTTGTAAACGTCAAAATTGGCTATCGCAATATCCAAGTCGCCGTCGCTTGCCAGCTCGTATAGGCGACGAAGCATCTCCGGCTCAAAGAAATCGTCCGCATCAAGAAACGCAACGTATTCTCCGCGCGCACGGCGCATACCGTTATTTCTTGCATATGCAGGACCTGCGTTGGTTTCGGTAACTATTCTTACGCGCGAATCTATTTTTTGATACTCTCGCAAAACCTCAAGGGTTGAATCGGTAGAGCCGTCGTCAACGCATATTATTTCAAATTCAGAAAGTGTCTGTGCAAGCACACTATCAATTGCCGGTCTAATATAATCCGCCGCGTTATAGATAGGTATTATGACCGACACCTTTACGTTTTCAGTATTCATAAAAATCATCCGATTTTCTTTATATTGTTCAAAATACATTTTAACATATATTCTATCAAAAGTCAACACATATCGCACAAAAGGGATATAAGTGCCTCCCGTGTCAAAAATATCGATTTTATAAGTAAAAAAAGCGGACGCCGAAGCGTCCGCTTTTGCACGGGATCAACCCTTTCTGTTTATGCTTTGCTGTTATTGCGCAACGTATACAGTTTCGTTTTCATCGCTCACGGGAGCGAGCACGTCATCGGGATAGAATTCATCCTGGACGGTCTCTTCTTCCTGCTTGCCGGAGTCAACGACCTCGACCGCGCGGTACTTGCCAAGTCCCGTACCTGCGGGAATAAGCTTACCGATAATAACGTTTTCCTTAAGTCCGAGAAGGTGGTCCTTCTTGCCCTTGGTAGCCGCCTCGGTAAGAACCTTGGTGGTTTCCTGGAAGGAAGCTGCGGAAAGGAAGGATTCCGTCATAAGAGAAGCCTTGGTAATACCGAGAAGCATAGGAGCTGCATCAGCATGGCGAAGGCCAACCTCGCCTGCCGCAATTCTAGCATCTATCTTCTCATTCTCTGCACGAAGCTCAAGAACGTCAACAGTAGTACCCGCAAGCAGATCAGTGTCACCCGCATCCTCGATGGTAACCTTACGGGTCATCTGACGGGTGATACATTCAACGTGCTTGTCGTTGATTTCAACATCCTCACCGCGATAAACCTTCTGTACCTCACGAATGATATAGTCGTAAACTGCATCTATACCGCTCATATGAAGAACGTCTGCAGGGTTAAGGAAGCCCTCTGTCATCTGCTGACCGCGCACGAGCGACTGACCGTCCTCAATGCAAAGGCGCATTCCGAAGGGAATCTCGTATACGACGTCCTCGGTCGCGGGAGTGCCATTCTGGTCAAGCGCGTTCTGGATAATAACCTTGGAAAGCTTCTTATCGGACTGAATACGCGCAGTACCGGTATACTCTGTAACGATAGCAGTCTTCTTAGGTCTGCGAGCCTCAAAGAGCTCCTCAACTCTGGGAAGACCCTGTGTAATATCCGAACCTGCGACACCACCGGTGTGGAAGGTTCTCATCGTAAGCTGTGTACCGGGCTCGCCGATAGACTGTGCCGCGATAACACCGACCGCCTCACCGATGCTTACGGGAGTGCCGTGAGCAAGGTCAGCGCCGTAGCAGTGTACACAAACACCGCGCTTTGCAAGACAGCGGAGAATCGTACGAACCTCAACCTGCTTAATACCTGCTTTAACGATGGCGTCTGCCATTTCCTCGTCGATCATGGTATTAGCGGGAACGATAAGCTCGCCGGTCTCCTCGTTGACAACGTCGTTTACGGTATATCTGCCGACAAGTCGGTCAAAGAGCTTTTCAACAACGTTGTTGCCCGAAACGATGTCGGAAACTACGATACCGGAGGTCGCGCCGCAATCCTCCTCGCGAACGATAACGTCCTGGGAAACGTCAACAAGACGTCTGGTAAGGTAACCGGAGTCTGCCGTACGGAGAGCGGTATCCGAAAGAGATTTACGCGAACCCTTAGCACCCATAAAGTACTCGAGCATCGTAAGACCCTCACGGAAGTTGGATTTAATAGGAATTTCGATAGTCTTACCGTTGGTCGCAAACATAAGTCCGCGCATACCGGCAAGCTGACGCATCTGCTTCATTGAACCGCGGGCACCCGAGGTACAGATCATGTTCAGCGAGTTGTAAGCGTCAAGGTTTGCAATAAGAGCGTCGGTAACCGCGTTAGTGGTCTTATCCCAAACGTCGATAACCTGCTTATATCTTTCGTCCTCGGAAAGCTCACCCCAGTTGTAAAGCTCGGTGATCTCATCAACCTGCTTTGCAGCCTCTGCAAGCAACTCCTTTTTCTTCGGGGGGATCGTCATATCGTAAACCGATATGGAAAGAGAGGATCTGGTGGAGTACTTGTAACCCATGGACTTGATGGCGTCAAGAACCTCTGCCGCCTCTGCAAATCCGTGATACTTGATAGTACGGTCAACGATCTCCTTAAGCTTCTTGCTGGTGGTCGGGAATGCAACCTCAAGCGAGAAGGGGTCCTTGGAGCGATCAACGTATCCGAGGTCCTGGGGAATCCTTGAGTTGAAGATAAGACGGCCGTAGGTCGCGTCGATTATAGCGCTCTTCTCGACTCCGTCAATATTCTTGGTTACGCGGATCTTGATAGCCGCGTGCATGCCGAGCTGCTTATTTTCATAAGCCATCTCAACCTCGTTGAAGTCGCGGAAGATCTTACCCTCGCCAACCTCTCCGGGATGGTCGATCGTAAGATAGTAAGAGCCAAGAACCATGTCCTGTGAAGGAACGGTTACAGCCTTACCGGAAACGGGCTTCAAAAGGTTGTTTGCAGAGAGCATAAGGAATCTTGCCTCTGCCTGTGCCTCGTTGGAAAGGGGCACGTGTACGGGCATCTGGTCGCCGTCAAAGTCGGCGTTAAACGCAGGACATACGAGGGGGTGAAGCTTAATTGCTCTGCCCTCAACGAGCACTGGCTCGAACGCCTGAATTGAAAGACGGTGAAGTGTAGGTGCGCGGTTAAGCAGCACGGGGTGCTCCTTAATAACGTATTCAAGAGCGTCCCAAACCTCAGGAGCAATCTTCTCTACCTTCTTCTTTGCGTCCTTTATGGAGTTTGCCTTCTGTGTTTCAATAAGGCGCTTCATAACGAAGGGACGGAAAAGCTCAAGTGCCATTTCCTTGGGAAGTCCGCACTGATAGATCTTAAGCTCAGGTCCTACGACGATAACCGAACGTCCGGAGTAGTCAACGCGCTTACCGAGAAGGTTCTGACGGAAGCGGCCCTGCTTACCGCGGAGCATTTCGGAAAGAGACTTAAGGTTTCTGTTGCTTGCACCGGTAACGGCTTTTCCGTGTCTGCCGTTATCAATAAGAGCGTCAACAAACTCCTGAAGCATTCTCTTTTCGTTTCTTATGATGATTTCGGGAGACTCAAGCT
>JAGCJI010000016.1 GCA_017648085.1 Clostridia bacterium | reverse complement strand
TTCGCACCTTACGGCGAATAATTTTTTTGTAGATTTTGGTGTAGCGAGTCGCAGTAAAGTACGACTTTACAAGGCTCGATGCGACGAAAGATGCCAAAATTTATCGACGCAAGGCTTGTGAGTTCGATTCTCTTACGGCTAGCCAATAGCAACCTAAATAGAACACGCCGCAAACGATGAAAATTCGCGCTCTTTCTCGAAAACTCACCCGCAAAGTCCGCACTTTGCTTTAATCATTTTCAAAAAATATCATCAAATTTTCACCGCTTTTGGCTAGCCGATTTAAATCAATTTTATAATTATTTTTCTTCACTTCCCGCGCGGTGAATAATCGCGAGAGCGATGCTGTAATAAAAGGTTGGATATATATTGAATACAAAGTTATCAAGCAAGCTTCCGCCGAGAAAGACCGCGATGGACATCGCGAGCATCGTTTTCATTAGAGTTGGACGGCGAAATACCGGGCGCAATGACGTGAAGCGATAGTATCCGTATGCAAGCAAGCCCGTTATGCCGGTGGCGGAAAGCAACTGCAGCACAGTATTGTGCGCCTGCTTCGTCAAAGGACCAAAAGGGGTGAGGATCTTGTCCGATATCTCAAATCCGTAGAAGCCGACACCAAATATCGGTCGAGAGATAAAGTTATCCCAAGCGGTGCTCCAAAGCTCAAATCTTCCGTTGTCCGACATGCCGCGAGAGAAGTAATCACCCAGTACCGTGTAAATTTTATCGAAGAAAATCACTGCCACTGCCGCTACCAGCACCGCTCCGGAAAGAGCTATAATTCTGAACGCCCTTTTATTTTTGCCGACAAAGGCGAAAATTATAACGGAGCTTGCGTAAGCGAGTGTTGAAAAAATAAGGGCGTTGCGCGACATAGTAATAACTGCCGCCATCCAGGCAACCGTTGCCGCGGCAAAATAAAGCCAGGGATACCGCCCCTTCTCGATTCCGTAAAAGATTACGGGGATAAGCACGGACAGCGACACGCCGACAAGATTCCATATCCCCCATCCAAGTGCCATAGACTCCTTGATGATCGAGCCGCCGGGGGCGAAAACGTTATCGGCAGTGAGTATATGCACAAGCAATTCAAAGCTTATTACAAGGGCGATAAGTGCCGAGATATAAGCAAAATATTTTGCAATCTCCTCCGTGCTCTCCTCGTCGGAAAATCCGTGATATACCAAAATAAAAACGAAGGTATAAACGAAGGCGTTGGCAAATCCGAATATTATATCGGCACTTTGCCACTCCCCCGAAAACAAGCCGTTTGTCATAAGCGTCGTGGAAAAGATAAGCATAGACAGCAGCATAGGCGTGCTCTTAAAGGAAATTTTGGCGTAAATCTTGTTTTTCAAGATAAATACAGCAATTCCCGCAATTATGAGCACTCCTAACACTATAACGGTGGGCAGACGCCACCCCGTGTAATAAAAATCCGAGTTGTTAGGATAAAACGGACCGTTCTTTACCGACACCTGCATAACGTAGGTGACGAGGGAAATCAGTATCGGGCGGATAGATTTTGAAAACCAAAGCGCCACGAGGATAAGGGCGGTATGCAAGAGATTAAAATAAAACTCAAGCCCGCTCGCACCTCCAACAGCAACCAGAACAGCTATTACAGCCGGATATACGGGACCCATCAGAGCGGCGCGTATGGATTCGGGCGTAAGCCGACTTTTGATACGGGCTATCATTTTGAAAGAAGCTCCTTTACCGTCCCATAGGTGTCACAAAACACCTTTTCCTTTGAAAACAGCTCAAATCTTTCCTTCGCGACCTCAGCATCAACGCCGATTTTGCCACTATGGAAATCCTTAACGAGCGACAGAAGCGAATTCATATCGCCGAGCGGGAAAAGGTATCCGCTGACGCCGTCCTCGATAATATCCCGATGCCCTTTAATATCGGTGGCAAGTACAGTTTTTCCGCAACCGAGAGCCTCCATAACGTTAAAAGGCAAGCCTTCCTTCTCGCTGGCGGAAACGTATAGGTCGCACGCCCGCATATAGTCGCACGGGTTGCGCCTGTCACCCATAAAGTAGACGGAATCGGATATGTTTAACTCGTCTGCGAGCGCGATAAGCTCGTGGCGGTCAATTCCCTCTCCGACGAACCAAAGCACCGCGTTCGGTATCTCCAGCTTTATCTCAGGCAAAGCGCATATAAGCATACGCTGATTTTTGGCACGGTAAAGTTCGCCGACGAAGCAGATTACGAATTTACCCTTGCTGTCGGTGTAGTGATATATAGTTTCGGGGGGCACCTGCTCCTTGCCAACCACGGCACCCATGCCGCGAACAACTCTTACCTCTCCGCGACAGAGCTTATTTTCGGTAGCAATTTGGTAATCCTCCGAATTCATAACGATAACGTGATCTGTTTTCCCCTTAAGCAGCTTTTCGCAAGCGAGGAAAATCTTTTCCCTCGTGCTTTTTGCGCCCTTAAAGAACATATATCCGTGCACGAGATTTATGACCTTCGGTCTTTTTCTTCTCGGCAAAGCTAGCCTTATATGAAAAGCGGCGAGAGTGGTGTTCAAAATTATTGCATCGAATTTTTCCGCTTTAAGTATTTTTCTGATTTTGCGACGGCAGGATGTATTTTTCGGGGAAAGCATCTTCTTTACGAATCCGATATTGAAATCGGCGTCATTTCCCTTCGCCATCGTCATGACCTCGTGTCCGTCGCGGCGAAGCTGTTCAATATACGGAAGATGGAAGCTCCTTATATGCTCCATCGTGCCTGCGGCGTAAAGTATTTTACTCATTATTGCTCCTTTTCGGCGATGTTATCACTTTCGGGGGCGGCTGTAACGCCGTTTTTCTCGCTAATTTTCTCTGTGTGATTATCTTCCTGCGTTTCTGCGTTCGTATCGGGTTCCGTCGCGTTAGGCGTGATTTCGGGGGCCTCCGTCAGTGCGCAATCCGATGCGACGTCGCGCGGGGTGCTTTCCTTGTTATCCTCGACCGGCCCCTCATCCTCGGGCTTTGCTGCCCTCTCGGGCGCTTCAGACGTTTCTTTGAGCACTCCAGGTGTTTCTTTGGGCGCAATCTCGTCTTCGGGATGATGCTC
>JAGCJI010000143.1 GCA_017648085.1 Clostridia bacterium | reverse complement strand
ATTCACCGCGCGCGATAACCTCCCCGATTACAGAACTCCTCAGGATCAGGGCTTCGAGGGATACAACACCTCCTGGATCACCCCCGATTTCAGAGAATATTGCCGCAAGAAGCTTGAAGAGAAATAATTTATCTTTGCCAAAGATTAATTAAGAAAGTATAAAACGCATAAAAACCACCGCCGATTCCGCAAGGATCATCGGCGGTGGTTTTTCTAAAAATGCGTTGGCAAAATGCGGTGCAGGAAATGTAATAAAGGAACTTGCCGACCGCTTTACGCAGATAATAGCTGATAAAACGGTATAGGCTTTGAGAATCACTTCAAAAACTCAATCACCTGATCCTTAATCTTTTTCATACCCTCGATGCTGGGGTGGCCGTTGAGCTTTGCAACGCCTTTGAGGCGGAGGCAGGGGATGCCGAGCTTTTCGCCGATCTCTGCGAAGCCGTCGGTTATCTCATCCTTGAGGTCGCAGTTGAGTATGGGAAGGATCTTCGCCTCGGGCAGCACGCGTTTGAGAGTTTTAAGAAGATATGCGAAAGCGGGGAGAACGCACTTCTTGTTTTCTGCGTCAAATCCGTCGTAAACGAAATCTCCGATAGGTGGGTCTATCCAGGAATCGTTTGTTCCGCCGAGGATGAGTACCGTGTCAATTTTGTTCTTCTCGAAAAATCCCTGCCCAATGAGTCTATCAAGACGGATGATAAAGGAAGTTCCGGGGATCGTGGGGCGTTCTGTATTGCAGATCGTTGCGCCCGAATGGCTCTCGTTAAGCACTATTTTTCCGTCAACCTCGGATTCGAGCAGATGCCACCAGCACTCCTCTTTTTTTGTAACGTCGGTCTCGTGGCTGTGGTTCTCGCATCCGTACCAATATGCGTATCCCTCGGGAATGTATCCGGGGAAGGTCGAATAGCTATCTCCGATTATGAGTATGTTTCCAAGCTTTAGCATAGTTTTGCTCCTTTAGCTGTATTTGATATTGCCGAGTGGATCTATGGCAAATCTGTTACCGAAAATATTCTACCACATTTTATCGGAATAGGCAAGAGGTGTGAGGAATTTTAAGGCTTTATTTCAAAATCCTCGCGTATCCATTTTCTGATAAGGTTATACGGTCTGAGGTTCAGCTTGTGGAAGTCTTTTTTCTTATTCATAGTAATGTCCTCAAGCCTTGATATATAATCGCCGATAACCTCCGAGTCAACCAGAGTTAAAAGGTGCTGATATTGCCTGTCCGTCATTGATATAAGACCGTTCTCTCCGTATTTTCTCACTGCGTATTTGGGACGGTAGTCCCTAGGAGTGCCGAAAGGCATCCCTTTAGCAGAAGCAGCAGAAGCAGTTATATTCTTTATTATATCTTTATTATTGTTGGCATTTTGTGCATGGTTAGTATGCACCTCGTGCATACCTGAGCCGTATTCATCGCTGAAGCTCAGGACCTCCGCGGTCTTGATCATTTCACTGAAATAAGCTCCGTCAACAATCGTATTATCAACAGGATATCTGGAATTTTGCCCGGGGGTTCTCGCATCCTCCTCGTCGATACTCATTCTGATTACCGCATCGCTCATGCTGAGCTTTTTTATTTCCTCACGCTTAGCCAGAATTTTAAGCTCTTCCGCATAGGTTGAATAATATATTGAGTGGTTCCCGTTTTTACGCCGCTGATCCTTTTCGATAAGCTCCTTATCTTGGAGTCTTTTCAGCGCATTTTGCGTTCCGCGTAATGATAGACCTGTGCGTCTTGCCAGATATTCAAGTGAGCCGGAGAACCCCTCCGCTGCCTGCGTGAATGTGTGAATAAGCGCAAAAACAAGTAGTTCTGCGCCCGATAGCTCAAGCTCCTCCGTCATAAAATTACTGATAATAAAAAAGCTCTGTTCTGTCATAATTTCTCCGAAATGCCGTTATGCAGCCTGCGTTCAGCTTTTTGAAAAACTGCGTGCGACGGGGCATACGTCTTTGACCCCCCGCCGAAAAATAAGGCATTTTTCTTTTATAGTACCATGCGGGGCGGGGGCTTGTAAGTACACTCTTAAGCCAAAAAATACGCAAAAAAACGGCACTTTTTTGTCACGCAAGGTGACGGAATCGGGGTGATTTTCGGGAATAGTATAGAAAATTTCAAAGAAAAAACAACGAATGCCTTGAAATCACCCGTTGTTTATCTGTACCAAAATATATATGTTTATCGGAATATTGTAGTTTTTCGCTTTGCCTATGCAAAACGACGCAAAAGGACAACAATTTTTTTGAAATCGGCTTGACGGAGGTCAGACACGTTGGTCGATTATGTCGGATTTTTTGTAAAGAGGGTGAGTCTGAAGCTCTCCGTCAAGGCTCCAGCCAACGCAGCGGCCCACCTCGGTAAACAGCATACCGACTCGCTCAGGGTAGTAGAGAAGCCCCTCCTCTACATAGGAGGCTCCGCCTATGCCGAATTCAAGCCCCGAGTCCACGAAATAAAAGCGCAAAAGGCAGTCTATTTCATGTCTGTAACCTATCGTGGCAGGTCTGTGGAATAGCACCGGTGAGGGCTTGTAGTAATTCTCGGTAAACTCAAGGAAGCTATCGGGGCTATCTCCCACGGGCATATAAAGAGGGCCGAATTCCCGTCCTCTGATAGCGGGGCGGAAGCCAAAGCGGGAGTAAAGCTGAGCCAAGCTGAGCGCACCGCCTGTGCATAAAAAGCAGCTTGGCTTATTTTCGGTATTTTTGAAATCATCATACCAGAATTTTAAAAGGCTGCCGCCGTAGCCTTTTCCTCTTTCCTCCGGGGCGGTTAAAAAGTTTCCCCAGTTGCCAACTGCGCCCTCGTGCCTGCCGTAGCCCATCCAATGCCTTGAAAGAGGTCTTCCTTTGTCGTGGGCAACATAATAGACATCGTAGCACTCCTGCGCCGCGCCGCCGCTTATTCTCAGACGCATCATATCGGCGTAGGATACACCTACATCGTAGCCGTTCATCATTTTGCTTATTGCCTCGTATGCGGTATTTTTCTCTCCGCCCGCAATGTATTTTCCTAATGTCATAATAAAGCTCCTCGTTTTTTAATATTTAGGGTACTAAGGGGATTATTCCTTGTTTATAGTAAAGAGGGCTGTGCCGTTTTCCTCAAGCTCAAATTCGATTGCATCAGCAGTATAGATTGACTCCTCAGCACCGAAAACAGCTGACGCCCGGCAGGATTTTGGCAGGTGCAGGGTCTTTTTGCCGCCTCTGTCGCTGTGAAGGGCGATATAGCCGCCGCCAAGGCAGATTATATCATTTTCCTCACTGTAAAAATGCACACCGCTTCTCTTGAGAAATTCTTTGATTTCAGAGACCGAAAGTAAATAATGCTCCCAATCGGCACAGATATAGGGGATATTCAGCCTTTTGCAGAGCGAAATCGCCGCCTTGCCTGCCTCGGAGGGCAGGGGGAAGGGAAATACCGCCGCCTTATAATTTGGAAGAAGCCTCTCAGCGTCCTCCACCGTAACGGTATCGTAGGGCGCGCCCGTGCATCCCATAGCGGTTCTGGATTTTGGAATACCCGAGAGCTGAGGCGCTCCGCAGAGCATATTTGAATAGCCTCTTTCGTCGGCAAAAAACGCTACCTCGGCGCGAGGATATTCGGTATTTTTCTTTTGTAAATCGCCGTCGTAAAGCTCCTTTAAACGCTTAAGCTCCTCCATCAGCAAGGGGTCGTCATACCAGCCGCCCCACATATCAAACCACCATATAGCCGCCCGCTTGGTAAGCTGGTGGGCAAAGGACTTTCTGAGTGCAAGTACTGAAAGCTCCCTGGTGGGAGGACCTACCCATACCGACCCGCCACCCTCTGTGCGATATATATCGTCGGGGTATTCACCAGGGCGTGCCTCTTGGATAGCGCAGGTAAGATAGGTGCGTATATCGCATTCGATAAATGGCAGCTTTCCGTGAGCCGTAACCGAATCCACGGGCATCATATCTGACCAGTCTATGCCGAAGCGCCTTGCCTCAATGTAGGCATTAGGGGATGATAGGAAATCAATGCTATCGGAATCCAGCAGGCATCTGAGACCGTGAGTGCCGAATAAAACGGTATTGTTATTTTCATAGGAATAGCCGTAAAAGGCGCCGACGATCTGGGTGCCGTCGGTTTCTCTTTTTATGACCTTGCCAAAGAAATCTATGGTTTCTGCAACCTTTTCGTTACAAAACATGGCATAACGGCGCGCGTTTTCGTTGTGCTTAATGCCGATGCCGTCAAAGGCGAAGTCCTCTTTTTTTGGAAGTTTTACCTCGGTATCACCGAATTTCTCCTTCACCCATTTACCGAAGGGCAAGAGGGCACTCTCCGAAAGGCTTCCCATATAATCATGGTGAAACCATTCCTGAGTCTGACCGCCGCAAATCTGCCAGCCGCCGATACGGCTTGCGTAATCCGACTCCTTAATGTGATTTATGAAGCGAACGATCAATTCCTCGCCGTCCCTTCTGAACGCCTCCGAGAATAAAGACTCGCGGTATCCGCCCTTGTTGGTGGGAACGCACTCGTCTATATGAGCGCTGACCCAGCTGCTCGGCATACTGACATAAAGGCGGGGGAATATTATGGCGTCGGGGCATGCCTTAAGAATTTTCCTGACCTCCGGCTCAAATTCCGAATAGTCGGGATTTACGGGGTCCTCAAATATGCCTATGCGAAAGGGGGTAAAGCCCGTTGCCACGCTGTTTATGGGCAGGGCGGTAAATGAGGCATTCACGAAGAATATACGGTATCCCGCCTTGATAAAATCCTCGCAGCAGCTTCTTTCGGTAAAATATGTAGTATAAGCCATAGCCGCCACGGGCTTATCCTCTATAAAGAGCGTGGGCTTGCCATTTTTGGTTTTGATAAAGCTTTTAAGCATATTTATTTTTCTCCTCTTGCGGCTTCAACGGCTTTTTTGATAACCCAGCCGTTTTCATTGAGAAGTCTTATGGCTTCATCCTCCTCGCAGCCGAGAATCTCACTAACAATGCGGATAACGCGGCGCCTGAGCTTCTCGTTTGAGGGTGAGAGATTGATCATCATATTTTCGTATACCTTGCCTGTTTTTGCCATAGCGCAGGTCGAGAGCGTGTTGAGAATTATCTTGTGG
This sequence comes from Clostridia bacterium, assembly GCA_017648085.1. Taxonomy (GTDB): domain Bacteria; phylum Bacillota; class Clostridia; order Oscillospirales; family CAG-272; genus UBA1740. Next base: position 845 of record JAGCJI010000143.1, on the reverse strand, counting down.
CAGGTTCCCGCCTTAAGACGAGTTGACCCCGTCAGTACCTCAGCACCCGTGTCGGTGAAAATCGCTATATCTGCGCATTTGAGTATCTTTGCGTCGGAGTTACTGCTGATTGCCACGGTGGTGCAGCCGATTTTATTTGCAGTATCAAGTGCGCCGACCACATATGCGGCATTTCCCGCAACCGAAATTCCGACAAGAACATCACCCGCATGAATTCCGTACTCCTTTATGGCGAGCTCGCCGCTTTCGTATTTGTCTTCTTCGCTCTCACCTGCTAAGAACATTCGGCGCTCGCCCCCTGCTATAATCCCCTGAACCAAGTCATAGTCAACGCCAAAGGTAGGAGGACATTCCGCCGCATCTATAACGCCGAGTCTGCCCGACGTACCTGCTCCGATATAGAAAAGCCTTCCTCCGTTTTCAAATGCGTCGGCTATTGCATCTACCGCAAGAGCTACCGACTCCGCAGCATTCTCCGCCGCTTTTACGGCATCGTAATTTGCCTCGATAACCAGCCTTGCCATCTCGATGCTGCTCATTTTATCCATATTCATACTTTTTGGATTTCTCATTTCTGTCTTCGGAATACTCATTTTTTTATCTCTCCGTAGGATTTTTTGAAGTTTTCGTAAAAGTCGGCGCTAATGGCAGGGCAGGCTCTTTTGCAAGCTCCGTATATAGGCGGAAGCGGGCTGACCGTCAGCCTGACGTCGCAGTATTTCTTCATATGATTTGATAATATTTCGGGGTAATGCTCAAAAAGTCCGCCACTTGCAACAGCGGCAGGGGTAGCAGAGTAAAGCCTGATACCCGTGTTAAGCAATTCGGCAAGAGCCTTTGCATTT
>JAGCJI010000142.1 GCA_017648085.1 Clostridia bacterium | reverse complement strand
TTAAAACTGAGGTTCCTCAGTTTGGCATCGGTGACGGTGTAAAGGTTTACATTCGTATCACCGAGGGTGAAAAGGAGAGAATTCAGATGTTCGAGGGTACCGTTATTGCAAAGCATGGCGGCGGAATCTCTGAAACCTTTACCGTAAGACGTGTTTCCTACGGTGTAGGCGTTGAAAAAACGTTCCCCCTTCATTCTCCCAACGTTGACAAGATCGTAGTATTCCGTGAGGCGAAGGTTCGCCGCGCGAAGCTCTACTATCTTCGTGACAGAGTCGGTAAGGCGGCTAAAGTTAAAGAAAAGGTTAAGTAATTCCTTTTCAGAAAAGGCAGTGCCGAAAAGCACTGCCTTTAATCATTTATGCCATACGGTCGGAAAGCTGCTTGCCTGCAAGAATGTGGAAGTGCAGGTGCTTTACGGATTGGCATCCGTGCTCACCAACGTTTGTGACGACTCTGTATCCCTTGACAATTCTGAATCCCACGGTGAGCCCCGCTATCTTTGCGATTTTAGGTATCACACTGAAAATATGCGCTATTATCGGCGCGTTTTCTTCTGTAATTTTGTCTGCCGACTCAATATGTTCCTTTGGAACTACGAGGCAGTGCACGGGTGCTTGAGGGTTGATGTCAAGAAAAGCGTAGCAAACGTCATCCTCATACACCTTTTTTGAGGGGATCTCCCCCTTTATAATAGAGCAAAATAAGCAATCCATAAAAACACCTCACTGTTAGTTTATAGTGTAAGTTTATCATAGATCCAACTGATTTTCAATGCTTTTTTTTAAAAAAAGGAGAGCCGTCGTGGAAAAATCCTGCAATTTGCCGGAGTATCCCTGCACGCGCGACGTGTGGGACGTATTAAAATCGGAGAGTCGCCCTATAGTCGTTTACGGCATGGGTAACGGCGCGGATAAGCTGTTCCGTCGCTTTGAAAAATACGGCATACATGTGTCCGACGTTTTTGCATCGGATGGATTTGTACGCGGACACAGCTATCGCGGCTTCAAGGTAAAATCCTTCTCGGAAATAAAGGCGACGTATCCGGATTTCGTTATAGTCCTTTCCTTTGCGTCAAACAGGCGCGATGTGGTAGAGATGCTTGCCGATATCGACAGTAATTACGAAATGTACGTACCGGATATGCCCGTTGCGGATGAGGATGAGTATTTTGACCGCGAATTTTACAACGCCAACTATGAAAAAATACTCTCGGTATACGGTATGCTTGCCGATGGACTTTCCCGTCATATTTACGCATCGGTTATAAATTACCGCTTAAGCGGTAAGCTTTCCTATCTTCTCACCTCTTATAGCGAAAAAGAGGAGATGTATAGCTTGCTTTTAAGAAAAAACGTACGTGTAGCGATAGATGCAGGTGCGTATAACGGAGATACCGCCTCGGAGGCAATAAAATATTTTCCAAGTGTTGAAAAGATATACGCTCTTGAGCCCGACCCGAAAAACTATAAACGCCTTCTGCGCTTTGCACAGGGAGAGGGAAGAGTGATGCCGATAAATGCGGCGGCGTGGTGCGAGAGCGCGGAGGGCAGCTTTATCGGAAGCGGAAACAGAAATTCCTCCGTATCCTCAACCGCATCCTATCAGCATACGAAAAGTGCGGTTTCACTTTTAAGAATAGATGACGTCACAGACGACGAAATAGATTATATAAAATACGACGTTGAGGGAGCAGAGCTTGAAGCCATCGTCGGCTCAAGCGGTATAATAAAAAAATTCCACCCCGCAATGCTCGTATCACTTTATCATAGAAGCAGGGATATATTCTTTTTGCCCGACTATCTTTGCGGTAAATACGCGGGGTACGATATGTATTTAAGGCGCATGTACTCTGTGCCCGCGTGGGAAATTGATCTCTTAATGATACCAAGGACTTGAAAATGTCCGAGATGTATGATAAAATGTTTTTAATAACTCTTATGGCAAGAGGCGCTTTCGACGTTAGGCTGAATTTTCAGCACCTGTCTTGCTAATTATAGGATGAATTATGAAAAGACCTGAAATACTTTCCCCTGCGGGAAATTTTGAAAAAATGCGCGCCGCCATCCTCTACGGAGCGGACGCGGTATACCTTGCCGGACATATATTCGGTATGCGCGCCGCGGCGGACAACTTTTCACTCGACGAGCTTCGCGAGGCTGTGAAATACGCTCACGAGCGGGGTGTAAAGGTTTACCTCACCGTTAATACTATGCCGCGCGAAGCGGAATACGCGCTTCTTGAAAAGTATTTTTCCGACCTCGAGCAGATCCCGGTTGACGCCCTGATAATAGCCGATATCGGCGTATTTATGCTAGCTCGCAAAATGCTCCCGAATACCGATATTCATATATCTACGCAGGCAAATTCCGTAAGTGCTGCGGATTGCCGTGCTTGGTATGAGCTGGGCGCAAAGCGCGTAGTCCTCTCGCGCGAATTATCTCTTGACGAAATCAAGGCTATAAGAGCTAATATTCCTGCGGAGCTTGAAATAGAATGCTTTGTGCACGGCTCTATGTGCATATCCTACAGCGGCAGATGTCTTTTGTCGGGTAACATGATAGGCAGAGATGCAAATCGCGGAATGTGCGCTCAACCGTGTAGGTGGAATTATACCGTGCGCGGCTATGAAATTGCCGAGGAAAAGCGAGCCGGTGACTCAATGCCCGTCGAGGAGGTAAACGGTGAAACCTTTATTATGTCCAGCCGCGATACTTGCACGATAGAGCATATACCTGAGCTTTGCGAGGCGGGAATAGATTCCTTTAAGATTGAGGGCAGAATGAAATCCGCCTACTATACCGCTGTGGTCACAAACACCTATAAAATGGCTCTTGACTCCTATTTTTCGGGCAATTACGAGTATGATCCCTTATGGTATCGCGAGCTTGAATCGGTCAGCCACCGCGATTACGCAACGGGATATTATTTCTCCGATTCACACACCGATGCAAACCTCGCCTCTACCGCGGGATATATTAAGGATAAGGCATATCTCGCTATGGCGCTCTCATACGATAAGGAAAGCGGAATGGCATTTTTCACGCAGAGAAATAAAATGTGCCTTGGCGATGAGATAGAGCTTCTTACACCGGGCAAGGTAGGTGTAAAATTCACCGTCACAGACCTCAAGGATGAAAACGGTGAGCCCATAGCCGCTACCTCGCATCCGTATATGAATTTTTATATGCGCGTTCCCTTTGAAATCAAGCCGGGTGATATAATCAGGCTTTCCTGAAAGGAAAAATATAATGAAATTTCTTGAACTTTTGAAGGCGGTAGTTCTTGGTATTATCGAGGGGATAACCGAATGGCTGCCGATAAGCTCAACGGGACATATGATAATACTCGACGAGTTTTTGAATTTAAACGTTTCACCGGAATTCAAGGAAATGTTCTTCGTCGTGATACAGCTTGGCGCGATAGCCGCCGTCCCCGTTCTTTTTTGGAACCGACTCAATCCGTTTACAAGGAAAAAGAGTATATCCGAGCGTAGGGCAACCTTCAGCCTTTGGGGCAAGGTCATCGTTGGAGTTATGCCGGCGGCAATACTCGGACTTTTGCTTGACGATTTTTTTGAGGAGCATCTTTATAATTACGTAGTGGTTTCGATCGCGCTTATAATTTACGGTATTCTCTTTATTCTCGTTGAGAGAATGAAAAAAGGAAGGGAATACAGAGTAAACGACGTAAGCGAGCTTACTTATAAGGACGCAGTGCTCATCGGTGCGTTTCAAACCCTCTCGCTTATTCCCGGCACGTCGCGCTCCGGCTCTACGATACTCGGAGGTATGTTAAGCGGCGTTTCCCGCGTCGCAAGTGCGGAGTTTTCTTTCTTTATGGCAATCCCCGTTATGCTTGGCGCGTCACTGCTTAAGGTAGTAAAATTTCTCGCTGAGGGCTTTAGTGCGACAGGCACGGAATTTTTGCTTCTCATCGTCGGAATAGGTGTATCATTCCTCGTATCTTTAGTATCAATCAAGTTTCTTATGGATTTTGTAAAGCGGCACAGCTTCTCCCCGTTCGGTGTATACCGAATTCTTCTCGGTACAGCCGTTCTTATTTACTTTATAGCAAAATAAAAAAGTGGCGTACCCCTAGTTTTTGTGACACGGGGTACGCCGTTTTCTTATTTATCGGTCCTCGACCAGTCTATTTGTGCCAGGCCGTTTGCCCTTAAAAATTCATTTGCCAGCTTAAAATGTCCGCAGCCGAAAAATCCGTTCCAGGCGGACAAGGGACTCGGGTGCGCGCACTCCAAGACGAGATGGCGAGCGTTTGTAATAAGCGAGCTTTTTGCTCTGGCATTCGAGCCCCAGAGCATAAATACTGTGGGGGAGTCCTTTTCGTTTACCATTTCTATTATTTTATCCGTCAGTATCTCCCAGCCCTTGCCCTTGTGGCTTTGCGGAGATGCTTCTCTTACGGTAAGCGTTGTGTTAAGAAGCAGAACGCCTTGCTTTGCCCAACCCGTCAGCTCGCCCGAGCTTTTCGGCGGTATTCCAAGCTCGTCCGAAAGCTCTTTAAATATGTTTTTCAGCGACGGCGGCAGGGCAACACCCGGTTTTACCGAAAAGCAGAGTCCGTGTGCCTGACCGTGTCCGTGGTATGGGTCTTGACCGAGGATCACCACCTTCGTGTCGGCGCGCGATGTATAACGCAGAGCATTGAAAATATCCTGCATTGGCGGGTATACGGTCTTTGTAAAATATTCTTTTTTCAAAAATTCGCGAAGATTGAGGTAATAATCCTTACAAAATTCCTCTTTCAGTATTTCGTCCCAGTCATTTCCGATGTTCACCATAAAAAAATCTCCTTACCGATTCAATTCTATCATAGGGAAAGAAAAAAATCAATAAGGAGTTTCTGTTAAAATACGCTTTCGATAACTCTCTTACAGCAGGCCGGGGAATAGGTCCAGCTGTCGATATGCCGCACCGCGTCTGTGTCTATAAAATACTCAAGTGGTTCGGGGTATATCGGCGCGTCGTGCGAATCTATAATGATAAGCTTTATCTTCATTTTTTCGGGAATAATGCTTTTTATATAAACAGCCGCCGTCTGTCCCGGTAAAACGTCCTCGCGATATTCGGCAAGTCCCGCAAGATTAGGCTTAAGCTCAACGAATATGCCATAGCTTTCCACACTTCTGACTATTCCGCGCACGGTTTCACCTTCGGTGAAAAGTGCTGCATTTTCCTCCCAGCTGCCAAGCAGCTCTCGCTCGGAAACGTATATTCTGCCGCTCTTATCTATGCTTTTCACGACAGTGTATATCAAATCGCCGACCGACAGTCTTGCCGACGGATGTGAAATTCTCGATACCGATATCGAGTCTATTGATAAAAGTGAAATAATGCCGCAGCCCACGTCAACGAACGCCCCAAAGCTTTCAAGGTGAGTTATTCTTGTTGGTATTATGTCGCCTGGCATAAGGGCATCTATGTAGTTATGCATACACTCTATTTGCGCGCTTTTGCGTGAAAGCACGGCGACTGTCTCGCCTCCTACACCCCTCTCAAATCCCATGACCTTAAAGCAAACAGGCTTTCCGACTCTGGTAAGAATCGCAATATCCTTGGTTTCCTCGTTTTTTGAATACTGAACCTCCTCTCGCGGTATGATTCCTCGTATTTTGCCACCCAGCGAAACCTGCAAATTGAAATTGTGGTCGCATAGGACGGCAGGAGCTTCAAGTATAACCTGGTTTTCTAAAGCTCGCTCAAGCCCCTTGTAGCTTGAAATATATTCATGGTTTTGAAACGTGGAGATTAAATTTCCTTCCGGCACGTACTGGTTCATAATTTATGGCCTCTCTTTTTTATCTTCCCTAAAGCATATGAGAGAAACCGCCGCATTATTCTTAAAAAAAAGGCGGGGATATTATCATTCCCCCGCCGAAAGCCCGAAGCTTACCTGTATCGCATTATTTACGTGAAGCATGGTCTCACCGTCAAGGTGTCCCATCTTCTCCTTAAGCCGCCTTTTATCAATAGTCCGCACCTGCTCAAGCAGAATAACGCTATCCTTTGCAAGCCCGGCAGCAACTCCCGGAATGTCTATGTGTGTCGGGAGCTTTGCTTTGCCCATTTTTGAGGTGATCGCCGCCGCAATCACGGTGGGACTGTGTCTGTTACCAACGTCGTTTTGCACTATCAGCACGGGGCGCAGACCCCCTTGCTCACTACCCACAACGGGACTCAAGTCAGCGTAATAAATATCGCCGCGTCTTATGTTCATTTTACCGTTCCAGAAAAAAGTTTTCTTCTCCTTTACCGTTCTAGGCTTATTTTTGCCATCTTTACCTTGTTTTTAAACAGGGAATTTGAGGAAATATCCTTTGTCCTCTCAAAATCAGTTTATGCGCTCTCTACGCATTTTGATAGTTTATGGTCGTAAATCGCGAAAAATGTCAAATTTGCTAATGCGCGGCAGGTAATTTTGTAACAAATGCGAATTGCAAATTTTTTTACATAGCTTTAAAATATTAGTATATTCCATAAAAAAGGAGAAAAAAGATGAAGTCTTTTCTTCAAAAGCTTGATAAGTTCTTCAAAATCAGCGAACGTGGCTCGAATATAAAGACCGAAATTATCGCCGGTCTTACCACGTTTTTTGCAATGGCGTACATAGTCGTAGTTAATCCCGATCAGGTTACCGGATTTACGCAGGGACTCGATTCTATTTGGAACGCGGTTTACATTGCATCGATTCTCGTTGCAGTAGTAGGAACCCTGCTTTATGCCTTCTATGCAAAGCTCCCGTTTGCACAGGCATGCGGTATGGGTCTTAACTCATTCTTCTTTGTTTCCTTCATACTTCCTGCGCTTCTTTCCGAGAGTGACCCCGTAGAAGGCTATCAGCAAGGTCTTTTTATAATCCTTCTTTCGGGCACTGTGTTCCTCGTTCTTTCGCTTACGGGCGCCAGAGAGTATATTGCCAAGGCGTTGCCTGACTGTCTTAAAAAGGCGATCCCTGCGGGAATCGGTCTTTTCATTGCATTCATAGGATTTAAAAACGTAGGCATTATCCAAGACAACCAATATACATTCGTACAGCTTTTTGACTTCCACGGAATATTCGGTGCAGTCGGCTCAACTTACAGTGAGCTTGTAAACGCGGAAGCGGCTCCGGCTATTTTAGCGGCATTTGCAGCGTATGAAGATACCACTCACGTGATAACCTCGCTCGATGCTTGGAGAATAACCGCCCCCGTCATTATAGCTTTTCTCGGACTTCTTGCTATCGCAGTTCTTGAAAAGAAAAAGGTTAAAGGCTCGGTTATAATCACTATCGCATCCGCAACCGTTCTTTATTATCTTTCTACCTGGCAGCTTCCTTCCTTTGACCTCGGTAAAATAGGTCAGACCTTTAAGGATTTTGCTGACATTGGCTTCTTGGGAGCATTTAAGGGATACGGTGTATTTGCAGGCGGAATTGCTGCGGTTGTTGAGGCAATCGTTCTCGTCGTCACCTTTACGCTCGTCGATATGTTCGATACAATCGGTACGCTTTACGGCACCGCTTCGCAGGCAGATATGCTTGACGAAAACGGCGACCCCGTAGATATCAATAAATCAATGACCAGTGACTCTGTCGCAACCCTTTCCGGTGCGCTTCTCGGTACCTCTACGTGTACTACCTTCGTTGAGTCTGCGTCGGGTGTTGCTGTAGGCGGCAGAACCGGTCTTGCTTCACTTGTAACCGCGGCATGCTTCTTCGTATGCCTTTTCCTGTCTCCCGTTGCGGCAATAGTACCTTCTTGCGCTACCGCGCCTGCGCTTATCTACGTTGGCGTGCTTATGCTTAAGAACTTCGCAAAGGTCGATATGAGTGACATCACTGCGGCAGTTCCCGCATTCCTTGCACTTATAATTATGCCCCTTACTTACTCTATTTCCAACGGTATAGCCGTGGGAGCTATCGCTTACACGCTTATTACTCTTGCAAAGGGTAAGTTTACAAAGAAGGATATCGTGGTCAGCATTATTTCCGTGCTTTTCATACTTCGATTCTGCCTTGTTACCTTCTAACCTGTAACAATAAAAAGCGCTCCCTGTATTCAGGGGGCGCTCGTTTTTTTTAGGGGTTATGCGTGAGTTCTCGAAACCTCGTCGCGAGAGCGGAAAAGCAGGGAAATACACCAAATACCTGCAAGAGCTACGGCAATGTAGATTATTCTTGCAAGCAGAGTGCCAACACCGCCGCTTATCCATGCAACCGCGTCAAAGGAGAACAGACCAACCGAACCCCAGTTCAATGCGCCTACTATAATAAGAATAAGCGCTATTCTATCGATTATCATTTCTAAAACCTCGGCTTTTTATTGTGGACTCGGTCCGTCATTATTTTGTCGCGATACGCCTATTTTATGCGTTGGTAATTTATGTATCAAAGCTTGGCTTTGACGTGCCGAAGGCGTCCTTTAAGGTTGCAAGTGCTTTTTTCTCTATGCGCGAAACGTAGGAGCGCGAAATTTTGAGGTACTTTGCGACCTCTCTTTGCGTTTTCGGCTCATAGCCGCAAAGACCGTATCTTAAAATTATTATTTCTTTTTCGCGACCGGTAAGCATTTTTTCTACAAGCTCTCGTACGCGCTCTACGTATATATTAAGCTCGATATCCTCGCAGATCGTGTCGTCGGTGCTTATAATATCAAGATAAGTCAGCGGATTTCCGTCCTTATCAATGTCGATAGTTTCGTTTATCGATATCTCTGATGAGCTTTTCTTTGCGGCTCTGAAATACATAAGTATTTCATTTTGTATACACTTTGCACCGTAAGTGGCAAAGCGCGTGCCGCGCTCGCTTTTAAACGAGTCTACCGCCTTGATAAGTCCAAGACTGCCTATCGATAAAAGCTCGTCTTGCGCACCGTAGGAGGAATAATACTTTCTTATGATGTGCGAAATGAGGCGCATATTATGCTCGATAAGCCTTGCGCGCGCCCCCTCGTCCCCCTCGTGCATTCTTCTGAAAAGCTCGCTTTCCTCTGTATGCGTAAGCGGGGGAGGGAAGCATTCCGCACCCGAAAGTCCTAAAATAAGAGAGATAAACCGTCTTAAAACTATTCTTAAGTTCAACAAAATAAAAGGCCTCCGTTTTTTAAAATTATATGCAACGGCGGCCTTAATTATTAAATTAAACGGTAACGAGGTTTTCCTTCAGCTCGGGCGTAAGTATCCTGTATCCCTTGCCGCTTTCCAAAACTATAAGCGGCCTTTCTGTCAGCTCGCGAAACTTTTTGTTTATCACGGAAATATGCGTGCGCACGTTTGCAAGCTCGGGTGCTCTTGCAGGGCGAAAGGCGTATTTCAAAATATCGCGAGAGCTTATCGGCAACGGATAAAGCCTTATCAGAGTTCTTATTATCATCGCTTCGGTGCGCGTAAAGGAAATGGCGTGTCCAAAATACTCAACGAAGCGCAGATTGATTGAGGCGTCAAGTCCCGCGAGCAGATACTGACCCGGCAGGGCTCTTTTATCAGCCGTGGCGCAGTCGCATATGTAGGAAAATATTTTCGAAGCGTAAGCATCCTTTTGGAGTATACCGTCGTAATGCGCCTCGCGTGCGACGGGATAATCGGTCAGCGCGAAAATCGGTACGTCGGCGTATGAGCGAAGCCTCGATAGATACTCTGCCTCGTCGCCGAGCGCACGTGGATTCATGATAATTACGGCGCGGTAAATAGGTGAAATTTCGGATAATGCCTCACTCGGAGTAACTACCTGCGCAGGCTGACCCATATAATAGAACATATCCGAGAGCCCTCTGGCATCCTTTTTGGATTTATTAATTATAAGTATCATTTTAAACCGTCCTTTTGTATGATTATAAATCTTTTTTGCCGCAAGGTCAACAAGTTTTTAAATTTTCTTGACATACCGCCGCGTAAGCGGTATAATTAAAGTGTTAAATATTTGCTAGGAGTGTTTATGAGAACAGTTCTTATAACGGGCGGCTCACGTGGAATAGGTGCTGCCATGGTTCGTCTTTTTTCTGAAAACGGCTATTCGGTTGCCTTCACCTATAAGAATTCCACCGCCGCGGCAGAGGAGCTTGCGCGCTCTACCGGTGCGCTTGCCATACGTGCAGATTCTGCTGTGCCCGAAGAAATTGAAAGTGCTGTTAGAGAAGCGGAAGAAAAGATCGGAAATATAGAAATACTGATAAATAATGCGGCAGTTTCTGCATTTTCGCTTTTTACCGATATATCGCTTGAGGAGTGGCGCAGGGTACTTTCCATCAATCTTGACGGTGCGTTTTTGTACACTAGGGCGGTCCTTTCCGGTATGATAAATCGCAAGTGCGGAAGGATTATAAACGTTGCTTCTATGTGGGGGCAGGTCGGTGCAAGCTGTGAGGTGCATTACTCAACTGCCAAGGCCGCGCTTATAGGCATGACTCGCGCTCTTGCAAAGGAGCTTGGACCCTCTAATATAACCGTCAACTGTATCTCCCCCGGCGTTATAGATACCGAAATGAACGCTGTGCTTTCAGGAGAGGTTCTTTCCTCGTTGGCGGAGGAAACTCCGCTTTCCCGTATCGGCAAGCCGGATGAGGTCGCGGCAGCGGCACTTTTCCTCGCGAGTGACGGAGCAGCTTTTATTACCGGTCAGGTTTTGGGTGTAAACGGCGGATATATCGTTTGATTTGTCATTTAAAAGTAAATATTTTAAAATCTATTGCATTTTTACTTTTTATTTGCTATAATATATAGTGTTCCGTGTGTCGGGTGGAGTCATACCAGCCGGGGAGGTAGCGGCGCCTTGTACCTGAAATCCGCTATAGCAGGGGTCAATTCCTCTCCCAAGGGCTATTCTTGTGTAGTCTGCACCGTCATTATCTGTGTTGAAGAATTGGTCTTGCGCAATTCGAGGCTGTGAACCATGTCAGGTGGGGAACCAAGCAGCATTAAGCGGTTTATCGGATGTGCCGCGAGGTTGCCTGTTCGGAGCAGATGTGGCGGTTACCGTATGTAAGGGTATCTCGACGGAGGGGTGTATGGCTCTATCCGACGCACGGAAGCGGGCGTAACGTTAATCGTTTACGCCTTTTTAATAATTTTTACGGGAGGACGGCATGTCCGAGTATAAGGCACTGTACAGAAAGTGGCGGCCATTTGATTTTGATGACGTTTGCGGACAGAGGGCTGTTACTGACATATTAAAATACGAGGTTGCAAGTGATAAAATATCGCACGCCTACCTTTTCTGCGGCTCTCGCGGAACGGGAAAGACAAGCTGTGCCAAAATACTTGCAAAGGCGGTCAACTGCCTTGATCCGCAAAATGGCAACCCTTGCAATAAGTGTGAGGCGTGCCGTTCCATCGACCAGGGTATTGCTACCGACGTTATAGAGATGGACGCGGCAAGCAATAACGGTGTCGGTGATGTAAGGGATCTTAAGGACGAGATCAATTTCACTCCCGCTATGCTCAAATACCGAGTCTATATCATCGACGAGGTCCATATGATGTCGGGTGCGGCGTTTAATGCGCTGCTTAAAACGCTCGAAGAGCCACCCTCGTACGTGGTATTTATACTCGCTACTACCGAATTTAATAAGCTCCCCACTACGATAGTTTCAAGATGTCAGCGATTTGATTTTCGGCGCATCAGCTCGGAAATAATAATCGACAGACTTAACAAAATATCTTCGGTGGAGGGCATTGACCTTGCACCCGACGGTGCGCGCCTTATTGCCAGAGCGGCAAGGGGCGGTATGCGTGACGCCGTCAGTCTGCTTGAGCTTTGCGCGGGCTCTCGCGCGAGAATTGATGCCGCACTCGTTGCCTCGACCATTGGCACGGGGGACAGAAATACGGTCTATAAGCTTATGCAGGCCGTGGGAGCGGCTGATTACAATACCGTTTATTCCGTTATACGCGATGTCGTGCTCGGAAGCGGAGATATATCGGTTTTTTGGCAGGAGATAATAGATTCTTACCGCGACGTTATGGTTATTAAAAACAGCGATAAGGCAAGAAGCTATCTTGACCTGACCGACATTGAATACGAAACTCTGTCGGCTATTGCCGCATCGTTTACGATGCCGCGCCTTTCCTATCATACCACGCTTCTTGAGGCGGCACTCGCAGATATGCAGCGCGCTATCAACTCAAAGCGCAGTATTGCCGAAATAGCCTTGACGAGAATGTGCGATGCAAAGCTCGTCGTATCAGCCGAGGCACTCGCGGTAAGAGTAGAGGAGCTTGAAAAGCAAATATCCATGATGCAGCTTGGTGTCACCAAGCAGCCGAAGTCCGTAGCGCAGGCCGGCGAGTCGGTAAATGTAATCGCACCCGCACCGAAAAAGGCTCAAGAGTCAAAGGGCGAGCCTTTCGGCTCGGAAAAGCAGCTTTATAAAAAATGGCATACCGTGCTTGAGCAGATCGGGGAGTTAAAGCGCTCCCTTTACAGTCAGTTTAACGGTTCTGTCGCTTACGTCGTCGGCGAGAGTGAATTCGTCGTTGAAATGAACGAGTTCTTCGCTTACCGACTTGTAGCGGGCTCACCGGACTATACAATACTTAAAGGTCTTATAGCCAAAGCCGAGGGCAAGGATGCTTCGTCTATTGGCGTCAAGGTTCTTCCGTTGCCTAAAAAAACGGCAGACGACGTCACATCGGACTTAGAAAATATTTTTAATTAACGTTAGGAGTCGGATATGAAAGTAAGATTACCGCAGGGAATGGGCGGCGGCCCTTCCAATATGCAGTCCATGCTCAAGCAGGC
>JAGCJI010000141.1 GCA_017648085.1 Clostridia bacterium | reverse complement strand
GTCTTGCGTCTACCTTAAAAGTGCGCTTGCCGCGAAGCTTTTCGGGTAGATAGCTCTTGACCGTTTCGACTATGCTCTCCATCGTTTTGTCGCATACAGCCGCGCGGTTAACGGCGATAATACCGAACACCTTGCGCGCCGCATCGTACATAGAATCGATGTCACATTCGTCATTCTGCGGCTCAACGTATATAGTGCTTTGGCTAGAATAAATTTTAAAAATTCCGTGGGGGCTGGCTCTGCGGCGCAATTCCTTTATAAGAAGCGATTCAAAATTCTGTCTGTTCGCGCCCTTTAAAACTATTTCTCCGTATTTACAGAGGATTACTTCATTTAACATATCAAGCTCCAATACTTTTATAGCAAAACTATTATACTATAAACTATGAAAAAATTCAAGGCGGAGAGAAAATTTTATCTCTCCGCCCGATAAGACGTGACGTAAGCTTATATAATAGCTCTACCGTCACGGTAGAAAATCTTTGTTTTATTATATCTTAGAGCGGTTTCCGCGTTTTACTTTTTACCGCCGTTTTTGAGAAGTCGCATTTTTATGTTCCAAAGTTTCTCGGAAAGGTCAACGTAGTAACGGTGAGGATTCTCAAAGCGCTTGACCTCGTCCCAAAGAGTTTCTATCTCGGCACGGCAATAGCTCTGAATTTCGGATATCGGGGGAGTCTTGTAAACACACTCGCCGCCCTTAAATATCGGAACGAGCAGCTCGCGCAGGCTGTAGTTCGTAAACTCCTTGGTCTTCCATGTTTCGACAGGGTCGAATATCGAGAGCGGTCTATTCTCGTCAAGCACCTCGTCGTGTACACACAAGAGGTCAGCAGACGCCTTTCCCGTTTCCTTATCGTAAATTCTGTACACCTTTTTAAAGTGGGGATTGGTGATCTTTTCGGGATTTTCGGAGATTTTGATTTTGGGAATGACCTCGCCGCCCTCCTCCTTGGCAACGAGCTTATAGACACCGCCGAATACCGGCTGGGACTTCGCGGTAATGAGTCGCTCGCCAACGCCAAAGGAATCGATTGCCGCGCCTTGATGAATTATGTCGCGGATTATATTTTCGTCAAGAGAATTGGAAACGACTATCTTACACTCGGTAAATCCTGCCTCGTCAAGCATTTTTCTAGCCTTTTTGGAAAGGTAGGTAATATCTCCCGAGTCAAGTCGGATTCCGCACTTTTTGATTCCGAGGGGTAAAAGCACCTCGCGGAAGGCACGGATCGCATTTGGAACTCCGCTCTTTAAAACGTCGTAGGTATCGACGAGCAGAGTTGCGTTGTTCGGGTACATTTTGCAGTAAGAAACAAAGGCATCATACTCCGTATCAAACATTTGCACCCAGGAATGCGCCATAGTTCCGGTTGCGGGGATCGCGTAGTCACGATCAGAGATCGTGCAGGCGGTTGCCGCACAGCCACCGATATATGCCGCTCTTGCGCCAAGCACCGCGCCGTCAGCGCCCTGCGCTCTACGAGAGCCGAATTCCGCCACAGGTCTGCCCTGCGCGGCTCTGACAACTCGGTTTGCCTTGGTTGCTATAAGCGACTGGTGGTTTAAGCAAAGCAAAATAAACGTTTCTATAAACTGTGCCTCAATAGAGGGGGCTCTGACCGTCATTATAGGCTCGCCGGGGAAAATAGGCGTTCCCTCGGGAACGGCGTATATGTCGCCGGTAAACCGGAAGGTCTTTAGGTAGTTAAGAAATCCCTCTGAAAAAATCCCCTTCTCACGAAGAAAAGCGATATCCTCCTCGGTAAACTTCAAGGTCTTAATATACTCTATAACCTGCTCAAGTCCCGCGGCAATGGCAAATCCGCCACCGTCCGGCACCTTACGGAAGAAAACGTCAAAATATGCGATCTCGTCACCCTTACCAAGCTCAAAGTAGCCGTTCGCCATCGTTAGCTCGTAAAAGTCACAAAGCAAAGTGTAATTTACGCTAGACATAAATTTCTCCTTTCAAAATCAAAGGTCGAGCTTCATATCTCCCGGCTTTATCCATCCGAGCTTTCTCATAATTTCAGAGAAAACAAGGGAGAGGACAGCGGGGAGAACTATACAAATAAGCACGACGCCGAGAATAGAGGTAGCATTAAAGCCCATATCCGAGAAAACGCCGATAGGACCGACGAGTCCGCACGTGCCCATTCCACCGCTTGCGCCCGTGCATTCAAGCTTGAAAAGGCAGGTAGAGAGGGGGCCCGTGATAGCGGAAGCAAGGGTTGCGGGTATCCAGATAAGAGGATTTTTCACTATGTTGCCCATCTGAAGCATTGACGTACCAAGGCCCTGCGCCACGACGCCGCCCCACTTGTTTTCGCGGAATGAAATCACAGCGAAGCCTACCATCTGCGCACAACAGCCGGCAACCGCAGCACCGCCTGCAAGCCCCGTAATTCCGACCATTGCGCATATCGCCGCCGAGGAAATCGGGAGAGTTAATATAATTCCCACAACGACCGAAATGATAATTCCCATAAACAAGGGGTAGATGGTCGTCGCGTAGTTTATAAAGTATCCGAGCCAATGCATCGCGTAGGCGATGAGGGGACAGGTCAGCATTGCTACCAGCGCGCCGACGCCGAGTGTCGTGGCAGGTGTCACAAGAATATCGACCTTGGTTTGCTTTGACACGAGCTTGCCTATCTCAACGGCTATCAGTACGCATACGAATGCGCCGAGAGGTCCGGCGGTAACCGGTTTTTCCGCCCCCTCAAAGATAACCGTCGCGCCGTAGGCGTTACCAAACATACCGACGACTCCCGCCGAAAGCATTACGAGGATGGGAGCTTTGAGAGAGTACGCTATCGCAACTCCTATGATTGCGCCCGTTGCGCCGCCCGCACCGGACAAAAGCGTGAAAAAGTCGCTAAAAACATTGCCCGCGGGTATGTACTTTACGATAGTTCCGAAAATCGTTCCCATAAGCAGAGAGGCGAAAAGTCCGAGGGCCATTGCGCTCATCGCGTCAACGAAGTACAGCTTCGGCGAAAGACTGACACCGCGTGAATTGAGAAATTCAACGAACCCGTTTTTCTTTTTTGTGTTTTCCATTTTTCCCTTTCCTAACTGTTAAGCGCGCCTTTCATTTCACACGCCCCCGCAGTTGCGGCAATGCCGCGAAATATTAAATGCGAAATCTCACCGTATCGCATAAATCAAATCTTCTTCTGCGCGCGCTCCCTATCAATATATCCCTGCAGGATAATTTCCGCAGAGAGCGTATCGATGGACTCACGGCGTTTTTTGCCGTAGGTCGCAGTGCCGTCAAGAAAACGGTATGCCGCCATCGTGCTCATTCGCTCGTCAAAAAAGTCTATCGGAATATCCGTAAGCTCGCTTAAAATGTCGGCAAAAGCTCGCACGGTATCCGCCCTAGAGCCCTCGCTGCCATCCATATTTTTCGGCAAGCCGATAATTATTTTTTTACAGCCGCGACTTTCTGCCTCCCTTGCTACGCGCGCGGCGGTGTTTTTCATTCCGCCCTCTTTCACGGTGGTTATACCGCTCGCAAGCATCCCGGCAGGGTCACATTCTGCAATTCCCGTCCTGACGTCACCGTAATCGACACCAAGATATTTTCCGTGATTTAAATCCATTTAAAACTCCGTATCGCAGGCAAGTGCCCGCGCTTTTTTAATATTATATTACTATGCGCACTGCGTGTCAAGCGAAAAAAACGACAATAAAGCGGCATCCACTACGCCTTTTTATAAACAAAAATTACAAAATCAACCTCTGTCGCAAGCTCTTTTAGCGAAAGAACCCTTTCCCTATCCTCTTTGCGAGTGCGGTAGGCGTAGGGAGTCATCATAAACAGCGTACGAATCTTCTCAGGCTCATCAAGCCGTAGCTCGTAGGTGAGCCGTTCGGTGTGGAGCAAGGAAAAGCCGTCAAGCGCAGAATCTGAAAGCTCATTTTTATAAGGAGTTTTGTAGGTCGCGCTCTTGAGCGCGAAGAGATGCTCCTCCCCCGGCACAGCCATAATAAAAATTCCGCCCTCATCAAGTGCTCTATGCACCTCGGCCGGCACAAGAGGCGAAAACATATTCAAAACAACGTCAAAGCTCCCGTCAGCAACCGGCATATCGTACGCACCCGCCACGGCAAGCGCAAGTCCTTTATTCCTTTTTGCCGCATGCTTAACCGCATCGCGAGAAATGTCGAACGCCGATACGGAGAGCGCGGGATTTTCGGCGAGTATTATGTCGGTATAATACCCCTCACCGCATCCAACGTCAAGCACGCGCGGACCGCGAGCGTATTTGCGGAGTAACAAGGAAATCCTTTTAGCAAGCGGAAGATACGCACCCGTGTCAAGAAAATCACGCCGTGCCTCCACCATTTCGAGATTGTCACCGTGCGTGCCGCCCACCGAGGTAAGAAGCAGATTATAGTACCCCTGGCGTGCTCTGTCGTAGGAGTGATTATTTTTACATTTAGCCGTGCCGCCATCAGATACGAAAAGCGGCTCGCGGCATTTGGGACAGACAAAATTCATAGTTAGATCTCCGTATGGAGTAAATTATACAATCAATATTACATCTACCAAGCCGACGATATACAAAACGAAATTGCCGGTTAGTAGCAATTGGCGTAGACACGGCGTAAGGGGGCGACAAGTCGAAGCTTTAACGCAGTATTGCGGATTTTATATATAAGACAATTATGCTGGTTAGTAGAAAATTCGCAAGGCAAGGCAAAGCGAGCGCGGAGCCCGACGGCGTAGTTACCTACGTCGAGGACGACAAGTCGAAGCTTTAACGCAGTATTGCGGATTTTATATATAAGACAATTATGCTGGTTAGTAGAAAATTCGCAAGACAAGGCAAAGCGAGCGCGGAGCCCGACGGCGTAGTTGCCTACGTCGAGGACGACAAGTCGAAGCTTTAACGCAGTATTGCGGATTTTATACAATCAGCATCGCACCCGCATAGCCTTACCGTACAAGATATATTGCTGATTAGGAGAAATCGTTCAAGACAAGGCAAAACGAGCGAGGGAAATGAAGCCGTAGTATCCTACGGCGATTTGACCGAGTCGAAGTTTTAACACAGTATTGGACGATTTATACAATCAGCATCGCGTCGCCAAAGGAAAAGAACCGATACCTTTCAGCTACCGCCTCTTCGTAAGCCGCCATAACACGTTCTTTGCTCGCTAGGGCGCTGACGAGCATTATTAAGGTGCTTTCGGGAAGGTGAAAATTCGTTATCAAGGCATCGGTCGCCTTAAATTTATAGCCGGGATATATAAATATGGCTGTTTCACCGCGCACGGCATGTACCTTGCCGGAGGAGTCGGACGCGCTTTCAAGAACACGGCAGGAGGTCGTGCCAACCGCGATAATTCTGCCACCGAGAGCGCGGCGGCGATTTATTTCCTCCGCAACGTCATCGGGCACGTAAAAATGTTCAGAGTGCATAAGATGCTCCTCTATTTTATCGACCTTAACGGGACGGAACGTGCCGAGCCCGACGTGCAGGGTAACCTCTCCGTACCCGACGCCTTTTGCTTTTATGCGCTCAATCAGCTCACGCGTAAAATGGAGTCCTGCCGTAGGTGCGGCGGCAGAGCCCTCCGCCTTTGCATAAACCGTCTGATAATGGCTTTTGTCCTCAAGCTTCGCGGTTATGTAGGGGGGAAGAGGCATATTGCCGACCTCATCCAGCACCTCGTAGATGCTCGCGTAACGCGAAGCGTCGTAGTCAAATTTAACGGTTCGGTTTCCACCCTCTACGATGCCCGTCACGGTCGCCCGCAAAATTCCCGCAAAATCAAACGCAGCACCAACCTTTGCGCGTTTTCCGGGACGAACAAGCGTTTCCCACTCACCTGTGTCAAGCATTCGGAGCAATAACAGCTCCATATCCGCGCCCGTTTTTTCGGTTTTCCCGAGCAGGCGTGCCGGGATAACCTTTGAGGAATTCACGACGAGCATATCGGCGGGATCAAGATAATCTATTATATCCGAAAACACCTTGTGCTCTCGGGTGTCCGCGCCTCTATCGATCACCATAAGGCGACATCCGTCGCGCTCAGGGGAGGGGGTTTGTGCAATAAGCTCCTGCGGCAGCTCGTAATAAAAATCCGAGGTTTCAAGTGCCGTCGCTACTCTTTCGTTTACTATTTCTTTTTCTATCTGTTTCATATACTACGTACCAAGGGGGCATCGCTTTCATAAAATATTATTGTGTATATTATACACGAATATTTTAAATTTTTCAAGGGTAGTCAGAAAATGGCGAAAAAAATGATTTTCCGAGGCGCGTGCTGCGCGCTGGTAACCCCTATGAAATCGGGCAAAATAGACTACGAGGCGCTCGGTGCGCTTATCGAACGGCAAATACTCGGAGGCACGGAGGCACTTGCAGTAGCAGGCACGACGGGAGAGGCACCCACCTTAAAGGACGGAGAGCGAAGCGAGCTTTTCGCCTTCGTTAAGCAAAAGGTGGCGGGGCGTGTCAAAATAATATTCGGCACGGGCACTAACGACACTGATGAGGCGATACGCCGCACGAAAGAGGCGACGCGTATAGGCTGCGACGCCGTTCTGGTGGTTACGCCGTACTATAACAAGGGCACTCATCCCGGTGTGGTGGAGCATTACGAAAGGCTTGCCGCGCTATCCGACACGCCTATTATACTTTATAACGTACCCGGACGTACGGGAGTAAATCTTACCTTAAAGCAGCTTGAGATGCTGGCAAAGAGAGAAAGTATCGTGGGAATAAAAGAGGCGGGTGACTCCGCAGACAGACTGACCGAGCTTGCATCGTTCGGCTCGGAACTGTATCTTTACGCAGGATGTGACTCACAGATATACGAGGTTCTCGCCCTTGGTGGCAAGGGAGTTATTTCGGTCGTATCGAATATTTATCCCGAAAAAATTTCAGACATATGCCGCTCCTACTTCATAGGGAGGCGAAGAAGGTCGCTTACAGGTCAGCTTGCAATCCTCCCGTTCACAAAGCTGATGTTTGCGGAAACCAACCCTTCCCCCATTAAATACGCGATGAGCCTTGTCGGTCTCTCTTCCCCCGAGGTGCGACTGCCCCTGTTACCTCCGGGGCAGGCACTGATGGCCGAGATAAGCGAAGAGGTCGCGCGTCTTGAAGCCGAAAGGCAGGGTTTTTTAGCAAAAATCACGACACGGGGCGAGGTATAGGCTTAAAAAAGAAAAGTGCTTACGGCAATTCGTAAGCACTTTATTTTTCCATTTATATAAGCTTTATAGCATTGGAATCGGCTATTTCCACGTAGGCGTTTCCGTCAAGAGATGACACTAGTGCGGATAAGTAGGAGGTTATCGGGAATTCTGTAAAGTAATGACCGGCCTCAACAAGATTGATCCCGCACTCGTTAGCCTCCTCCATAACGTTATACCCGATTCTGCCGGAAAGATAGGTGTCAGCACCCGCCGCGACAGCTGCGCCGACGTACCCCTTGCCGTCGCCACCAACAAGCGCAACGCGCTTTACGGGGTTGTATGCGTCCGCAACCCTGACGCCGTCAGCACCGAGTCGCTCCTTTACCGTTTCGGCAAAGTCGTCAAGAATTTTTTCCTCGGGTAAATTTCCTATTCTGCCGAGCCCGTCGCCAAACGGTTCTATGTCGGTAAGACCGATCCTCTCGGCAAGGATATCGTTAACACCGCCCTCCACGCGATCAAGCCTTGTGTGGAAGGAAAACACCGAAACGTTATTTGCGAGAAGCTTTATAACCTTTCTTGCGACGTGGTCCTCCTCGGTCAGCCTTGAGAGAGGCTTAAATATCAGGGGATGATGGGATATGATAAGATCAAAATTGCGGCTTATAGCATAATCGACTATTTCCTCGGTTACGTCCAGGGTAATAAGGACGTTGTTTACCTCGGCGGAATAGTCTTGGGCGCACATAATTCCGTCGTTGTCCCACTCCTCACGAAGATTCTCGGGAATAAGCTCCGAAAGCTTGTCGTAGAGCTTTTTTACGTTCATACTTCAATCTCTCCCACTACTTTTTCATACTCTCTTAAAACACTTGCCTCGTAAGAATCATCGCCGCCCGCGCCCTTTCCGAGCGCAGCGCGCTTAAGCGAGGCAACTCTCGCTTTTATAAATCCCGCCTGCTCGGCGGATATTTTGTTTTTCTCAATTTTTCCAAGTTCCGCTTCAAGATTTGATATCTCACGTTGCCTTCCGTCATACTCCGCAACAACGGTAACGTAAAACTTGCCCGCGTCCTTCGAATACGCCTCTGCAAGCACCGAAAATCCGGCGGCGGCAAGGTATCTGCGCAGATGCGCGTGCTTGGTCATAGGCTGCAAAATAAGTCGCACGTCCCCCGACTTAAGCTGCGGTGCGCGCTCTATTATGTCGGCAATCAGCTCGCCCCCCATGCCGCACACCGTGTAATCAGTAATACCCATGTCCGCAAGTGCCCCGGCACCGTCCGCCAACACGAATTTTATCTTCTCCGCGTGCCCGTAAAGTGCGGCGTTCCGTTTAGCCGACTCAAGAGGCGCGGAATTTATATCCGAGCAGACCGCGCCCACTATTCTTCCCGCATCAAGCAAAAAAAGCGGCAGGTATGCGTGATCTGTGCCTATGTCAGCCAGATATGCATCCTGCCGTACGAAATTCGATGCGCAAAGCAGGCGTTTTCCTAAAACTCCGAGCTTCACTTACTTGCAAGGAACGCGTTAATTTTATTAACGAGCGCGTCTGCATCGGTTCCGTGAACCATACAAGCGTCCTCTATCGATTCACCTCTCGAATGGGGGCAACCGAGGCAGTGCATGCCTATCTCAAAAAAGAATTGAGCGGTTTCAACGTCAAAGTCAAGAATATCGCCGATAAGCGTGTCTTTTGTTACTTTCATTTTTCATTTACCTTTCAAAATTTTATTTTCGGTAACAGTATATCATAAAGCAAAGCAAAAATCAATAGATATTTTCGCGCATACTCTTTACAATTTTATAAATATATGTTAAAATATCCCCGTAATACGTTATGAGAGGTTTAAGATATGATAGTTGCGCTTGAAGAAGCGAAAAGAAAACTTGTTGAGCTTCAGGATACGG
Source organism: Clostridia bacterium (assembly GCA_017648085.1). Classification (GTDB taxonomy): domain Bacteria; phylum Bacillota; class Clostridia; order Oscillospirales; family CAG-272; genus UBA1740. Next base: position 30,484 of record JAGCJI010000141.1, on the reverse strand, counting down.
TTGAGGAGCTTGGCAATCAGTTGAGGATAGACGAGGCGAAGGAGCGCGCGGCAGACCTTGAGCGCGAGACCTTGGTGCAGGATTTTTGGAACGACGCCGAAAAATCCTCCAAAAAGCTTCAAGAAATAAAGCAATTAAAGACGAAGGTGGAAAGCTACGAGGACCTGAAATCCAGGTTGCTCGACGCCCTTACCCTTTGCGAGATGGCAATAGAGGCAAACGACGAGGATTCGGTTGACGAGGTGGTTTCCGAAACCAATTTTGTGGAAACAGAGGCCGAAAAGAAAAGAATCGAGGTCCTGCTTTCCGGCCCTTACGATAAAAACAACGCGATAGTATCCTTCCACCCCGGTGCGGGCGGCACGGAGGCGCAGGACTGGGCGTCTATGCTCTACCGCCTATACACCCGTTGGGGTGAGAGTCACGGCTTTAACGTTAAGCTGATAGACTGGCTTGACGGTGACGAGGCAGGCATAAAATCCGCCACGATCATGGTAGAGGGTCCGAACGCATACGGATACCTTAAGAGTGAAAACGGCGTTCACCGTCTTGTAAGAATATCCCCCTTTGACTCCTCGGGGCGCAGACATACCTCCTTCTCATCGGTTGAGGTAATGCCGGAGTTCGAGGACGACGATTCCATCGTTATACGCGACGAGGACATCGAGATTACGGCGCATCGCTCCAGCGGCGCGGGCGGTCAGCACATCAACAAAACCGACTCCGCCATCAGAATAGTGCATAAGCCCACGGGTATCGTGGTCGGATGTCAGACCGAGAGAAGCCAGCTTCAGAACAAGGAAACTGCAATGAAGATGCTCAAATCCAAGCTTATGGAGATCAAGATGCGCGAAAAGCTTGAGAGAATCGAGGATATTCAGGGCAACAAGGCAAATATTGAGTGGGGTAGCCAGATACGCAGCTACGTATTTATGCCATACACACTTGCAAAGGATACCCGCACGGGATATGAGGATGGAAATATAGACGCGGTGATGGACGGAGAGATAGACGGATTTATAAACGCATACCTCAAGTACATCTCCAAGGAAGAAAATAAATAAAACGCGGCAAAAACGCGACACGCCGTGCCACTAAATAGGAAAAAGCAGGATTTGGAATTTCCACGTCCTGCTTTTATTTTTAAAGCTTGCCGACAAGCGTCGCGAGTTTCTCTTTGTCTATTTTCTTCTTGTTTCCCTTCACTGTAAGCGTTAGGTTATCCCGTGTGAAAATGCGGCGTGCGGCATCGCGAATATCGCGAGCGGTAACTGCGCGATAGCGCTCTGCGCGCTCTTTGAGAGATGCGTAAGCGTTGTTCATAATATGATTGTCGTATGCCATAGTAAAATTAAGCTCGCGTGCGTCATCGTATAGCATCATGGCATTATCAACGTATCCCGCTTTCATACACCCGTCCTCACGCATAAGCTCCTCTCTCATCCTTTTAAGAATGTCAAGAGTCAGGTCCACAGCCTCGTAAAGCGCGTCCGAGCGCACCTCGTAGGAAAAGGAGAGAGTACCGATATTTTTGTATCGCTCGACCGAACCGGAGAGATCGTAAAACAGCCCGCGCTTTTCGCTCATTTCAATAAAGAAATCCGAGTTATATCCCGTAAGGAGCGCATCGTACAAAAGATCGGTGACGGGCATGCCGAGAGCCGAAACGTCCAGGTCAAAATTAAAGCGTACGATCATTCCTTCCCCGTTTTTTATATGGATCTGTCCCCCTCTTTTGCCGAATTTTTCCGACACGGGTGCTTCGTTACGGCGTTCATCGCCCCTATTTATGCTTGCGCCCGACACAAGAAGAGAGAGGCTTTCTATATCCGAATCGGCAAAATTGCCAGTGACGTAAAAAAACATGTTTTCGGGGGTGAAAACTCGCCTTCTGTATTCTTCAAGACGGCGAAGGGTTATCTTTGACACACCGCCGAGAGTGCCGAGGATTGGTCGGGAAAGAGACGTGCCCTCGTTGACTATTTTGGAAGCAAAGGATGCGAGCGAGGATGCCTCATCAGACTCTCTGATTTCCGCCTTGATCCTATCGCGCTCCGCCTTCAGATCCTCGCCCGTAAGGGCAAGCGGCAGGAGCGTTTTTGATATAATATTTGCGCCGTGCTTAAAATTTTTGGTAGCACCCGACACGTAGATCTGCACCATCTCACTAAACGTTGAGGCGTTGAACTCAATGCCGTACTTATCAAGCAGCGGATAAAGCCCCTCGTCCATTACGCGATTTACGTTGCGAATGATCGCATGCTCAAGAAAGTGCGTAATTCCGCACTCTCCCGCCTCCTCGTACATACTTCCTGCGCGCAAAAAGAGGGATATGAAAAAGCCGTGCTGATGCGGATTTTTATAGGTATATATCGGTATTCCGTTTTTGGAAATATAGCTTTTTTCCATATTGCACCTCCTTTTCTATCTAGTATAGCACTTAATTTCCCACAAGTCAATTATATTTTAAATATATTGACTTTACACGCAAGATAGGATATAATATTTTAGTATGAAACAAAAAGGGGGCGGTGTCTTGTTTGAAAAAGCTTTTATAAAACGAATGTCAGAGCTGCTCGGAGAGGAGCTTGATGCCTTCGTCGCCGCGCTTTCCGAGCCGGAATCAGTTAAGGCGGCAAGGGTAAACACCCTGAAAACGAATTCAGCCGACTTTTTAAGAGCAATCGACCGCCCCCTCATCCCCGTCCCCTACGTCAAGGACGCCTATATCCTTGATGACGCGGCAGGGATCGGCACGACGGCGGCACACCACGCGGGTATGATATATATCCAAGACCCCGGAGCTATGGCAACCGCGGCGGCGGTGGAAATCGAGGACGGATGGTGCGTGCTTGATATGTGTGCCGCACCCGGTGGAAAATCCGGCCAGGTAGCCGAAAAAATCAAGCACGGATTCTTGCTTTCAAACGAATACGTACCGAAGCGCGCTAAAATTCTGGTATCAAATCTTGAACGGCTCGGTGTAAAAAATGCTACCGTTACCTCTCTTGACACGAAGGAGTTGCCAAAGCTTTACCGCGAATTTTTCGATCTGGTAATCGCAGACGTCCCCTGCTCCGGCGAGGGTATGTTTCGCAAGAGCGAGGAGGCGGTCAGAGAGTGGAGTGAGGAAAACGTTCTGGCCTGCGCAAGACGGCAGCGGGATATAATAGAAAACGCCGCGTCGCTCGTTAAGTCGGGGGGATATCTTCTCTATTCCACCTGCACGTTTTCGCTTGAAGAAAACGAGATGATAATAGACTCGTTTCTCTCGGAGCACGAGGATTACGAGATAGTTCCCGTCACCGACGGAGTTGTAAAATGCACGTCGGACGGAATAAGCTTTGAGGGCGCAAAGTGCAAAAGTCTACACTATGCGCGCCGATTTTATCCTCACAAATCCCCGGGCGAAGGACAGTTTATCGCGCTTCTTAAAAGGAAGCGCGGCGACGAGCCGAAAAAGAGAATACTCTTTTCAGATTCCGCTAAATCGCCAAGCCGCGATGAGATGGCGGCGGTAGAGCTGTTTTTTAAGAAAAATCTCACATCCGCCCCAAGCGGCCGCATAGTCAAGATAGGCGAAAATCTTGTAATTTTATCGCACGGGTACCCGATACCGCCCCATTCAGTGTTTTCAGCGGGAGTTTTGCTCGGAAGGGTTGAAAAGGGACTCTTACACCCCGCGCATCAATTTTTCTCGGCTTGCGGAGAGCTTTTTTCAAGAAGCGAGGAGCTTGTATGCGGCGATGTGAGAGCAGAAAAATATCTGCACGGCGAGGAAATCGATTCCCACAATGCAGCCGACGGCGGATGGTGCGCAGTAAAATACGAGGGCGCGGTCATAGGCGGTGGAAAGGTAAGCCTCGGAAAAATTAAAAATCACTACCCCAAGGGGTTAAGAAATAATTGATTTTAAGGAGATAGAAAAATGGCAGACAGAATACTTGCTACGGTAGGCAATATTACCGTTACGGAAAAGGACCTTGCAGAGCTTATGCGCGGACTTGGACAGAGGGGACAAGCGTATAACTCCCCCGAGGGCAGACGCGCGCTTCTCAATCAGGTTATAAACAACAAGCTGCTCTTGCTTGACGCGAGAAGAAATCTTTACGAGGCAGAGCCGGCGTTCAGAGATGAATTAAACCGCCTTAAAGAAAACCTGCTTATAAGCTACGCGGGTGAAAAGGCGATTGCCTCCGTTACCGTAACCGATGCCGAGGCAAAAGAATATTACGAGGATAACAAGGCAGAGTTCACAAGCGGCGAGTCGGTAAATGCGAGCCACATTCTCGTCGATACCGAGGATGAGGCGAAGAAAATACACGAGGAGATCACAAGCGGAAAAATAAGCTTTGAGGATGCGGCAAGGGCATATTCAAAGTGTCCCTCCAAGGATGCGGGCGGAAATCTCGGCAGCTTTGAGCGCGGACAGATGGTCTCCGAATTTGACAGCGCGGTATTTGCAATGTCGGTGGGCGAATTAACGAAGGAGCCGGTAAAAACGCAGTTCGGCTATCACCTTATTTTGCTCAACTCCAAGGAGGAGGCAAAGCTTTATTCCTATAGCGAAATCGCCGACCAGATCAAAGCAGGACTGCTTAACGAGAAGCGCCGCAAGGCATATGAATCCAAGATAAATCAGCTCAAAATAATGTACCCCGTCGACCTTGCCGGAATCTGATGGACGAGCAGGAATTTTTAAAGAAAAGATTTGCCGAGCTGTACCGCAAGGCAACCGAAAGAGGAATCTACACCTACACGGACTTTCTCGGCCTTGCGGAGCAATCGGTGTTTGCCGAAATAAAGAATTCCCTCTCCCCGACCGCCTATACGCTATTTGGCGGAGTAGAGGGTGCAGAGCGCGTCATAATAAGATTCGGAGAGGACGGCTCGTTCGGCTCGGATTTTCCGATAGTATGCGTTAAGGCCGAGCCCGTGTCGCAAAAATTCGCCGACAAGCTTACCCACAGAGATTTTCTCGGCGCGCTTTTAAACCTGGGAATCGAGCGTAGCACCCTTGGTGATATAGCCATAATAGACAATGTCGGATATATATTCGTAAAAAAGGACGTCGCGCCCCACGTGATGAGCGAGCTTGGGAGAGTAAAGCGCACGGACGTTATCCTATCGGAAGCAGATGCCCCGGAGGCGCGCGAGCTTTACAGAACCGAAAGACGTCGTGTCCAAGCGGTAGGAGAAAGAATTGATGCGATAGTCGCAAAGCTGTTTTCTCTCTCACGCGAGGAGGCAAGCACGCTTTTTACAAAGCGGCTCGTTTTCGTCGGCGGCAGGCTGTGCGAAAACAACTCCTATCAGCTTAAGGAGGGAGAAGTCGTCAGCGTGCGCGGACACGGTAGATTTATATATCGCGGATACGAAACAAAATCCAAAAAAGGCAAACTTAATATAGAGGTGGACGTTTATGTCTAAAATCAAGCACGTTTTTCTTGACCTTGACGACACCCTCTTTGATTTTCACAAATCCGAGGCGGTGGCACTGTCAAAAACCTTCCGCACGTTAGGCGTTGAGCCAACGGATGATATTTTGCGTGATTACAGCGAGATCAACCGCTCTATGTGGCAAATGCTCGAGCGAGGCGAAGCCACCAGAGCAGATATTCTCACGCGCCGTTTCAGAATCCTGTTTGAAAAAATGGGGCGCTCGGACATCTCTCACGTGGAGGCACAAGCCATATACGAGCGCACCTTGAGCGGAGAGTGGTGCTGGTATACGGGGGGCGAAGAATTAGTAAAAGCTCTTTACGGCAAATATCACTTGTATATTGCATCCAACGGCACGGCAGTCGTGCAGGACGGAAGAATATCGCTTTCGGGAATAGCAAAATATTTTGACGGAATTTTTATATCGCAGAGGATCGGCTACGACAAACCTTCGCGCGAGTTTTTTGAAGGCTGCTTTGCCGCGATACCGAATTTTTCGCGTGACGAGGCGATAATCCTCGGTGACAGTCTTGGCTCGGATATACTCGGCGGAATAAACGCGGGAATTACTACCTGCCACTTCAACCCTAAAGGGTTGCCGCAAAGGGAGGATATCCGCGCAGATTATGAAATTTCCACCCTTTCGGAGTTTGTAGACATACTTCGCAGAATTTAAGAGAGGACTATACGATGTATTACGGTTACAAGATCAGCGACTATACCGCGCGCCTTGCAAAAAAGGCGGAGGCGGATTGCGCTGACGTTTTCAAAAAAATAGAAGAGAACGCACTTATCTGCTCGGCAAAGGTTTTGTCGGCGTTCCAGGAATGTCGCGTTTCAACCGCGGATTTTATTGAAATCACCGGTTACGGCTATGCCGATTCGGGCAGAGATAAGCTTGAGGAAATATACGCCAGGGTGTTCGGCGCAGAGGATGCGCTCGTGCGCCCACAGCTTATGTCGGGCACGCATGCACTTGCCGTTACGCTTGGCGGACTTTTGAAGCACGGGGATACACTTCTCTACGTTTCCGGTACTCCCTACGATACCCTCCAAAGCGTTATAGGCACGGCGGGCGATAGCCGCAATTCTCTTATCAGATGCGGTGTAAAATACGAGGAGATAGACCTTGTCGGCGACGAGTTTGACCTTGACGCCATAAAGGCAAGGGTTGCGCGCGGTGATGTTAAGGTTGCCGCGATACAGAGAAGCCGCGGATACGCCCAACGCAAGAGCCTGACGATAGATAAAATTGCCGAGGCCATTAAGGTAATAAAGGCGGCGTCACCCGATACGGTTATTATGGTAGACAACTGTTACGGCGAATTTTGCGAGGACAGAGAGCCCACCGACGTGGGCGCTGACGTTTTCGTCGGCTCAATGATGAAAAATCTCGGCGCAGGCTTTGCCGTGAGCGGCGGATACTGCGTCGGTCGCCGCGACATTATAGAGGATATTTCCGAGCGACTGACCGCACCTTGCGTCGGAAAGTCCCTCGGTGCAAACTTCAATCAGCTTGCATCGTTTTACAAGGGCTTCTTTATGGCACCGGCGGCGGTTGCATCCACGCTTAAATCAATGGCGTTTGCCGCAAGGCTGCTTGAGCTCGCCGGCTTTGGCGACGTTAGTCCGAGATATGACGAAAAACGAACCGATATAGTACAAACTATGGATCTGCACTCCCCGGACAAGCTCATAAAATTCTGCAAGGGAATACAGATGGGCTCGCCCGTCGAGGCGTATTGCATACCCGAACCCGGTGAGATGCCGGGCTACCCGCACCCCGAAATCATGGCTGCAGGCACGTTCGTTACGGGCGCGACCAACGAGCTTTCCTGTGACGGACCGCTGTGCGAGCCCTACACCGCTTATATGCAGGGCGGACTTACATACGAATACGGCAAGCTCGGCGTTATGCGCGCTCTTGACGAGATGCTTGATATGCGTGGGGAATTTGAAGAATGAAAAACTGTTATATAGTGGGCGCAGGGGAGCTTTACGGCAGCTTCGATCCCGACAAGGACGACCTGGTTATAGCGGCTGACGGCGGCTACGATGCCCTTGTGCGCCTTGGCATCAGATGCGACCTTTTGATCGGCGACATGGACTCCGTGTCAAAAATTCCCGACGGAATCGAGATAATTCGCTACAAGAAAGAAAAGGACGAAACTGACCTACACCTTGCGTATCTTGAGGGGGCACGGCGCGGCTTTCACACCTTTTGCATATACGGTGCGGTCGGCGGTCGGTCCGACCACACTCTCGCCGCGTATTCACTCTTGCTCTTTATTGCGGAGCGCGGGGACAGAGCAACGCTTTACGGCAGGGGCGACGTTGCCTTCGTCATAAAAAATAACGCTACACGGGTATCGGGAAAAGCAGGAAAGCGCGTTTCTGTATTTGCCATTGGCGGCAACGCTGTCGGCGTAGACATTAAGGGGCTCTATTATACCCTGCAGGACGCCACCCTTACCCCGAGCTTTCCGCTCGGCGTATCAAACGAGTTCACCTCATCCGAAGCGCAGATTTCGGTAAGGGACGGTGCGCTGCTCGTAATTTGTGAACAAAATCCCTAAAACCGCTTGACAAGCGAGGTGTGGGGTGATATAATCTTATCGAACCGAACAGAATATAACATCAGGGGTGCTTTGTGCTGAGATGACGCGAGTCAAACCCTTTAACCTGATACGGATAATGCCGTCGTAGGAAGATCGTTTTACCTTTGAGTAATCTGCCGCACGGATGTATGTCCTGTGCGGTATTTTATTTTGAGGTGATATTATGCGAAATTCAAAAATCACGGTTCTGACGGAATGCTCCATAATGGTAGCTCTCGCGTTTACCTTAAGCTGTGCGAAGCTGTACGAGATGCCCCTCGGTGGATCGGTGACCGTGGCGAGTATGCTGCCGATAATGCTGATAAGCGTTAAATACGGTCCTGTGATAGGACTCGGCACGGGATTTGTTTACTCCCTGACACAGCTTGCACAGGCTTTGGTTGAGGGAAACGTTTTTCCGTACTGCGAAACCGGTGCCACCCTTGCCCTGTGCATTATATTTGATTACGTAGTTCCCTTCACGGTAATCGGGCTTTCAGGCGCGCTGCTTAAGACAAAGCTCATAAAGTCGCGAGAGATTTCTTTCTACGTAGGTATGGGAGCGTGCGTTCTTTTCCGCTTCCTTTGCCACTTTGTGACAGGTGTTGCCATCTGGGGACAGTGGGCACCCGAGGGAATGGGTAAATATCTCTATTCCTTTGCATACAACGGCTCGTTTTTGGGAGTAGACCTCGCCATTTGCTTTGCCGTGGCTGTAATTATGATGCGCAAGGCCGAGATACGAAAGCTTGTCGGTATAAACTGACAAGGCACGTTCGCGCGACGCGAAATAAATTTGCTAATGCACCCCAAATGACCGAATTCGTTCACAGTTCGGTCTTTTTTTGTCGCTTTTATACAATGAGTTCTTTTTTGTTTGTTTATTCTCACGCTTGACTACGCGCGCGCTTTTAAGTATAATAAAATTGATAAATATTTATTTTTTTACGGAGGCAGTTTATGAAGAAAATATTTATGCTATTGCTCGCACTTTCTCTGACGCTTTGCCTGTTTGCATGCGGAGGCTCTACTCCTTGTACACACGCAGACGGCGACGGAGACGGAGTTTGTGATAAATGCGACGAGCCGTTTGGTGAAAAGCCGCCGCTTGACGACCTTTTGCTCGTCGAAGACGGAGAAGGCACGTTCAACATTGTATTGACGTCGGGCACTGTTCCCTCTAAAGTCTACGACGCGTTGAACAAGTTAAAGAACGAGCTTCATAAAATTGATATTAAAACCTCAATAGTTCGCGAAAACGACGAGAAAAAAATGCAGGAAATTGAGGTTCTTGTCGGTAACGTAACCACCAGAGGCGAGGAGTATGACTTTGATGCATACGAGCTCGGCAACAAGGGATACGTTGTTAAGCGCGTTAAGAACAAGGTTATAATCGATGCGGTGACCGAAAAATCTCTGCTGACCGCTATTGAGAAATTCAGAACCGAGATCCTCGGACTTCCCACCAAAGAAACACCCGAAACCGTAGCTATGAACAGCGACAAGGATATCCTTGTGGTTCAGGACGATTACGCCGTCACCGCTCTTAAGGTGAACGGTGCTGACATGAAGGGCTATACCATAGCGACCGACACTCTTGACGCGGTATATTCCGAAGCAGCGAGATGGCTTCAGACCGAGATGTTTGACCGTACCGGATATTACTTCAAGATAGTAGGACTTGAAGATGCTACCGATATGTCCATCGTTATAAAGCCGATTTTAAAGACGGAGCACGGGAACTTTAAGGTTTACACCTCGAACGGCGGACGGCTCGTGATAGAGTGTGCATACCTCAACAAAATAGATTCCGGCGTTAAGGATTTCTTTAATGAAACCGTATTTACAAAGACCGGTGCTATCAACTTTACCGGAACTATGGTAAACCGCGACGTCAGCACAGTTACCTACGAGGAATACGGCGCAAAGGGTGACGGTATTACCGACGACTTTGCGGCAATCTACAAAGCTCACGTTGAGGCGAATGCCGGCGGTCAGCACGTTTACGCCACACCCGGCAAAACCTACCTGCTTCGCAGCAACCTAGTTGACGGCGAATACGTTACCATTCCGATAATGACTAACGTAACTTGGACCGGCGCAAACTTTATTATAGACGATACCAACCTTTCGGTTTGGAAAGAAAACGACTATAAGACGTATGAGAGACACGTGTTCACCGTGGTATCCGACAAGCCTATGTGGACGCTCGACGTTGAATCCCAGCTTGAAGCGATTGCTACAGCGGGCATAAACCGCGACACGACGGTTATAGATATTCCCGGCGTAAATTATCCCGCAATGCTCATCCCCTACAACTCAAGCCACAAGGTGTACAGACGTCTTGGACAGAGCTATAACGTGGCGGGTCAGGCAATGCAGGAGGTTATCGTTATTGATAAGGACGGCAAAGTAAGTGCCGATACCCCCATCATTTTCGATTATAAGCACCTCGACAGTATTGATATCTTTCCCCTTAACATAGAGCCTATTACGATCGAGGGCGGACACTTCACCACCAAGGCGTGCCGAGTAAGCATACTGGGTGAAGACGGCAAGACGTTCGTAACCAGCTACTATAATAGAGGAATAGACATTCGCCGTTCCTTCACCACGATGCGTGGAGTTACGCATTACGTTGAGGGTGAGTTTAACCTTCAGGAGCAGGCAGAGGGTAAGATCGGACCCGCATACCACGGCTTCTACTCCGCTCACGATGCAACCGATATTCTCTATGAGAATTGTACGTTCGCAGCGCGCAGATGCTACAGACAAAACATCGCGAAGTATGCAAGCAACGGTTATACGAACTGGGGCAGCGGCGGAGCGACCGGTACGTATGCGCACAACGCGTGGAATGTAAACAACCTCACCTACAGAAACTTTAATCAGTCTAACTTTTGGATTACCGTTGACCCGCAGGGCAACGTGCATGCGGCAAACAAGGATGATCCCGGGGCACAATCCTCTATGTTCTTCGCGCAGGTATTCTCCTACGGCAGCAACTACAACGAGGACGATATCAACCAGATAAAACGCTACCAGATCTTCTGGGGCAGTGGTGGAACAAACTTCTGCAAGAACGTCGTTATGGACGCCTCCACCTTCTCCCGCTTTGACGCTCACTCGGGAATGTGGAACGGTAAAATCATAAATGGCTCTACCTTCCATACCATCGCCCTTACCGGCGGCGGCGACCTCCTGGTAGAACATGCTACTCACTATGCAGAGTTCTACAAGGCAAGCAACAACAGCCTTTTCGGAATGAGAAGCGACTACGGTTCAACCTGGGAGGGTAGCGTTAAATTCAAGAACGTAGACAGCTACGTTTATACGAGGGACCCCGATACTACGGATACACACACCTGGGATGGCGTTTTCGTTGCCGGACACGGCTACAGCAACTGGTACTTCGGCTATATATGCTATTTCCCGAGTATAGAGCTTGATAACGTCAACTTCTTCGATATTGAAACGAACGAGCCCTTGGCAGCAGGCTATGAAATTAAACTAGTTTGCACCGATGAGAACGTCAATACTAAAATGCACCTCAAGGAATCGCACGTCGCTGCAAACTACGAGGTTGCCGACAGAAACAACGACGGATACGTCGATATGCCCGACCTTGACGAGGACGGAATTCTCGAGGCGACGAAGTATCTCTACGCCGATTACAAGGATAAGAAATACTTCAAGTCCAACGATTATCACAACGTGAACCCGGTCTGCCCCCCCGAATACATCAGAATTTTCAACAACGACGGTGTTAACGGCGCAGGCGGATACGTATTCACGCTTGACAGCACGGCATCTTCCGGATATATCAGCAACGGCGGTTACTACGGCGTTGCGGAAAACAACGGCGGCTTCTTCGGCTCAACCTCGTTTGAGTACACGGATGCAAGCGGAAACAAGAAGTCCTTCTACGGACCGTTTGCCGAGCTTGCGGCGGGCAGCTGCTTCGAGTTCAAAAAATAATCCAAAATAATTTGAGGCGGTGCGAAAAGCACCGCCTCTTTTTAAAAAACAAAGCACCAAATCAAAAAAAAGAACGCCGATTGGGTCGGCGTTCTTTCCTTCTAAACGTGAGTAGTATTAGTGAACTACAAAGGGAGTTTCGCCAGGCTTCCACTCCACGGAAGTTCTGAGACAGTCTGCGTCATCAAGTAATACTATTTCACATGTAGGATTTTCATACTTCATATGTATTACCTCCGGTACACATAGAAAGCATAACTGTTGGTAACTTGATTATAACACACCTTTTTTAAAAATGCAATACCTTTTTCAATTTTTTTATAACATATTTTTACAGCGAAAAAACAACCCGGTTAAGAAGCGAGGTGCGGGGACTGTATGCTTACATTTGACAACGGCAACCCCGGTGCGTATAATATTAACCTTCGCGTATATTATTGACTTTCACGCTTATTTTATGTATAATGGAATTATAACGTTACAAGTCGAGGTAGTTTATGAAAAAAGCTTTCAAAAAACTGATTCTTGTCGTCCTGGTTATGACGTTAACGCTCTTTACCTTTGCTTGCGGCGAGAAGCCCTGCACGCATAAGGACGATGACGGCGACGGCGTTATCGGTAACACGGATATGCTCTACAATGATTATAAGGACGGCGGGCATATCATCAAGGGCAAGGGAACTCTGCTTAACCTTAACCCGATACTCCCCCCTGAATACATCAAAATTCTCGGGAACTCCGGCGGATACGTTTATACGATGCCGGACACCTCGGGACTAGGTGTAGAAAGCGGCGGATATCACGGCGTAGCGGAAAATATGGGCGGCTTCTTCGGCTCAACGAAATTCTACTACACCGATATACAAACGGGAGAAATCAAGCATTTTCTCGGCACGGGTGCTACTGACGCATCCGATTCACCGTTTGTGTTTGTTAAATAAAACGCGCCGCTATATAACAAAACGCAGAACTGTCGTATTTAGTCATAAACAGATAAAAAACGAAGAGGTATTGTGAAAAAACACAGTACCTCTTTTCTTTAAGTATAATTTGAGGAAAACGCGGTTGAAAACCTACGGTTTTCCTAATTTTTACCCTTTTAAGCGAAAAGAGGAGCTACCCTTTCGGTAGCTCCTCTTTAAACGTCAGGTCGTTTCCTGCGCAGGCTGACGCGCGGTATCCGCCGTCTTTCTGCGTGATCTTCTATGTTTTGCCTTTCTTTTAACGTTGCTTGCATCAAGCGCGCGCTTGAATTCTTCAATCCTCGCGTCGTCGGCAAGCTCAAATGAAAGCTTTGCACGCCATGTTTCGTTGAAATTGCGGTGCAGCTTTAATGAAAGAATCATATTTCCGTCAGTGGGACAGCTGTATATATAGCTGTACCTTTGCCCCTTGGAGTGAAGCATCTTAAGTCGCGATGAAAGCTTACGCTGACAAACGGGACACACGGGCGCTTTCACGAAATCCTCGTCGAGCAGCTCGGATATGGTAACGTAGCCGTCCTCACCTGCGTCGGCATCACCGACAACGCGCTCATCAAGGAGGATGCCGGAGCGCTGATTGTAGGTTTTTATTCCCTCCTCCACGTCAAGTTTCTCTGCCACAAGAGCGGTAAAATATGCGTCGTTAAGCGCGTCGTGCGCGGGTAAATTTTGCGGAATCTCAAAGTATTCCATCGCGTATTCGAGAGAACGCTGCTTTGATGCGCCATCGGTCTGTCTGTTAAATATAAGCTGAAGGTCGTAATTTTCATCCAGCCAATCGACAGCAAGGTCATGAGCCCGAAGATTTTCCTTAAGCATCGGGATATCATCCGGTCCCCAAGTTAAAAACGCAAAGTCCTTGCCACACCATTTTTTAAATTTTTCCGCCGCTTCCGCAAGCGGAGAACCGAGGTCCATCTGCTCCTGCGTGATACCGGTCAAAACCGAAACGTGCTTATGCAGCTTTTTAAAATATTTCGGCTTTACGATTATCTGATACGAGCCGCACGGAAGCATGTTTTTATCAAGCTTTACCGCGCCGATCTGGATCACCTCGCCGCGCAGACGTCGGCAAAGTCGCTTTTGCACCGCGAGAGCCTTTTCCGCATACGCCTGGTTCCATTCTAGGTCTAAAGTTATATAATACATTCAAAAATCCTTAAAATTCGATATGCATAATTATAACATTATACAGTATAAAAGTCAATAGCGAAATTTGTAATTGACTTTCCGAAAATATTAGTATATAATATATTTATTAAATTTTAAACCCATGAAGGCTGGAATTGACAATGGAAAACAAACGTATACCCGATATATTCGCCTGCCGCGTATTCAGCGAGGACGTAATGCGGGAAAGACTTCCTAAAGACGTTTATAAATCCCTTATAAATACTATGGCAACCGGCAAGGAGATCGACGCCTCTATCGCTGACGTGGTTGCCGGTGCTATGAAGGATTGGGCGATCGAGCACGGCGCAACGCACTATACGCATTGGTTTCAGCCCCTTACCGGCGTTACTGCCGAGAAGCACGATGCCTTCCTTACTCCCGTTGGCGGAGGAAAGGCTATCATGGAGTTTTCGGGCAAGGAGCTTATAAAAGGAGAGCCCGATGCATCCTCCTTCCCGTCGGGAGGCCTGCGCGCAACCTTTGAGGCGCGCGGATACACCGCCTGGGATCCCGCGTCCTACGCCTTTATAAAAGACGGCTCACTTTACATACCGACAGCCTTTTGTTCATATACAGGTGAGGCACTTGATACCAAGACCCCCCTGCTCCGCTCAATGGATGCAATTAATACGGAGGCGCTTCGCATACTACGCCTTTTCGGTGACACCGCAACGAAGCGCGTTACCTCCACCGTCGGTGCAGAGCAGGAGTATTTCCTTATCGACGAGGCGGACTACGTGGCACGACGCGACCTCTTTTACTGCGGTCGCACCCTCTTTGGTGCTCCCCCGGTTAAGGGACAGGAGCTTGACGACCATTATTTTGGCGTATTGCCACCCCGTGTCAATTTATTTATGAAGGAGCTTGACGAGGAGCTGTGGAAGCTCGGCATCTCGGCAAAAACCAAGCATAACGAGGCAGCACCCTCACAACACGAGCTTGCGCCCATATTTTCTACCACCAATATAGCAGTCGACCACAACCTGCTTACTATGGAATATATGAAAAAGATAGCGCCGCGCTATAAGATGGCGTGTCTTTTAGCGGAAAAGCCGTTTGTAGGAATAAACGGCTCGGGCAAGCATAACAACTGGTCGATCGCCACCGACGGCGGTGTCAATCTTTTGAAGCCCGGCAAGACCCCGTGTGAAAATAAACAGTTCCTTCTCATTCACGCCGCGGTTATAAAGGCGGTTGACGAGTATCAGGATCTGTTGCGCATATCCGCCGCAAGTGCAGGCAACGATTGCCGACTCGGCGGTGACGAAGCACCCCCTGCTATCATATCCATTTTCCTTGGTGATGAGCTTGACAGAATTATAGAATCCATAATTGACGGCTCGGTCTACTCTAACAAGGACCCGAAGTATATGTCCCTCGGCGTACCCTACGTCCCCTCTATAAGACGTGATACGACCGATAGGAACAGAACCTCACCGTTTGCCTTTACCGGTAACAAGTTTGAGTTCAGAATGGTCGGCTCATCCCAGAACATCGCGTTAGCTAATATCGTTCTTAACACGGCGGTCGCAAACTCCTTCCGTGAGTTTGCGGACAAGCTTGAAGGGGCGGAGGATTTCGATGCAGCGACCGACACCCTGCTTGCAGAAACCTTTAAGGCGCACAAGAGGATTCTTTTCGCTGGCAACTCCTATTCGGAGGAATGGGAAAAGGAGGCACGCGAGCGCGGACTTTCAAACTTTAAAACCGCGCCCGAGGCTTACGAGCATTTCACCGACGAGAAAAATATTGCCCTTTTCACCCGTTTTGGCGTTATGAGCGAAACCGAAATGCGCTCCAGGCGCGAAATATTCTTTGAAAGCTATAGAAAGATCAAGAATATCGAGGCGCGCACGATGCTTGAGATGACAGTGCGAGATATAATCCCCGCGGTATCAAAGTATATCGGCAAGCTTTCGGAGTCGGTTAACGCAACGCGCGCCGCTATCAAAAACGCAAACGTCGCGTGCGAGGTAGATATTATAGAAAGACTCTCCGAGCTTCTCTCAAAGACCTACGATGCCTACTCTGCGCTGGAGCGTGCAGAAAAGAGTGCGATTGCAAAACGCGGCGAGGTGGAGGCGGCATTCTTCTACAAGGATACCGTTGAGGCTAAAATGCAAGCGTTGCGCCGCGTGGTTGACGAGATGGAGATCCTCACCGCACGTGAGGCGTGGCCGATGCCCACCTACGGAGACATCATCTTTAAGATTTAACTAAAAACAAAGGGACGAGGATACCCGTGCGGTATTCTCGCCCATTTTTTATTTGTTCGGTCACTGTCTGAACTGATAGGAATAGAGCCGTTTATATTCGCCGCCAAGCTCCATAAGAGCCTCGTGCGAGCCCTTCTCCACTATTCCGTCACAATCGAGGACGACTATCTCGTCAGCACCCTTTACCGTAGAGAGCCTGTGCGCTACCACGATAACCGTTCTGCCGCGTGAAAGCTCCTCAAGCGACTTTTGTATCTGCATTTCAGTCACGTTATCAAGCGCACTGGTTGCCTCGTCAAGTATGAGCAGCTTGGGATTTTTGAGGAAGACGCGCGCTATGGCAATTCTCTGCTTTTGTCCGCCCGAGAGCTTCACTCCGCGCTCTCCGACCTCCGTATCATATCCGTTTGCCATCGTGATAATATAATCGTGTATATTAGCCTTTTTAGCCGCTTCTATTATTTCCTCATCGGTTGCATCCAGGTTGCCATATGCGATATTTTCGCGCACAGTACCGTCAAAAAGGAACACGTTTTGCGATACCATTCCGATATTTTTGCGCAGGCTTTCAAGCTTGATGTCACGCACATCTACGCCGTCGAGCAAAATCCTGCCGGAGTTAAGATTATAGAATCTCGGCACAAGGTTGCAAAGCGTGCTTTTTCCGCCGCCTGACGGGCCGACTAGCGCAAGCGTTTCGCCCGCGCGCACGGAGAGATCGAGGTCTGAAATAACAAGCCTTGCATTCTCATCGGTGGTGTAGCCGAAGCTCACGCCCTCAAATTTCACCTCACCCTTGACGTCGTCGAGCTCCACCGTGCCCTCGTCAAGCTCGGAGGGCTCGTTCATCACCTCGTGGAATCTCGAGTATCCCGACATTCCCTCCTGCATCTGCTCAAAGAGAGTAACGAAACGGTGAATGGGATCGAGGAACATACTTATATAAAGAATGAAGGCGGCAAACTCTCCCGCATCGATCTTTCCGTAAAACAGGAAAAGTCCGCCGGTAAATATTATAACTAGATATAAAAGATCGGAAAAGAGCTGCATCACGGAATGAAAAAGTCCGAGGGAAAACATCGCTTTCGTGCGATATTTTACGAAGCTCTTATTCGATAGGTTGAACTTGCATATTTCGTGGTGTTCGGCTACGTAGGATTTGGACTCCCTGACACCCGTGACGGAATTTTCGACGTTTACGTTGATGTCCGCCATCTTCTTGCGCGACTCGCTCATTGCCGCGAGCATGCTCTTTCGCGAAATCACCGTGAACAGAATTATGAATGGGATTATCGCGAACATTATGAGCGTGAGGGTGAGATTGATCCTGATAAGCACGACGAACGAGCCGACCAGCATAAGCACGGAGAGGAAAAGGTTTTCCGGACCGTGGTGCGCTAGCTCCGAAACATCAAAAAGATCGTTTGAGAGGCGCGATATGAGGTCACCGGTCTTGTGATTGTCGAAATACGAAAATGGCAACGACTCGTATTTTTTAAACAGATCGCGGCGCATATCCGCCTGCATTCTGACTCCGACCACGTGTCCGTAATAACCCATTACGTAGTTGAAATACGCCTTGACCACGTAGAGCGCGAGAAGTATCGCCGACCATATGATCAGCCTCCTCGGAGTATCATCGTTTATATATTCGTTGATTATTGCCTTTACTATAGAGGGGTAAAAAAGGCTTGCCGCCGCGACGATAACCGCCGCTATCATATCAAAGCTGAACAGGGCAAGATGCGGCTTATAATATTTTATAAATCGTTTTAACATACATTGTGTCCGTTTCTGTAGAGAATCTTTTTTACGCTTTCGCGGTCCTCGGGATCTACGTGCTTTGACTCAATAAGGCGTAGGCGCGCAAGCTCAAAGTCTATTTCCCCGCGCTCCTGAAGGCGTGATATTGCCGCACTTACGTCCTTTGCGTCATATCCGCGAGCTTTGAGCTTGGGAATTATTTTTGCGGGGCCGGAAAAACGGATATTTACCTCGCATCTGACAAGCGAGTCAAGCTGGCGGTCGGTATTTATATAGCCGAGAGAAACCATCTCTCGCGCAATGCACACGGCTATATCGCGGTCTATCCCGCGCCGACAGAGCTTCTCCGCAAGTCGCCGTTCACTATTGTCGGCATATCCGAGAATGCGCAAAGCATATATCCTCGCTCTGTATTCCATATCAGCGTTTTTTATAATATCAAGGCTGTCCCGTGTCAAATCATCGCTTATACGGGGCGCTCCGATGGAGGAATAAGTCGCCTCCGATACCGTATAAGAAGCTTTTCCCTCATCGGTATTCACGCCAAGCCTCACGTACCCCTTTGAGGACGCACCCCTTACGTATTCAAGCTTTATCATTTTGCCTCCGCGCTTTTGTCGGTTTTGAATTACAAGGCGGCTCGCCAACAGAGCCGCCTTGCCGTGTTTTTATCAATAAATTAAAGGTCGCCGTCAAAATCGTTTATTTCAAAATCATCGTCGGATGCGAGCGCATCCTCATCAAGAGGCTGATTCTGAACCTTATCGCGAACAAGGCCTTCAAGCTTATCCATAAGCTCCTTATCGGATTCGATAAGCTTTCTTACATTGTCCTTGCCCTGTCCGAGTCTATCGCCGTCGTAGTAGAACCACGCGCCGCTCTTTTCAACTATACCAAGCTGGATAGCCATATCGATGATCTCGGAGGACTTGGAAATGCCCGAGCCGTAAAGTATATCAAACTCCGCAGTCTTGAAGGGAGGAGCAACCTTGTTCTTTACAACCTTGCACTTGGTGTGAGAGCCGTAAACGTCGCTGCCGTTTTTAAGCACCTCTGCGCGACGCACGTCAATGCGAACGGATGCGTAGAACTTAAGCGCACGGCCTCCGGTGGTAACCTCGGGGTTACCGTACATAACGCCCACCTTCTCACGAAGCTGGTTTGTAAAGATAACTATGCAGTTAGATTTTGCAATAGAGCCGGAGAGCTTTCTCATTGCCTGGGACATAAGGCGAGCCTGCACGCCGACGTGGGACGCACCCATATCACCCTCTATCTCCTGACGGGGAACGAGTGCCGCAACGGAGTCTATTACGATTATGTCGATAGCACCGGAGTTTACGAGAGTTTCGGCAATTTCAAGTGCCTGCTCACCGCAATCGGGCTGTGAAACGAGGAGGTTGTTTATATCAACTCCAAGCTTTTTAGCATACACGGGGTCAAGCGCGTGCTCTGCATCGATGAACGCCGCTTCTCCGCCCTGCTTCTGCACCTCGGCGATAACGTGAAGCGCAATGGTAGTTTTACCCGAAGATTCGGGACCGTATATTTCGGTTATTCTTCCCCTCGGAATTCCACCTATACCGAGAGCGAAGTCAAGAGAAAGAGATCCGGTAGAAACCGCGGAAACGTTCATTCCGACGTTTTCGCCGAGGCGCATTATAGAGCCCTTTCCGCATTCTCTTTCAATTCTGGACATTACCGTTTCAAGCGCCGCCTTCTTATCCGACACCGCTACCTTTTCTGTCTTTTCCTGTGCTTTCTTTGCTGACATGATCTTCTCCTTTTCACATTGCTGTATCTAGATTTTTTAAAACAGTTTTGTCGCGCCGAGAGGTCTGATCCTGAACGCCTCCGCCGCACCGTCACCAAAGACGGAATTCATATAATCAACGTATCCATCGGTATCAGCGACGGGCAAGAACACCTGAATCGTGCCCGCAAAGCCGCCACCGTGTACTCGGAATGCCGCCGCTTTTCCTTCAAGGTAGCCGTCGGTAATTGCAAGTGCAAGCGCAACCGATTGCTCCCCCGGATTTTTTGGCGAGTATACGTTTTGCAAATATTCAAACGAGGAGCGGCCCGACTTATTAACGCCGCCGAGAAATCCCGCAACGTCACCGGAGAGGAGCGCCTCTCTTATTTTTTCCACCCTCTCGTTCTCTCTTATGAAATGTATTGAACGCAAGACAGCTCTGTCACCGACGCACCGCCTGATATTCGTCAGATTTTTAATTATATCCTCCTCCGTGAGTCCGCGCAGGACCTCTCTGCCAAGCAGCTTTGCCACGGCGCGCATCTCGCCCGGCACGGCGGCGTAATCGTCATTAAGGTCGGCGTGGCTTGCACCCGCGTTAACTATGCAGAGCGAGTATCCGGCATCGGTCAAGGAAAACTTTATAGGCTCTACCCTCGGCGAATCACCGTTTTCAAAATCAATATACACAAATCCGCCGACCGCGCACGCCATCTGATCCATAAGGCCGCAGGGCTTGCCAAAATAAACGTTTTCGGCATACTTCGCTATTACGGCAAGCTGTTGATTGTCTATCGCACCGCCGTTGTAAAGATGGTTTAACAAATTGCCGAGCATAACCTCGTACGCCGCGCTTGATGAAATTCCGCTACCCTCGGGAACTGCTGACGTGAGATAGGCGTCGTATCCGCCGACCGCGTAACCCTCGTTCTTAAAGCCGCGGCACACACCCGCGATCAGAGAAGCGGAGGTGAAGCTTTTGAAATTTTTCGGCTCGTCTACGTCGGAGAGTGATATTTGTTCCTCCGAATACCCATCTGAATACAGGCGTATTATACCGTCCTCGCGCGGTGAAGCTACCGCTATAACGTCGCGGTCGATAGAGCCCGCAAGAACACAGCCGTTGTTGTGATCGGTGTGATTGCCCGATATTTCGCTTCTGCCGGGAACTGAAAATACCGATATTTCCCTATCCTCACCGTACATCTGCGTAAAGGTGTCAATTGCGGCAATTATACGGTTTGCCTGAAAGTCGAGGTCGGTGTAAAGAGCGGAGTATTCCCGAAGCGCGCCACCTAAAATTTTATCTTTTATTTCTCTTGCCTTCATACCTGAAAATTCCTTAATATTTCTTTTGTAATACAAATCAGCTCCGAGTAAACGTCCTCGGGCTCGCGTGCAGTACCGTCCTCGCGGTCAAGGTAGATGCGATATGCATCCTCCTCGTGTCTGAACCAAGTGAGCTGACGCTTTGCGTATCTGCGTGAAGATAGCTTTATAAGCTCCACCGCATCTAGAAGCGAAGATTCGCCGTCAAGATACTTGATTATCTCCTTATATCCTATCGCCTGTGCGGCGGTAGTACCGTGCTTAAGAGTGCCGCCAAGGTAAAGCTCCCGAACCTCGTCGAGAAGCCCCTCCTCCATCATCAAGTCGACACGCGTGTCAATTTTTTTATATAAGCTCTCTCGCTCGTGAAAGTCGAGAGTTATTATCTTCATGTCAAAATCCGCGTTTTTTTCTTTTGAGAGCTTATCAAAATAACTTTTCGTCTTTCCCGTCTTATCGTATATTTCAAGTGCTCTTATCACGCGGCGGACATTGTTTTTATGGATAGCCGCAGCGGACTCGGGATCTACAGCGGCAAGTCTTTGCCAAAGCTCCTCGATATCCCCCTCGCTTTTTATACCTGCAAGCAGCTTATCCCTGTACTCGCGCGAGCTTTCGGGTACGTCGCTTAACGGTGCGCGCCGTGCGGCGTCAACGTATAGCCCGGTGCCACCTACGAATAGCGGCAATTTTCCGCGCGCGACTATTTCCTTTGCAACAGCCAGCGCTCCCTCGCGATAGCTTTCCACGCTGAAGTCCTCGCTCGGTGAGATCAGGTCAAGCATATGGTGCGGAACGGCGGCACGCTCATCATCCGTCGCCTTCGCCGTGCCAATATCCATGCCGCGATATATCTGCATCGAGTCGCAAGAAATTATCTCCGCCGACAAGTCTGCGGCAAGCTTTATTGAGAGTCCCGTTTTGCCCGAGGCGGTAGGCCCGGTCAATGCAATTGCGCGTATCATTTTTCTACCCAAATAAGAAGGTCGCGGAAGACCTCGTCACTGTTCGTTTCATTGAAAAGCTCGTGACGCGCGCCCTCATACATTTTCAGTTCAACTCCGCCGACGCCGTGACCGACGAGCTTGTCGTAAACGTAGATCGGGCCCTTGCCGTAATTACCGACGGGATCGGCGTCACCGCTGATAACCAGAGTGGGCATATCCTTGGGATAGGCTTTAAACCACGCACGCGAGTTCACCTTGCCTATCATAGTGAAAAGGTCGAGGTAACCGGACGTTGTGAATATGAAGCGCAACAGCTCGTCGTCCTTTCGGTCGCTTACCCGCGCCACGTCGCGTGTGAGCCATGCGTTTTTACCGTCGCTTTCGGGAAAGCGGGAGTTATACGAGCCAAACGCGAGGCCGGTTATGAGCTTGCTTCTGTGCTTGCCGCCGCGGAAAAGGCGAATCGCGCCCGCCACGAATTTACCCATAGGTAAAAGCGGATTAGGACCACCCGTGCCGTGAATTATCACTTTTTCCATATCTTCGGGATACGCTACGGCGTAGAGTCGGGTGATAAACGAGCCCATACTGTGACCAAGCACGGTGATTGGCAGGCTTGGGTAAAGCTCGCGCAGCTTTAGGTTCACACGGTGCATATCCCCGACGAGATAGCTTACACCGTGTCGCTTTGCAAAATAGCCGTACTCGTCAGCCGAGTTAACGGTTTTTCCGTGACCGAGGTGGTGATGACCGGCAAAGACGTATCCCGCCGCGGCGAAGAACTCCGCGAGTGCCTTATATCTGCCTACGTGGTCTATCATACCGTGCGCAAGCTGGATCACGCCCTTGACTTCGCCCGTCATAGGGGCGTATATTTCCGTATATAAGTTGTGAATTCCATCGGATGACGGAATTGTCAATTCAGAAAAAACGTAATGCATAAAACGCTTTTTGCTTCCTTTGTTTAAAGTTTCAAAATATCAGCTTGATGCGCCTAGGATCGCGTAGCGCAAAAGGCTATATCTCATTTGGTCTTTTTCTTATAAATTCAAGCACCTCTGACGCAGTTGGCACAGAGGTTGCCGCGCCAGCACGGGATACGGCGACCGCACCTGCCGCCGCGCCGTATTTAACGGCAAGATTTACGTCGCCGTGCGAGAGATATTCAAGCAGCATAGCCGCACCGAACGCATCTCCCGCAGCGGTAGTATCGACCACCTTGTCTGCGCGGAAGGCGGGGATCATGCTGTAGTGCTTTCCGTCGTAAACGAAAACACCGCGAGAGCCCTGCTTTATGATGATATATTTGCATTTTACACGCTTCCAAAGCGCGAGTGCCGCGCGAAGCGAGGAATCTGCACCTGCCGGGAGTATGCCCGTAAGCTCCTTGGTTTCACTCTCGTTGGGGCTGAAAATTTCAACGGGAGGCAGGGATTCGAGGGGATAATCCGCCGATGCGGGTGCTGCATCAATAAATACGGGTATCGAACGCGAGGCTGCGATTTTTGCCGCCACCATCGCCGCTTCAAATGATATCTCAAAGTTGAGATAAACTGCGTCGGGAGAACAGGAAAACGCCTCTAAAAGATTTTCGCGCGTGAGATTGGTGTTCGCACCCGGATAATAGATTATTCTGTTCTGCGCGTCGGATTCCTTTATAACTGCGGCAAAGCCGGTGGGGAAATCTCGGTCCACCTTAATATACGACGTGTCAAGTCCCTCGTCCTTAAAGTATCCGTAGAGCTTCTGTCCGTGGCTGTCCGCACCGAGCTTTGTGCAAAACACGGTGTCTGCGCCAAGACGCCGCAATGATATCGCCGCGTTTGCTCCTTTACCGCCGGGGGTGTAAGCCACGCCGCCGTCGTCAATAACGGTCTCTCCCGCGGAGGGCAGTCTGTATACGTTAAGGGAAAGGTCCATATTGGAGCTTCCGATTACAAGTATCCTTTTAGCCATCTGTCATGCCTTTCAAATTAAAATGTCGCATCGTCGCTTCCGTGAAGCTTGAATATTTCATTTTTACGCGACAGCTCCTTGGCAAGCGTACCCTCTCTTGCGCGGCAGGTGAATATGAAGCTCTGATGTCCCGCCTCGGCGAGCGTATGTATCGCCTTCATCATAGATTTTGCCCTTAAGTTATCCTGATGGGCAAAGCTCTCGTCAAATATGATCGGTGGCTTTTCGGTATAAAGCATATCTATAAGTGCCATTCTGACAGCCACATATGCAAGGTCGCGCGTTCCACCGGAAAGGAAATCCACCGACTTGTCCGCACCGAGCTGATCCTTAAAGGTCACCTTCAAGCCATCGCTTACGTCAAAGGAGGTGTACTTTTTGTTAGTCATTATCTCCATAAGCGCGGTGGAATACTCTCCAAGACGGGGAGATATCTCATCGCGGAGATTATCGCTTGCGTTTTCTATCGCCTTAAGAGCAACGTAATACGCCTTGTGTTGAGCCTTAAGCTCCTCCATACGCTCCTCGTTTGCTCGGATGCGCGCGTAGATCTCACCGGGGTCAGTGCTTCTCGTCTTTATAAGCGAGAGCTCTGCCTCTACCTCCTCCGCAAGAGCATCCTGCGCGCTGATTATAAGTCTGTATTGCTCAATACCCTCGAGGATGGTTTCATGCTCAACCTTCTCAAGCACCCTGCGCTTAAAAGGGGGAACGAGCGCGCGAATGTCTATCTCGCTCTTGCCCGCGAGCTTCTCGCGCAGCATGCGCACGCGCATTTCAAGCTCAACCTTTTCTTCAAGAATTGCCTTTTCGTCTGCGAGGAAGGCGTGCACCTTTTCCTCAAGCGCATCAAGGAACTCTCCAAGCTTTGAATGTGGGGGCTCTTCTCCCCAACGGAGAATCACCTCGAGCAAAACGTTCTTTGCCCTGTCGTAGCTTATCTTGCCCGCCTCAACGGCAAGTCTTGCGTTTTCGGTGGAGCGGATGAGTCCGTCGCGCTTCTCGCGTGCCTCGGAAATAACCGCAATCTTATTTTTGAGATCTTGTATGGACTCGGTTGAAAATCTATTGAGTATCGCGTCAAGGCGCTTTTTGTTCTTTGCAAAGAAAAACGCCATTGTAGCCGCACAGCCAAGTCCCACCACAAGAAGAAGCCCGAACGCGATCCTTGCAAGCACACCGGCAAGCGCGCCCTTTGCCACTATCTCAACGACCGCCGCCGCGATAGCAACGAGCGAGCCACCGATTATTGCAGCGATGTTCTTTATCTGGCTTTTGCGAAGTGCGCCCGCAATGGACATCACCTGCTGCTCGCCACCGTTTTCGTCGGCAAGCTCAATAGCACCCTCGATCTCCTTGGTTATTCCAACCGCATTCTTTTCATCGGTGTAACGGTGGTTCGCCTCTACGAGCTCCTTATAGGCGTCGTCAACGCCCTTACGCGCCGATGCGATATCCGCAAGATACTGCTCGGTCGGCACAAATCCCGCGCGGGTGTTTTCAAGCACGAAGCTATTGTACTCTTCGTTCTTCTTCTCGTGCTCCTCCTCAAGCTCATGGAGGTTGTCGAAATCCTGAATTATGAGGAAATTCTTATAGCATATATCAAGGTCGATAAACTGATCGCGCTTTTCAATAGCCTGATCCCTCGCGCTCTTTATCTCGTGGAGCTTTGCTTCCTTTTCAAGTATCGCCTTGTTATCCTCGTCCGCCTGCTTAAATCTCGCTTCAAGATCCTCCTCGCGATGCATAAGGTCGTAGATAACACCGCCCATGCCGTTCTGGTGGAGAAGATTTTCCATTTTTACCGCAACCTTCGCTGCGGCGCGCTGATTGTTTATCTTTTCGCTTCCGGAAAAGAGAATGTTTTCAATAGACTCCTTTACCGAGCCCTCGTTGATCGCGGAATCGCCTATCTGTCCGACGAACGCAGTATTTTCAAAGAGTCCCCCGTCAACGCCGAAGAAGACCTCACCGGCAGGACTTTTTCCAAATGCGGGCGCACCGGTTTCAAGGTCGAGAATTGCCGAATCCTCCTTATAGGATATTCTGCCGTTTTCCTCTACCCTCTCGGTCGAGCGGTTGATAAGATATTCCTTCCCCTTGACAAGCACAGTCATAGAGCCCTCAGCCTTGCCGTTAAACCAATTGATCCGCTTAACGCGCTCAGAGAGGACCTCCTTATCCTCGCCGTTGTCAAAGCCGTAAAGCATATACTTTATGAACGCGGCTATGGTGGTTTTTCCCGCCTCGTTCTGTCCCTCGATAACGTTTATCGTGCTTGAAAATTCAAGCGTCATATCGGTTATCATTCCGAAGCTTTTGATGTGGATCTTTTTAATTACCATCTCTTACTCCTTTAATCGTCAACACCGGGGTCGCCGGAGAGGAATTTTATACTTCTGTATACTGAATCCTTCGCGTTGTACCAAGGCTCCTCGTCGTATCTGTAATCGAACTTTTTGCAAAACCAGGACACATCGCCCTGAAGCGATTTTACGTACTTTGATTCAATTCCGTGCGCCACGTCGTAAAAGTCACGGAAGGCGCGCTTTGACATCTTCTTTGATGCGTATTCCATCATCCGACTGTAATGCGGCAGGCAGAAATACGGTGCGCCGGCAAAGCGCTTTGGGAAATCAAGATCGCTCTCAAAGAGATATACCGCGGTAGCTATCATCGCCGAAAGGTTGCGGTCTATACGGGAGCAAACGTAGCAGTCCGACTCAAGCTTTCCGAGTGCGGCTACGCTCGCCTGCACCTTGTTGCCGAGAAGGGTGGGACCTTCTATCTTCTTTTCAACCTCCGCAAGATGGCTCTCAAGCATAAGTCCCATACCGAGCATGCGCTTACGGCGAAGCATTATATTGTAGTGAGTTAGGCAAAAGCCCTGCTCGTTAGTTTTCATTCTGATATCGGGCTCCATCATCGAAGCTCCGAGAATTATATCTATTTCATCGTTTTGCAGACGGCGGTAAAGCACGCAAAAGGGACATCCGCACTCCGGCTTTTGTCCGACCTCATCAAACGCCTCGCCGACGGGTATGGTATAAATTTGCTCCATATTTTTTCTCCGAGAACTTGAAATAAAGTTAAAACTATGCTAAAATATAATAAAATATTACGCATAACCATTATACACCATAAAAACGGCTTTTTCAAGAGGAAATAGAAATGTTTTACAAAATTGAAGCAAGAGGCGTTGGCGAGAGCATTATACACGTATTCGGGCTCGGTGATTACGATCTTTCGGACACCCTGGAGTGCGGTCAGTGCTTCCGCCACGAGCTGATAAAAAAAGAGGGAGGATACGTTGAATATCTCACCGTGGCGAAGGACAGACTCATGCGCGTTGGGCAAAGCGTGCGGGGCGAGCTGTTATTCTACGATATGAACGAGGAGGATTTTCTCTCCGTAGCAGTTCCGTACTTCGACCTTGATACCGACTATACCGTAATACGTGACGAGATAATATCGCTGACCGACTCGGATTTTCTTAAGAGAGCGGCGATGGCGGCTGGCGGAATAGCAATACTGCGCCAGGATGCGTGGGAATCGCTCGTGTCCTTTATAATCTCACAAAACAACAATATCCCGCGAATAAAGAAGATAGTCAAGAGAATTTGCACGGAGTACGGAGAAAACCTATCCTATAAATCCGGCGCTGAAAAATGTCCGCTAAACAGGATAGATACACCCCCGTGTGAAGAAAAATGTCGCGAATGTGGGGCTTGCTACAGCTTTCCGAGCGCAAGTGACATCAATGCAGATCCCGAAAAGATGCTGCCGGCAAAGGTGGGATTCAGGTATAAATACCTGTGCGATGCGGCCAAAAGAATCGACACGGGTACGACCAATCTTCAAGAAATTGCCGCGGCAGCATCCTATGAGGTGACGTGCGAGGAGCTGAAGAAAATACTTGGAGTCGGTGATAAGGTAGCAGCCTGCGTTGCCCTTTTTGGCTTTAGAAATATGGAGGCTTTTCCGATAGACGTGTGGATGAAGCGCGCTATCGACGAGCATTTTGGCGGCTCGCTCGACCCGAAGAGCCTTGGCAAATACGCCGGAGTTGCACAGCAGTACATATTCCACTATATGCGCTCGCTGACGGACACCGTGTCAAAATAATGCACCTTTGAATAATTAAAAACGTCACGCATCAGGCGCGGTGAGTAAGGACCTTTGGCGTCAAAAACAATCCGCCCGAGCCATCATAACGGACTCGGGCTATATACAATAAAACGGCTTTCGCGAAATGCGAAAGCCGTTCTTCATTTTATTGGTGCTTTAATGGAGGACCTCAATATATCCGAATTTGAAGGGAGATCCATCTACATTCGTTGCCGTTCCGAGTATAGACTGCTTGTTGCCGCTTGCGTCGGTATAGTAGAAGGTTGTGCAACCGAAGAAGCCGCCCATATTTTCGGGAACGCCGTAAAGTGCGCGACTCGCCACTCCGCTCGTGTCAGGTACAAGATAGGTGTATCCGTTGGGGTTGGAGCGGATCTCAATAAATTTCGGCGGACGTATCGGGTTGAGGTTATATCTCTTTGTCGTGGCTATAACACCCGAGGTGTCGATATCGCCGTCGTGTCCAAGCTCGCCCTCGTCCGTATCAAGCACGCCGTTGCCGTTAAAGTCGGTGCCGTCAACGATTCCGTCTTTATTGTGGTCGACGTCGGCATATTTGGGTGGAGTGTTCTGGGTTTCGGGAAGATGCATCTGCGGCTCAACCAGAACGCCGGGCAAGAATCGCTCCTGGTTGCCAACCTTTCCGACAACTCCGACGGACATAAGCATAATCTCCGTCGATCCGTATCTGGGATCATTCTCGTCGTATAAAACGTTAAGCCCGTCGATTACAACGTTGGGGTAGCAGGATTCATATCCCGCATACCAGTTTGTATAACCGTGACCTACTATAGAGAAAGGATTGTTGGGGCTGACGTGCGCGGTGACGTCCTTCAAGATAATAGTGCCGTCCCAAGGGGATGAATAGTCGCTTCTCATACCTACGATAGAATCGCAGTCGCCCTGTCCCTCACCGTACCAATTTACGTTCTCAAGAAGCATTTCACCGCCACCGACAAGAGAAACAGCAGTTACGCTGGAATTGATAATTTTACCGTTCATAATGCCCGCGTGAGCATCAAAACGGGAAATGGTGGAATTTATAAATTCCATGTTTTTGGTGTAATTCGAGCCTCCGATGCCCCAGATTATCTGAAAATTGATGCCACCGAAGCTTGTAGGAGTCATGCTTAAGGTAGCGCCGGGAGTATCCTCGGTTGCCGCCTTAATTTCGCCGGTGCTCTGGTCGATCGTGATCCAGAAGTTAGACTGTGTACAGCCAAGGAAAACGACCTTGTTTGCCTCGTGGAGCGAGTAATCGTAAGAGCCGCTCGTACCGCTGCCCGCGCCGGGGATGTTGTTCTTACGGAAGCATCTTCTACCCGTCATAACGCAGTTTTCGAAAGTAACATTAGTGGTAAAGGATGCACAGAAAAATCCGTTATAGGTCGGGCCGAAGATTCCCTCTGCCTGCTCGGCAAGAGTGACCTCACCCTCAACGTAGTGCTCTACGTTTTTAACGGTGGTAAACGGACGCTGTACCTCGATACCGCGCTCAAAATACCCGTTGCGACAACCGGTGCAATTACCTTTTATATCATATTGAAGTATGTTGACGTGGCTGGCTTTGGTAACGAAATGACCACCCTCAATGGTTATATGCTCGTCAACAAGCGGATATATAACCAGCTCGTCAAGTGCGTTATAATCGAAGAACAAAGCCGTTTCATCGTTTATCTTTCCGTTTTCATCAAGCACTATAAGCTCGTGCATTGCCTGACCGGTATATGAGCCAAAGCCGGGGCGACGGTAAACTTTGTGGGAATTGTTGTATGGAATAATAAGCACAGGGTAATCAATTTCCGGGAGCTTGATATGGTCGACCTCACGGTTGAAGCCTGCCGCAACGATTGCCGAAAGCACTTCGCTGTCGGTTATCTTTACCGTGGGGGTATCCATAGAAACGATAAACAGATCAAGTCCGTTAACGCCGGTGCCGTCAAAGGTGGAAAAATCAGTGTCGTCTATAATAAATTTCGCGCCAGTCCATATTACGTTCGTACGAATATCAACGTAATTAACAACGCCCATACTGTCACGCGTGTCGTGTATACGGTAGGTTTTTCCCGAGGTTGCCATAACGAGCTGACCGCCCTCGTTTGCCGCATCATGCGCCGCCTTTATGGCAAAGAAGTCATCGGAGACGCCGTCACCCTTTGCGCCGAATTCCTCATAAGTAAGAACGCTTATATCACGTGTATAAACCTTACCC
>JAGCJI010000015.1 GCA_017648085.1 Clostridia bacterium | reverse complement strand
GCTCTTGACGCTGATAATCTTATTCTGTTATTTTACTCAAGGATATTATGGAATCCACAGCAATCCGGAATTTGCCATCTGGAAGATCATTGGATACATTGCGCAGTTATCAATATACTTGCTTATCTTTATAGTGGCAGCCCTTTTGTTAATAAAGGACAAGTGGAATTTAACGAAAATAATTTTTGCAGTATCGTCAGCATTGATTGCTTGGATTTTAATTCGTTTTTGTCACGTTCCGTACGACAGTTTGTATCTAACAGTTGCGCTTATAGCAACTTCATTTATACAAATAGCATCAAAAAGCAAGTTTGAAATGCCCGCCTCTCTTGCTTTAATCACAATAATTATACAGCCAACTATTTCTACCATACGCACGATTATACGGAATAATGACTTTTTGTCATTAGACTATGACGACTTTTATTTAATGGTCAGCCTGTTTTTGATTTTGATGCTTTTGCAGAAGCATATTGTATTTAATAAATCAAAAAAAGGAGATTAAATCAATGAAAAAAACGTGTTGGTATTTTTACTTATCGCTAGCATTATCCTTTCAATTGCCACTATAAGTGTTACCGCTATTGATGATGACGTTTACTTTGTTAATGCCAACGGAATCGAGATAACCTTTTTAAATTATCAAAAGCTGTTGAGTGTTGGATATACCGAGAGGGAGATTCAATCGATTTCGCTTGATGAATATAATCAAATAGCGCAAATGGAAATTTTGTCAATAGAAAAAGACGATTACTACATCAAAACGGTGACCGTTGAAAACGAGGACGGAACTACGACGACAACCGATGAAATAATTACGGAAGAACAAGCATATGCAGAAATTGAAGCGCAAGAAGACGGTCAGGATGAGTACGGAATCGCGCCCGCAGTAGCACCGCCCCACATAGAATTTGGAGAAGGTGAAGGCGAAGGGGGCGACAGCAACCCTGCCGCAATTACGGATAGAACAACCGAATATAAGCATATGGAAGTAACAGGAGTATTTTATAGAGGACAAGGAGCGTTAGGTACGTTTTTTGTTAAGGTAACGTTGGAATGGCTAAAAACTCCCACTATGAGATATACTGACATAATGAGTATAAATTTTACAGACAATGTACAAATAACCAACGAATATATCGGTGGGGGGCAATATTCAGCGTTTGATGCGAGGTTTTATTACGACGAAAGACATTATCATCTCTACAACGATTCGGAAAATACCCCGACCAATGCTATTGACGAAACAGATACATTTATAATTGAATTTGACGGTAGCAATTTGGGCAGTTACGACTATAAAGAGGATCAAGGACTTGGCGTAAGTTTTAATTTGCCTAGCAATCATCATACAGATGAAGGTTTATATAAAGACTGCTACAAATATTCAGATTTTTATATGACTCTGTCGGCTAATTTTATTCCTAAACAATACGGAATTAACGCCGCTACTTTTATAGGTACGTATCAACATCAAATTTTCCCATTATCTTTTGGTTGGGATGATATTTCCTTTTCACTTCAAGCACCATATTTCAGCTTTTCGCTAGGTTTTATTGAAGGTAATCCAACTTTTGACGGTACACTTGCCGCACCAATATTTTTTGAGAATTTATATGCTGGTTAAGTGCTAATTGAGATTTATGACAATTATACGAAATTAACTAAAAGCATCAACGAAACAATCTAATGGTAAGCATATTTCAAAAAATTAGATGTTCACTTTAAATTACATATCTCTCAGTTTAAGCAAAAAACGCGTCCGTCATTTTTTGACGGGCGCGATTTTTCTTATTATTTTCTTGAACGGCAGAGCCGCATAGTGTAAGCACCAGCGAATCGGATAGATAAAATTCCAGAAACGAGAGTAGAATTTATATCCGCCCTCATTCACCGTATGTCGCTTGCCACGACGGGTAAAGGATACCATCACAGCGATTATTTTTGACGCATCAACGTATTCACGCACGAAGGTATTATCCCCTCTGATTACGAGGGTTTCACCCTTTATCTTTACGACACGGTGTAGGATATATTTCGTGTGCTCGGAGTTTGCATAGAGGACTACGTCGTATTTTTTTATTGGCGAATCCGGCTTTTTAAGTGCCACGGCATCCCTGTGAGTTTTGAAAAGGGGACGCATACTTCCACCAACGGTATTTGAGGCGTAGCTTCCGTACTTTTCTATCTCCGCTTCTATGCGATAGGGGGGTGTATTATTGATTATCATCCCTCAAGTATTCCTGCGTCACGAAGTTTATTTGCAAAGGCGGTGACGTCCGCGGTAACCTGCTCGCGACTTGCGCCCTCGTAGACCTTTAAAACCTCGTCGACTATCTCTTCGACAGTAAGGTCGTTATCCCTCATAAGATTCCAGAAAAAAGCACCGGTGCCGTTAAGTCTTACCATACCGTTAAAGGAGTCTGCGCGATTGCCTACTGCAACGGCAAGATAAGCTCCGCCAACCTCCTCAAGCACGAATCCGTCCTTAATCTTCATATCTGTTACCCCTAATAAATACTTTATCAAAGACAGTATAACATAAAATACGGAGGATTGCAAGTATTAATGAAAATATCAGTATATTGGAGAAAACAATTCGCTTTCTATCTTCATAAGTCTGTTATATTTCGCGGTGCGCTCGGCTCGGCAGGGTGCACCGCTTTTTATGAAATCGACACCGAGTCCGACAGCGAAATCGGCTATAAAAGAGTCCTCGGTATCGCCACTACGGTGGGACATAACTGTTTTATAGCCGCCGCGAGTGGCGCACCTTACGGCATCAGCCGCGAGAGTTACCGCGCCTATCTGATTCGGCTTTATAAGGACGGCGTTTGCTATGCCCGACTCTATTCCCTCCTCTATCCTTCGAGGGTCGGTTACAAAAAGGTCGTCACCCACAAGAATGCATTTTTTTCCGAGGGCAGCACTTATCCTTTGCCAACCGACAGTATCCTCCTCCCCGACGGGATCCTCAATGGACAGGATGGGATATTTCTCCGCGAGGGAAGAAAAATACCCTACAAGACCATCTACTGATATGCTTCTTTCACTTTTAGGCAAAAAGTATTCCCCGCCCTTGCTCCATTCGGATGCGGCAGCGTCAAGCCCGAGCATAAAATCCACACCCGGCTCATAGCCGCACTTATTGATAGATTCTAAAATGAGCTTAATCGCCTCCTCGTCAGAGGCAAGCGACGGCGCGAAGCCGCCCTCATCACCGACCGACGTCGAAAGATGCGCATCGGATAGAATTTTCTTTAGCGTGTGATAAACCTCAGCGCAGGCTCGAACACCCTCGGTAAAGCTTTCGCTACCGGTGGGGATTATCATAAACTCCTGAATTTCAAGGTTGTTTTCCGCATGCTTGCCGCCGTTGAGAATATTCATCATAGGCTTTGGCATACGGTGAACGAGTGCACCTCCAACATACTTATAAAGAGGAATACCCAGTGACACCGCTCCCGCCTTTAAAAGTGCCTCAGATACTGCGAGTATTGCGTTTGCACCGAGACGGGATTTATTGTGAGTGCCGTCAAGTGCTATCATAACCTCGTCCGCCTCGTCTATATCAAGCGCGTCCATACCCACGATGGCGGGACAGATAATTTCGTTGACCGCCATCACAGCACCGAGTGTACCGCGACCGTGATACCTGCTTTTATCACCGTCACGTCTCTCGCACGCCTCGTGAACTCCAACCGATGCGCCCGACGGTACTGTGGCAGAGGCACGGCTACCGTCGCTTAACTCAACCTCTGCCTCAACCGTTGGATTTGCTCGGGAATCCAAAACCTCACGTGCGCTTACTTTTACTATCTGACTCATATCTACCGTCCTTTCAATATAATACTGTCTAGATTATTTATCAAAGCGTGACAAATAATACACCGATAGAATAAAATGTAGTAATATTAATGCGAAAGGAAAAAGATATGCAGATTCATACGGTAAAGCCCCACGACACGATTTTTAAGATCGCGCGGGCGTATTCGGTTTCCCCGATGAAAATAATTGAAAACAACGACCTGAAAAATCCCGACAGACTTGCAATAGGACAAAAGCTACTGATACTTACCCCAACCCGCACCTATAACGTGCGCGGCTCGGACACCGTAGACAGAATTCTGACTCGGTTTGATATGAAGCCCGGCGAGCTATACAGGAAAAACCCGTATCTTGCGGGCGAAAACAACATATATCCCGGGCAAATCCTCACGATAAGGCAAAATTCCCCGACACTAGGCACTGCCTATGCAAACGGATACTATTACGGCGGCACTCCGCGCGAGAGACTCTCTATGGCGTTGCCATATCTCACCTATCTGACTGTTGCTGCGGGCAAGCGCGCAGATAACGGAATCAAACTGCTTTTCGATGTGAGCGAGCCGCTTCGGGCGGCAAGAGAAAGCACCAAGATCCCACTTTTGCGCATTTACGACGAGGGCGTTGACTTCCCCGAGGAGTATATCCGAGCGATAGAAAATGCAGTCACGGAAGAGGGTTTTGGCGGTGTTAGCATTGCCGCATACAGAGCTATGCGAGAATCACCGAAGGCACACGCAGAATTTATGGATAGGCTTGCGGATAGGATGCATAAAAGAGAGCTTACCGTCTTTTGCGAGATAGATGCGAACTCCGACACGATACCGCACGGTACGTCTGACGGATACGTGGTCAACTACGAAAAGTGCCATATGGAGTGCATTCCCGACTTTGAGGCAGGTGAAGCGGCTGCTATGCGCCGAATAAGTGACATGATACCCGCCGCGCGCTGCTATATGGAGCTTGCGCCTTATGCTTATTCGGGCGGTGAGGAAATGCTCATCTCCGACGCCGTGGACACGGCGATAAGCGCCGGAAAGGAGATACTTTACGACGGTGAAAAAAAGATTTGCCATTTTGATTACAACAAGTACCTTGGCGGCAAGCGCGAGTCGGTTCGCGTAGCGTTTGAATCGCTCGAAAATATAAAAGCCAAGCTCGAGCTGATAAGCGAGCTTGGCTTTATGGGAATAAGCTTTGACGTTGCAAGAGTACCCGTGCCGTATCTTATGATGTTTGACGCGAACTTTGCAAGCCCCGCGATTTAGATTCCGAAGAATTTTTTGGCGTTATTTTCGGTGAGTGCGGCGCACAGCTCCTCACTTATACCGAACATTTCGGCAAGGGTGCGACACGTATATTCAAGATAACCCGAGTGATTTAGCTTTCCTCTGTGGGGGTGGGGTGTGAGATACGGCGCATCGGTTTCGATTAACACGGAGCCGTGCGGCAGAGTTGCGGCGACCTCGCGCGGTCGGCGCGCATTAGTAAAGGTGAGCGTACCCGAAAAGGATATCATATACCCCATTTTTATAAGCTCCGCCGCCATTTCAACAGAGCCCGAAAAGCTATGCAAAACTCCGCGCACGCGGGGGTGCGAGCGCAAAACCTCCATTATATCTCCGTGCGCCTCTCTGTCGTGGATGGAAACCGGAATATCGAGCTCGGCAGCGAGTGACATTTGCGAGTGAAAAAACTGCAGCTGCCTATCCCTATCAAAATCCGGCCAATGATAATCAAGACCGATCTCACCAAGACAGACGCACTTATTTTCTTTATCCCTTATAAGTGACTCAACGTCGGCGACAGCGGCGTCAATGCTACCGGGAATAAATTTTGAATCCCCGGGATGTATGCCGAGGGCGGTATACATCCCGCTATGGCGGCGCGCCATATCCGCCGCAAGCCTTGAGGTTTCGGGAGAAGTGCCAACGTTTATTATACCGGATACCGAGGAAGAAAGAAGGGCGTCGATAAGTCTGTCGACGCCCCCCTCGCACTCGGATTCAAATCGCTCGTCATAATAGTGGGCGTGTGAATCAAAGTATTTCATTAGTGCACTCTATCTCCGTTCTTTGCATCGGGAGAAAGGAATACGACCTTTACATCCTCCTCGCCCGACGCAAGAAGCATACCGTAGCTATCGACGCCGCAGAGCTTTGCGGGCTTGAGGTTTGCAACTATTATTACCTTTTTGCCGATAAGGTCGGCGGGCGTGTAAAATTTAGCAATGCCCGAAACGACCTGGCGACGTTCATATCCGAGGTCAACCTGAAGCTTTAAGAGCTTCTTTGCCTTCGGTACGGGCTCACATTCAAGTATCTCGGCAACGCGCAGTTCAACCGCTCCGAATGACTCGATGCCTATCTCTGCTTCATGCTCGGGCTCTGGAATGGGACAAGCCGCAAGGCGCGCCTTTTCCATCTTTTCTTCCATTTCGGCAAGGAACTTTTTCTCGTCTATTCTTGCGAAAAGCACGTATGCTTCGCCAAGAGGACTGCCCGATTTAAGCGCGCCGAAGCTCTTTGCGCTGTCAAGGTCGCACACGTCGGTTCCAAGCTGATTGAAGATCGCCTCTGCGGTAGCCGGAATATAGGGATAAAGCAACACGGCTCCCACCCTTATGGTTTCGAGCAGGTTATATATTACGGTCGCAAGGCGCGGACGGTCGGCTTCGTTTTTCGCGAGTGCCCACGGCATAGTTTCGTCAATATATTTATTCGCACGGCGAAGCATAGCGAATATTTCATCAAGAGAGTCAGCCACGTGATAGGAGTCCATAAGTCTTACGGATTCCTCGACACCGCGCTTAACCACAAGCTTAAGCTCTTCGTCAACCTCGGCGGTAACGGAGGGTGCGGGAACGATACCGTCGAAATACTTTTTAGTCATCGCGTGGGTACGGCTGACAAGGTTTCCGAGATTGTTTGCAAGGTCGTTATTATATCTTGCAATAACGCTCTCGTAGGTGATAGAGCCGTCGGAATTATAGGGCATCTCGGAAAGGGCGTAGTAGCGCACACCGTCAACACCGAAGGACTCGGCAAGCTCGTCGGCATAGATCACGTTGCCCTTGGATTTTGACATCTTATCGTTGCCGAAGTTAAACCAGGGGTGACCAAACACCTTTTTCGGCAGGGGGAGTCCGAGAGCCATAAGGAATATCGGCCAATAGATAGTATGGAAGCGGAGTATATCCTTGCCTATGATATGACAGTCGCAGGGCCAATATCTCTTGAATTTTTCGCTCTGCTCCTCAAAGGACTTGTCGGGGTCGTAGCCAAGCGCGGTAATATAATTCGTAAGCGCGTCAAGCCATACGTAAACGACGTGCTTTTTATCAAAGTCGACGGGGATACCCCACTTGAACGACGTTCTTGAAACGCAGAGGTCCTGAAGTCCTGCTTTAAGGAAGTTATTCACCATTTCCTTTTTGCGACTTTCCGGCTCGATAAATCCGGGATTATCCTCAATGTGCTTAATAAGGCGGTCGACGTAGTTTGACATCTTGAAGAAGTACGCCTCCTCGCGCGCCTGCGCTACCTCTCTGCCGCAATCGGGGCACTTGCCGTCCGTCACCTGCGTTTCGGTAAAGAAGGACTCACACGGGGTGCAATACCAGCCCTCGTAATATCCCTTGTATATATCGCCCTGCTCGTAGAACTTTTTGAATATTTTTGCAACTGCCGCCTCGTGATAGTCGTCGGTTGTGCGAATGAAATAGTCGTAATCGACGTTCATAAGATCCCATATTCCGCGAATCTCACCTGCAACGCGGTCAACATACTCCTTTGGAGTTATGCCCGCTTCGGTAGCAAGATTTTCGATTTTCTGTCCGTGTTCATCGGTACCCGTGCAGAGAAAAACATCCTTGCCCATTCTGCGCTGGAAGCGCGCAAAGGCATCCGCCATTATTATCTCATAGGTGTTTCCGATATGCGGTTTTCTTGAGGCGTAGGCTATCGCCGTGGTTAAATAATACTTTTCCATTTTATCTCCAATCGGGTTTTACCCCTTATTTTATTCTGTGCTGTCCTTTATTTTTTAATCCTGCGAAAGCATCGCGTTATTTTTGAGAAGCTCTTCTCTTACCTCTGACACGTCGACCTCGGCAACGCTCACGCCGCCGTTATGTGCAAGCACCGCGCCGACTGCCGCCGCCTGCCCCATTGCCATACAGCAAGGCATTACACGGACGGAGCCGATAACGTCCTCGTCTACCGAGATGCATCGACCGGCGAACATAAGGTTATCTATTTCCGCGCTGACGAGAGAGCCGTAGGGCACGCCAAACGGGCGCTCAACGGTTTTGAAGAGAGTTGCGGTCTCGCTGTCCTTATGTATATCGATCTTATACCCCGAAAGGCATATCGTATCGTCGGGAATAAGTCCCATAAGAGCTTCCTCCCCCGTTACCGTGCGGATACCCTTGAATCTGCGGGATTCGCGAACACCGAGATTCGGGGCGATGGAGGAAACGTAGGCGTTTTCAAAGCCGGGGACGTATTCACGAAACGTTTTGAGAAGTGCCTTGACCTGCATATGTCCCTCAAGCTCCGCTGCCGAAAGGCTCAAAATATCTGTGGCATCAGTATGTAAAAGACGGGAGGTGTTGACGTACATTTCACCCTTGTGAAGTCCGTTGATTATTATCATATTTCCGCGGTCAACGGGGCATTTGCCCTCCTTTTTAAGCCTTGTAAAAAGCTCGGTCATACCGACGAAAACGTAGTTGGGATCGGAGCGGAAATAATCTGCATCATATCCCGGTTTGGTATCTATCGTAGAGCAAGCCGCGCGCATCTCACCGGGGTGAGCCGCGACGTAGTCGAAAAGCTTTGTGTCGTCAACGCCCTGTATCGTGAACATAACGGTGGGGGGCATAAGCTCGTTTCTCTCACCGCGCCCCTTATCGTAGCTGCATCCCGCGAGGTATGCAAGGTCACCGTCACCCGTAGCGTCGATGAATATATCTGACTCCACCGTAAGCTCGTTGCACTTGCCGTAGAAGGTGGCTTTTTTTATTTTACCGTGAGTGAGCTCAACCCCGGACACCTCAAGGTGCAAAAGCACGTCAACGCCCGCCTCGCGACACATTTCAATAGCGAGGATTTTCACGTCTTCGGCATTTATGTTGGTAACCGAATTGTGCTTCGGGCAGAAGCGGTGGTCGTACGATGAGCCGGTTTCCTTAAGTCTTGTAACAAGCTCCTCTCCAAATCCCGCGATACAGCGCTTTCCGTTTTCGTCAAGAAATCCGAGCAGGGGTAGACCGAGAGTCATATTTCCGCCGAGAAATCCGTTTTTCTCAACGAGAAGCACACGCTTTCCCATTCTTGCGGCGGTAATAGCGGCGGCAAGTCCTGCAGGTCCTGCGCCGACTACCGTTATTTCATATTTGAGAGAATATCTTTTCATGATACGTCATCCTATAAGCAATCTTATTTTGTCGATCAACGCATCTACGTCGATTTTTTCGGGATAGGTGGCATCTACGTTTATGCGCTCGCCCGAAAGCTTTATATCCGTCATTCCGCGCTTTACGAATTTCTCGTCAAATTCCTCGCGGCTCATAGTGTAGTTGGGAGAGTCGCCCTCTAAGAGAGGATATCTATCCTGCACTACGTGACCGAGATGTCGCAGATGCAATCTGTCACGCTCGACGTATCTTTGATAAAACGCCTCGGTTTCACCCCCGAGAAATACGGTGATGCATTTCGCACCGAGCTGCTTGATCATACCGTCAAGGCGCGCCGCAGAGGAAACGTCAAAATTGTTGTCAACGATAGCAGAGCCGCCGCTTTTAAGTATAGCCTCAAGCACGCGCAAGAGCACGGCGTTTGCCGCGTGATCGGCGTTGCGCTTTTCGGCATAGCACTTAAAGCCCATAGTATCGAATATTTCCTCCTTAATGGAGTCCTTTTCAAGCACGGGATATGAAAACTCCGCACTGATACGCTTTGAGAGCGTAGATTTTCCCGATGCGGGCATTCCTGCCAAAACTATTACCGTCACTTTAGATTTACTTCCGCTGACACATAACATTCCAAGTTACATTATAAAACAAAGTTTTAAAAAATTCAAGTGCGCGCGCGCTTTTTCTGAAAATATTTGTAAATAATATTATCTCGGTTGACTTTTCGGTGAAATATTGGTATAATGTACTGTGTGTAGTCTTAAAGTTAGGGGGCGGCATCAAATGAGAAGATATTTTCCGAGTATTTTCGGCAACGCTGCCGTCAAGGAGCGAATCGGCAGGGCTATTGAGGCTTCCGCCCTTTCGCACGCGCTTTTATTGGTCGGCCCTGACGGGTGCGGCAAGAGAACGCTTGCGCGTGAGATATCTTGCGCCCTTAACTGCGAGAGGCGGGACGACGAAGCATATCCCCTGCCCTGCGGCGAATGCCGTAGCTGCCGTCGCATCAAAGACGGGAACTTTACGGATATTATGCGTGTCTGCCGCGGCGACCGCGCAACGATAGGTGTCGACGATGTCAGACTGCTTAAGGAGGACGCATACCTTTCCGCAACGGAATCAAGCTACAAGGCGTATATAATTGAGGATGCGGAGAGGATGACCCCCAATGCGCAAAACGCCCTTCTTAAAATTCTGGAAGAGCCGCCCGCAAACGTTATAATTCTCCTGCTTGCAACCTCGAAGGACAAGATTCTGACCACGGTCAACAGCCGCGCACAGACGGTCACCCTGCAGAGATTCGGAGAGTCCGATATAAAGGATTATCTTTTGAAGCACAGCGACAAGGCGAGGCTATACTCCCGCGTTTCACCCGAGCTGCTTGACGGAATTTTAATGTCAAGCGACGGAAGAATCGGCAGAGCACTTGAGCTTATAGACGACAAGACGGCAAAAGAAAACGGAGATGACCGTGCGCTTTGCGAGCGGATAATATCGGCAATGCGTCACAGCGTACCGTATTCGGAGCTGTATGCGGCACTGTCAGCACTTCCGCAATCAAGAGTTGAGTTTTCGGCGGCTATCGAGCTGCTTATATCAGCCCTACGAGATATTACACTTATACGGCTGGACGGTGACGTCCCTTTGCTCTTCTACTCGTCGCGCGATGCGGCTCTTACTGCGGCAAAGGATCTGAAAACGAAAAGGCTGCTTGCACTTTACGAAATACTTTCAGATGCACTTCAGGATGCAAGCAAAAACGTGAGTGTCAGCGCGATTGCCGCGGACCTCGGTGTAAAAATTAAGTTTATATAAAGGATGGTGAGGACGAATGTCCGAGAAAATAGAAGATGTTTCTGTAGAGGAAACCGTTGAAATAGTCGGCGTAAGCTTTCGCGAGGCGGGAAAGATATACTATTTTGCCCCCGGTGAATTCAAGCTTTCCTTCGGTGACAGAGTTATTCTTGAAACTGCGCGCGGCGTTGAAATAGGAACGGTTAAGATAGCCAACAAGCGCGTGCCGACGAGCGAGATAGTTCCTCCCTTAAAGGAGATAACCAGACCCGCGACGAAGGATGATATCGCGAGGGATGAAAGAAACAAGCTCGCAGAGCTTGATGCCGCTCTGGTATGCAAAAGAAAGATTGCAAATCACGGACTTGAAATGAGCCTTGTGGCTGCGGAATATACCTTTGATAACTCAAAGCTGATATTTTACTTTACTTGCGAGACGCGCGTTGATTTTCGCGAGCTTGTAAAGGATCTGGCTTCCACATTCCGCACGAGGATCGAGCTGCGCCAGATAGGCATTCGCGACGAGGCGAAGATGATGGGCGGCCTTGGCATATGCGGACGAAAGTTCTGCTGTGCGGGATTCCTTACCGACTTTGTGCAGGTTTCCATCAAGATGGCCAAGGAGCAGAATTTCTCCCTTAATTCCGCAAAGATCTCGGGTGCGTGCGGCAGACTTATGTGCTGTCTGCGCTACGAGCATGAAACGTACGAGGAGGCGATACGCCATACTCCCCCCGTCGGCTCGGTCGTTAAAACCTCGGACGGTGTCGGTACGGTTATAGAAACCAAGCCGCTTGCCGCAGAGATACGCGTTAAGCATGACGACAACGAAAAGGATATGCCAAAGCTTTATAAATGCCGCGACGTGAAGGTTTTAAAGCGCGGCGGTAAGCGCGAAAGCGACGAGGACGAGGAAAAAATCGAGGAATAATTTCGCGTACGGCATATTTTTTTGAAAATATACTTGATTTTTTCGCGAAATATGCTAGAATATTGTTGTACATCAATTATGGAGGTTATTACAATGGCTTACAAGATTACTGAAGATTGCATTGCTTGCGGCGCTTGCGCAGCAGAATGCCCCACTTCTTGCATTTCCGAGGGTGATATCTACGTTATCAACGCTGACGATTGCATCAGCTGCGGTAACTGCGCTGAAACCTGCCCCGTCGGAGCACCTGTTGAGGAATAATTTTCCGGATAATACGAAAGCGGAGCATCGACTCCGC
The DNA here is from genome assembly GCA_017648085.1 of Clostridia bacterium. Classification (GTDB taxonomy): domain Bacteria; phylum Bacillota; class Clostridia; order Oscillospirales; family CAG-272; genus UBA1740. Next base: position 26,530 of record JAGCJI010000015.1, on the reverse strand, counting down.
TTTTTGTTTAGGTAGGATCTATGCTATACGATAATGAAAGAATAGACGAGGTAAACGACTCCCTCTCATTAATACAGCGCACCGACGGGCTGACTTTTGGCACGGACGCTCTGCTGCTTGCAGGATACGTGTCCACCCACGGCGGTGTCGGCGCGGAGCTCGGGGGCGGCAGCGGAATTATATCAATGCTGCTGCTTGCGCGCGATAAGCTTACGCGTATAAGTGCCTATGAGGTTCAGGAATACTACGCATCCCTTATTGAAAGAAACGCCGAGTATAACAGGCTTTCCGACAGATTGCACTCGGTGTGCGCCGACGTGCGCGAGCTTCGCGCCACAGAGGATGCGGACGTAGTGTTTACAAACCCGCCCTATATGAAGGCTACGGGGGGAAAGAATAACGATCGGGATGAAAAGGCTATCGCAAGGCACGAGATATGCGGCACTATAACAGACTTCTGCATTGCTGCAAAAAAGCTCCTAAAATACGGCGGCGCTTTTTACGCGGTTTACCGCCCCGACAGACTTACAGATATTATATGCGCGATGCGCGATGCAGGGATTGAGCCGAAGCGAGCAACGTTCGTCCATGCAGATACCAATAGCGAAGCGAGCATGGTGCTTATCGAGGGAAAGCGAGGCGGAAAATCCGGAATGAACCTTACCCCACCCTTGATAATTTACGGGGATTCGGCGCATAAAGAATATAGTGACGAGATGAAATATATTATGGAAAACGGCTGGTTTCCCAAGGGATTCAAGCGTTGAGGAACAACATGGATAAGTTAGAAAAAAACAAGATTTACCCCTCCACCCTTTATCTTGTCGGAACACCGATAGGAAATCTTTCCGATATTTCGGAGAGGGCGATAAAGGTGCTTTCCGAGGTGGACTTTATTGCCGCGGAGGACACGCGAAACACGATGAAGCTGTGCTCCGCGCTTGGAATAAAAAAGGAGCTGGTAAGTTATTTTGAGCATAACAAAAAGGCGAGCGGCGAGAGAATAATCGCGCGGTTGCTTGCAGGAGAGTCCTGCGCCCTGGTTACCGACGCGGGAATGCCCGCGATAAGTGACCCCGGTGAAGATATAGTAAGGCTTGCGGCGGAAAGCGGCGTTGCGGTTACGGTAGTGCCAGGGCCCTGCGCGGCGGTGAGTGCGCTTGCTCTCTCTGCGCTCTCTACTTCAAGATTCGTTTTCGAGGGCTTTTTACCGATGCAGAAATCGGAGAGAAAAAAGCGACTTTCGGAGCTTTCGCGAGAAGTAAGAACGGTAATTTTATACGAAGCTCCCCACAAATTAAGGGCGACGCTCAACGACCTTGGGGACGCCCTTGGGGGTGAGAGAAAAATATCGCTTTGCCGCGAGCTAACCAAGCTCAACGAAGAGGTCATACGCACGACTCTCGGCGGCGCCGTTAAGCTTTACGAAGAAAAAGAGCCGAGGGGCGAATACGTCTTGGTCATTGAGGGCCGAGCTGATAAGGATGAAAGCGAAAACGAGCTAAACTCCCTTTCGCCCGAGGAGCACGTAGCACACTACGAGGCACTCGGTATGGCAAAGATGGACGCAATAAAGGCGGCGGCAAAGGATCGCGGAATATCAAAATCCGAGATGTATAAGTTGCTTATTTGATGACACAATAAAATTGCGGAGATGCCGACGTCGGCATCTCCGCTTTTCGTTTATATAAGTGTTGATGAATTATTTTCTGTATAACGTTCTCCAATAAAGCTTCGCTTTGAACAGCGCGGCTGCTTCTTCCGGATTGGAAAGCTCGCTTTCAGAAATTTCGCACCACACTTCATCTTCAAAATATCCCCATCCGCTCGTGTTTTTAAACGTTAACGAGGTAACGGAGCCTGAGAATGACAATGACATTTCCGTAAGACCGGAACCAATAACAACGGTTCTGATAGCCGAGCAGCCAGAAAAGGCGCCGCGTTTGATGGAAACTACGCTGTCAGGAATTATCAGTGTGCGAAGCTTTGACATGCTTGAGAATGCACTGTTGTCAATAGTCTTTACCGATTCACCGATTGTAAGATTCTCAACTTTTTGGCAAGTGGCAAAAGCGTATTCACCAATGCTTTCCACGCCGTTACCGATAACGATAGTGACAAGGTTTTTAGAATACATAAAAGCAGACTCCGAAATAATTTTCACGCCGTCCCCAATTATCAATTCAACAATATTATCGGCGCTATAGAATGCATATGGTCCTATGATTTCAACGGTTCCTGTAATAACTACTTCAGTATCCGGTTTGCCCAGTGCATATTGAATAATCGTTTTACCGTCCTTGGTATAAAGATCTCCGTTTATTGAAGAATATTTCGGATTGTCGGGATCTACGGTTATCGAGATAAGCGACTTACATTCGAAGAACGCATCGCTACTAATATCGTTTACACTCTTCGAGATGCTTACGGTAAGAAGATTATTACAATAGACGAATGCATGACTACTTAACGTAGTAACACCATCTCCGATAACAAGAGATTTTATGCCTGAGCACGACGAAAATGCGCATGGTCCTATAGTCGTTACGCTGTTGGGGAGGATAATTTCGGTCAACGCCTCACAGCTTCCAAATGCATATTGCTTTATCTCGGTTACCCCTTCGGGAATCGTTATTTCTGCGAGCGATTCGCAATTATTAAACGCAAATTCGCCGATTTCTTTTACAGTAGAAGGAATGATAGTGGTAACAAGATTAAAGCAGCCCGAAAAAGCATAATCCTTTATCGCTGTAACGCCATACGGAATAGATATGGACTTAAGTGCTTTACAGGTGGAGAACAGTTCGGATTCTATAGTTGTTATTCCAGCTGGCAGGGTGACGCTTTTAAGGTTTTGGCAATCCCCGAAAGCACGACTTCCGATTTCCGTAACAGAATCCGGAATATTTATAGATTCCAGACTCTGACAAAACCAAAACGCAGCTCTACCAATCGTTTTAAGTGAATTTCCGAACGTTACACTTTTAAGATATCCGCACGCATCAAATGCTGCGTTACCTATATGCTCTATTGAGGATAACGATATAGACTTAAGCTTCGAACATCTTGCAAATGCAGAGCTGGCTATTGTTTTTACGTTATTACATCCGTTAACCGTTTCGATACCGGAGCAATCTAAAAACGCAGCCTTACATATGTCTACGACTCCGTCGGGTATATCAACAAATACGAGTTCATCGCGTTTATAGAATGCATAGTTGTATATCGCATAGCTATTGCCGTTATATGCTGCAGGCAATGACAACGATGTTTCGTCACCCGCATAGGAGAGAAGGTAACGCTCACCCCCGTTTTCATAAAAATAATAGTCGTTATACAGCGTTACCTTGCTTTCACCGTCATGAACCGTTTTTGCATAGAGTGCAATTTTGCCGTGAAGTTCAGAGCCGAGAGAAATGTTTAGGTCGGATTTGTTTATTACCTCTATTAGTCGTTCACAGTCCAAAAAAGCATTGCTCTCTATCTTTTTAACTTGTTTGCCTATAGTCAAGGTCATAAGTCCGGTGTTCTCAAACGCAGATTCACCGATTTCTGTTATGCCCGTGCCGAGATCCGCTATGATAAGACTATAACATTGTTTGAAAGTATTTGCCTGCACTTTTGTTAATTGGTTCGGAAGCGATACACTTTCAAGATTTATACAGTATTCAAACGCAGATTCACCGATCTCCTTTAGGGAATTCGGCAAAGATACACGCTTTAACATCGTAGAGCTGTAAAACGCATTTGCACCGATATACTCTACACCTTCGTCAACCGTTACGCTCACAAGATCGTGTGCATTTGAAAATGCCGAAGCTTTTATCGTTTTGACGCTGGACGGAATATGCACCGTTTCAAGATATCTGCTTGAGCTGAATGCCATTACGCCTATAGACGTAACGCCCTCGTTAAGAGTTAATTCGATCAGATGATTTCCAAAAAGCACGCTGTCGGGAATATCGCCTTTGGTTACAGTCAAATAATCTACATAAATAGCATTCAGATATTCAATAGCAAACGCAGGTGTAGTAACGTTATACGTGTACGACTCTTTGAATGAATTATCATAGATCACTTCGATGCTGTCCGGAATGACCAATTTACTAATGATGCTTTTAGAAAACGCATTTCTGCCTATTGTCGTAACACCCTCCGGTATTATCATCTCTCCAACGCGTGCGAAATAAAACGCATTATCCGGTATAGCTTCGATATTTTTACCGAAAACGACCTTCTCCACCCCTTGGCAATATTCAAATGCAGCATAGCCGATTTCAGTTACTGAATCAGGAATTGTTATTGTTTCGCTGGCGCTTAAGCGAGAAAATGCCTGACTGCCGATTACCTCGAGTGAGTTCGGCAATGTTGTCAAAGTGAGGTTTATGCAACTCTTAAACGCTCTGTTTCGTATCAATTTCAGCCCGTCCGGCAATATAATATTGACAAGTTCACTGCAGTTTTCAAACGCACCCTCGCCTATAGCACGGGTGTTATCGTGTACCATAACGGTATCAAGGTTATTTCCATCAAAAAGTATCAAATACAGATTTTCTTCGTTACCTATATACGAACAGCCGTAATAGCCGTTAAAGTTAATGTTCTGACAACCGAGGAACGCTTCCTTGCTTATCATAGTTGATTCGCTCTCAACTATCACGTTTGTAAGCGAGGTGCAATTTTGAAAAGCAGAACTTTCCACACTAGTTACATTCTTTTTGATGAATACCGTTTCAAGCAAAGGATACGCATCGAATGTGCCCGTAATGATGTCGCCGTAGCTTACGGTTATCGTTTTCGATTGCTTAAATGCAACGTTACCGATAACTCCCGTCGGAGCTGTCACTTCTTCAATCGTGCAATCGACAAAAGCATCTTCAGCTATTTTGTTAACACTATCGGGAATTACTATGCTTTTAATTTCCATATTTACGAAAGCTTCGCTGCCGATGCGAGTAACGGGTATACCGTCATAGCTTTCGGGAATAACGATTTCCTTCGAATTACCAACATAATCGATAACTTCAGCGTAACGCTCATTTTCCGGTATGAAATATTTGATGTCGCCATCCGTACTCTCCGTGCCACCGCAAGAATTAAGTGCAAGGGCTATGAAGACAAGTGTGGCTGCACTTATGATAATTGATACAATCTTTTTCAACGTATTTGCCTCCGTAAACTTATGTCGTTTTTCTTTATTGTTCAGTATAACGGTGAGCCTGGGTAGAGAACAGGAGGCTGTATTCTCCTCCACTTGCCATAAGCTCCTTATGCGTTCCAAGCTCGACAATTTTTCCGCCCTTAAGGACGACTATTTTGTCGGCGGTAACGGCACTAGAAAGTCTGTGTGAAACGAATATGCTTATTTTTCCCTCGGCAAGACGGGCAAACTGATTGAATATTGCCTGCTCCGCAAGCGCGTCAAGAGCAGCGGTGGGCTCATCAAGGATAAGCACGTCGGAATCCTTATAGAAGGCACGGGCTACGGAGAGCTTCTGCCACTGCCCACCTGAAAGCTCTATGCCGTTCTCCTCAAACATCCTGGTAAGAGGGGTATCGTATCCGCGAGGAAGCTCCGAAATAAAGGCATCGGAATCGGCGGAAATGGCGGCGGCACGTATTTTTTCCTCATCGCGTGGCTTGGTAATGTCGCCGAAGCTGATATTTTCAGCCACGGTGACCGCGTATTTTCCGAAATCCTGGAATATGATTCCGAACATATCGTAAAGCGCGGTGGGATCGTACTCGCGTATATCGCGACCGTCAAGATATATCGCGCCCTCCGTGGGGTCGTAAAGACGGGTAAGGAGCTTTATAAGCGTGGTTTTTCCTGCGCCGTTAAGTCCGACGAGGACGGCGCGCTCGCCCGACTTAAGCGTCAGATTAATGCCGTCAAGCACCTTTCTGTCAGTGCCGGGATATGAGAAGGAAACGCCGCGGAACTCTATCACGTGCGCCTTGCCGCGCTCCGGCTTCAAGGGCTCGGGGAGAATGGAAACGACCGTATTTTTCTCCTTCATAAATTCTATCATATTATCAATAAACAGAGTACCCTCGTATATCGTTGCGGTTGCGGTGACGAGCGTCGTGACGTAAGTGGTCACCGAGCTTAACGCGCCCGTATACAAAGAATAGTCGCCTATCATTCCGTTGCTGAATATTACGTCATATGCTACATATGCGAAAAGGAAGCAATTCGCACCGGTCGCAAGAAGGCTGACGACTATACGAAGTACGTTTTCGCGAAGTATAAGATTCTTAAGGCCCTTAAAATAACGTTTAAAGGCACTTTGATACTTCTCGACGAAGGTATCGCCGAGTCCGAGAATCTTAACCTCCTTGACAAGATCCTTATTGACCATCATCTCCGAATAATAATTCATCTCGCGTCTATCCTTGGAATGATGGCGCATATATCTGAAGTTCTTGTGACGGTAAAAATAGTTAACGATAGCACCGGGAAGCGCGGCGGCTATTATTATGACGGGTGCCCACGGACTGAGAGTTGCAAGCACCACGATAAAGGACGCCACGCTTATAACGGCGCTTATAACGTTAAAGGTTGCGGCAAGGATTCCTATTGGACGCATACCTGCCTCACGGTTAGCATTCTCAAGCTTTTCGTAAAAGGCGGGGTTGTCAAATGAGCACATATCCACGGTTTTAGCCTTGTTTGCTATCTTCAGCTTTATGTGATTGACGACGAGCTCACCCGCCACGGCGGTGACGCCGGAATTTGCCCATTGAAGAACTCTTTTGAAAAAGAGGTAAATAAACTCCATCAAAAGAAGGAAAAGCACCGGGCGTAAAGTTCCGAAAATATTTGCCTTTATGCTGCCAGCGGATTCTGCGCCGATAAGATCGGCGATTCCGTTAAGCAGCTCCTTGGATATATATGCGCCGACAACGGGCAAAAGTCCGTCGAGTATGCAAAAGAGCGCCATAAATATCAAGACGAAGGGAGATGCTTCCCAGACGAGCGATATTATGTAAAAAAGTCGGGAGGTGAATCCAACAACCGTATTTTTGAGATGGCGGAGAAGTCCGCGAATCCCCTTTTCTCTCGGTGGAGCGGAGCGCATCGGAGGATGCTTAAAATCCCTTGGCATTTTTTTATACCTCGCTTTTAAAAAACAGACGTTTTGTATGATTAAAATAATTATATCATACGCAAAATATTTTTGCAAGTGCATATAATAAGAGAGATAAAAAATCGGGAGGAAATTATGAAAATACCAAAGCTTGACGAACTATTTGACTTCACACACACGATTGCACAAGAGGTTATTACGGAATCCGACACGCCGTGGGAATGTATTGGCAAAATACGCGATTTTTGCGAATATATTGTGACACGCCTACCATCTGACTACAAAAAAATAGGCGACTGTGTCTTTGCGGCTGAAAGTGCGGAGATTTTCCATGACGTGACTATACTCGGCCCTACCGTGATAGGCAGGGGCACTCAAATCAGGCCGGGCGCGTATATACGTGGAAGCGCAATAATCGGTGACGGTGTAGTTATTGGCAACAGCACTGAGGTTAAAAACTCGATAATTCTTGACGGTGCGCAATTGCCGCACTACAATTACGTCGGTGACAGCATTATAGGCTACAAGGCGCATTTGGGTGCGGGGGCAATAATATCAAATTTAAGGCTGGACGGAAAGAACGTAAAAATCAAGGCATACGGTGAAAAAATTGACACGGGTATGCGAAAGATGGGAGCTTTAGTCGGTGATAAGAGCCAGGTCGGATGTAATGCAGTAATTCTGCCGGGCACTATTATCGGCAGACGGTCAATAATATATCCCCTATCAAGAGCAGGGGGAATAATCGAGCCCGACTCCTACTTTTACGGCGACGGCCACGAGCCGATGAGAAGGCGGGGAGAGGTGTGCGAGGAATGAGAAGGCTATTCGGAACGGACGGAGTAAGAGGCATTGCAAACGAATATTTAACACCGGAGCTGGCAATGGAAATAGGTCGCGCGCTCGGCTCACTTATATCAGATGGCGGAAATGAGCGGACGCAGGTTCTTATAGGCGAGGACACCCGTATCTCCTCACGCATGCTTTCCGCGGCGGTGGCGGCGGGACTGTCGGCGGCAGGAGTTGACTCCTCCCTTATAGGTGTAGCTCCCACACCGGCAATAGCCTACCTTGTAAAAAAATACGGCGCTAAGGCGGGAATAGTAATTTCCGCCTCCCACAACCCTTACAAATATAACGGAATAAAAATATTCGGTGAGGATGGGTTTAAGCTCTCCGACGAGCTTGAAGAGCAGATCGAGGGGGCAGTTTTAGAAAAAGACGGAGGCACGCGGCTGATTATAGGTGATAAAATAGGCAGAATATGCGACACGGTAGGGGGTATCGAGGATTATATTGACCATCTCATCTCGAGCGCGCGCACGAGGCTAGACGGAATGCGAATCGTACTCGACGCGGCAAACGGAGCGACTGCCGTTAGTGCTGAGAGAGTTTTTTCATCCCTTGGTGCACACGTTATAATGATGGGGGACGATCCAAACGGAACGAATATCAACGAAGGCTGCGGTTCAACGCACACAGAGAAGCTTTGTCAGCGCGTAGTAGCCGAGGGAGCAGACGTCGGGGTGGCGTTTGACGGCGATGGTGACCGCTGCCTTGCCGTGACGGGCGACGGCAATATGATTGACGGCGATTTCATTATGGCGATTCTGGCATCTGATATGAAGGCGCGCGGCAGGCTTGCGCATAACGCGGTTGTAGGCACGGTAATGACGAATTTCGGATTTCAAAAATTCTGCGACCGAATAGGTATTAAATTCATATCCACCGCAGTCGGCGACCGATACGTCCTTGAGGCAATGAGGCGCGAGGGATACGTGCTGGGTGGCGAGCAATCAGGACACGTTATTTTACGCGAATACGCCACTACGGGTGACGGTCAGCTCACGGCTATTGCCCTGCTCTCCTGTGTAAAGGAATCGGGAAAAAGCCTATCGGAGCTTGCTCGCGTTATGAAAAGATATCCGCAGCATATAATAAATCTTGAAGCTGACGAAAAAAGAAAGCTATCGCTTTTCATAGACGGAGAAATAAAGGCGGCAATACGCGACGCCGAGGCGGAGCTTGCCGGCGGAGGAAGAATACTCGTGCGCCCATCGGGCACGGAGCCGCTCGTAAGAATAATGGCAGAGGGGGATGACGAGGAAAAGACGGTACGCGTAGTGAATAAGCTTTCAGATAAAATATCGCTAAGGCTAACGGAGCTTTTATAGTGTCGTAACGTATAAGTGCAGTACGACATAAGATGGGTATAGAACAATACGGAGGTTATTATGAAGCTTGATAAAGAAAAATTGAAGCAAATGGCCGAAAAAAGTGACGATGCGCTGTGGGCGGAAATATACGAGATGGCAAAGGCCCACGGTTATACCCTACCGAAAGCCGCCCCGAAGCACGAGGATATGGAGAGAATACGCGGTGCAATGCGCGGAAGCGAGAAAATAACCTTGGGCGACGCGGCAAGAATAATGAACAGCTGTAAAAAGATGAAATAAGGGGGACGAGGTGGCAGATTCCGATTTATCCAGAATTGTAAATCTGATTATGGAAAACCCGGCTCTTATTGAGCAGATCAAGGGGCTGGCAAACGGCGGCGAAAACAAAACGGCATTGAGCGAGCCCGCATCCCTCGGCGGAGAGACGGTGAGAGAAACGGCGTCAGTCGCAGAGGAGTACACCGAGACGGTTGCCACACCTTCACCGAAGGTACGGCGCAGAGAGCTTCTGTGCGCGCTCAAACCCTACGTATCCGAAAAGCGCGGCCAGGCGATAGATTCAATGCTGTCTATCGTCGATATTCTTGACGTAATGAGGTCAAAGTAATGTATACGCGCACGTATTTTCCGGAGGACGAGAAAATAAACATTCCCGAAAGGTATAACGGAAATGCATTTGACACCCAAACGCAAGAGGACGCGGCGGCAGAGAAGACAGAGGAAGTCATAGCGCGCAAAAGTGATGAGGATGGCGGAATTTTCGGTTTACTTACACGACTTGGCGGCGGACTTTTCCCCGAGGTTAAGAAAATCGGAAAGGATTTTCACATAGGACGAGAGGAGCTTATAATAATCGGCATTGCTCTGTTCCTGCTATTTTCAAGCGGTGGCGACAAGGAATGCGCGATTATGCTACTTATACTTCTGATATTCAAATAAGGCTTTAAAGGGAGCGAGAGACCGTGATGACGTCTTCGCTCCTTTTAATCTTTAAACTTATTTGTTCCTACGTGAGCTTTTCACACAAAGGTGCAAAGCGGTAAAAATAAACGTGCGACAAGGTTAGAACCCTTGTCGCACGTAAGCGAGGATTTGGGAGAGCGGTGAACCCCACCGCTTTCCCGGTTTGTTTTTTAGAACATAGAAAACTGATTGGTTTCGGAAAGTCCGTCAAGAACGTGGTTCCGACGTAAAATTTCTACCACCGCCTTGGAAATTCCGGTGCGCTCACGCAAATCCTCAACGGAGTAGAGGTCGTACTTATCCCTTACCTCGATTATCTTCTCCGCCGCGGAGTCGCCAAGTCCCGAAAGCGAATTGAACGGCATTCTGATTTTGCCGTTTTCGGGCAAGAAGGCACTGGCGTGTGACTTTTTGAGGTCAACGTTCAAGAATTTTATGCCCCTGGCAAGTGCTTCTCGTACAAGATAGAGAGTCTGGCAGGTTTCGTGCTCCTTTTGCGAGGCTTCGTTACCCTTGTCCTCTATCTCACGGATAGTTTCATTTACTCTTGAAAGTCCACCGCCGACGATTTCACCGTCAAAGCCGCCGGGGGCAACGGTGAGGAACGCCGCATAAAACTCCATCGGATAGTAAATTTTATACCACGCAAGGCGTATAGCCGACATAACGTATGCGGCGGCGTGCGCCTTCGGGAACATATACTTAATCTTTTTACAGGACCAAATGTACCACTCCGGTACGTCGTGGGCGAGCATTTCCTTCTCCCACTCGGGTTTAAGTCCCCTACCCTTTCTTACTGACTCCATTATATCAAACGAGAGCTTGCTCTCAAGTCCGTGGGCAATAAGATAAAGCATTATACTGTCACGTGTTCCGACAACCTCCGAAATAGTACACGTGCCTGCCTTAATAAGCTCCTGTGCGTTACCGAGCCAAACGTCCGTGCCGTGCGTAAGTCCCGAGATCTGAACAAGGTCGGCAAATGTTTTCGGCTTGGCATCAACGAGAACCTGCTGCAAGAAGCGCGTGCCAAACTCAGGGATACCGAAGGTGGCAAGCTGGCTGCCGCCGATATCGTTGGGCTCTATGCCGAGCGGCTTCGTGGATTCAAAAAGCTCGTAGATGGTCTTATCGTTCATCTTGACGTCAAGGACGCTCGTACCCGTATACTTTTCAAGCATCTTATACTTGGTCGGAATATCGTGTCCAAGCTCGTCAAGCTTCAGTATGGTATCGTGCAGATAGGAGAACTGAAAGTGCGTTGTGACCGTAGCCGCGCTCGGATCGTCGGCAGGGTGCTGAACGGGTGTGAAATCATATATATCGTACTCACTCGGTACTACAATGATACCTCCGGGGTGCTGACCCGTGGTCTTCTTTATACCCATAATGCGCGTAGCCATATAGGCGACCTGCGCCTTCGGTATTTTAACGCGCCTTTCCTCAAGGTACTTTGAAACGTAGCCCCACGCGGTTTTATCCGCAAGACCGGTTATAGTTCCTGCGCGGAAGACGTGTCCCTCGCCGAACAGCTCCTCGGTATACTTATGTACTCTACCCTGCACGTCACCGGAGAAGTTAAGGTCAATATCCGGGGATTTATCTCCGTAGAAGCCAAGGAAGGTTTCAAAGGGGATATCGTGGCCGTCCTGATAGAGCGGCTCGCCGCACACGGGGCATACCTTATCGGGAAGATCAAAGCCCGAGCCGTACGAGCCATCGGTTATAAATTCATTGTAACGGCACTTCTGGCATCTGTAATGCGGCGGCAGGGGATTGACCTCGGATATACCCGAAAGGGTTGCAACGAGGGATGAGCCGACCGAACCGCGCGAGCCGACGAGGTATCCGAGGCTTTCGGAATAGGCAACGAGCCTTACCGCGATCATATAAAGTCCCGCAAATCCGTTTTTGATGATAGAGCTTAATTCCCTCTCAAGACGGTTGGACACGATATCGGGCACGTCGTCACCGTACCACTCCCGTGCACGACGCCAACAGGATTCGGTAAGCTCCTCCTCCGCTCCGGGAACTATGGGATCGTATTTGCCCTTGGGAATCGGACGTATACGCTCGCACATATCAGCAATTTTATTCGGGTTGTCAATAACCACCTCTTCGGCGGCAGCCGCACCGAGATAGGAGAATTCCTCCAGCATCTCGTCGGTGGTACGCAGATATATCGGCATCTCCTTGTCCGCGTCGGAAAACTTCATTCCGGAAAGAAGTATACGTCTGTAAATTTCATCCTCTTTATTAAGAAAATGCGCGTCGCAGGTTGCGCAAACCGGCTTGCCAAGCTTTTTGCCGAGGGCGTATATCTGTCTGTTTATATCACGGAGCGTTTCGTCATCACGCACCTTCCCCTCGTCAACGAGAAATCTGTTGTTCGCGAGGGGCTGGATCTCAAGATAATCGTAAAAGGCTGCGATATCCTCGATCTCCTGATTGGTTTTACCCTCAAGAATCGCCTTGTAAAGCTCACCCGATTCGCAGGCAGAGCCGATAATAAGTCCCTCTCTGTGCTCCTCGATAAGAGTTTTAGGCATTCTCGGAAATCTTTTATAATAATTCAAGTAGCTGTACGAAATCAGCTTGTAAAGATTCTTTAAGCCTGCCTCGTTTTTCGCGAATATGACCATATGATTGGGGCGAAGCTTTAAGGGGTCTACGTCCTCTCCCATTGCCTCGATCATACGTTCAAAGTTATCGACGCCCTCGCTGACGAGATCGTCAAGCATTCTTATAAATATGCGTGCGAGGACCTCGGCGTCGTCCTCCGCCCTATGATGATGGAAATCGCCGATTTTATAGTGTGACACCAAGGTGTCGAGCTTATGATTTTTCAGGGTCGGGTTAAGATACCTTGAAAGTCCCACGGTATCAAGGAAGGCGTTTTCAAAGGGCAACGAATGCCTTTCCGCCGCGACTCTTATAAATCCGACGTCAAAGTTCGCGTTGTGTGCAACGAGCATTGCTCCGCCCGCAAAGGAGAGGAAGCTCTCAACCGCCTCACGCTCCTTCGGTGCGCCCGCGACCATTTCGTCGGTGATGGAGGTAAGGGCTGTTATTTCCTCGGGTATAGGACATTCCGGGTCAACGAAAATATCCATTCTGTCAAGGATCTCGCCGCCCTTGATTTTTACCGCGCCAATTTCAATAATTTTCGCGGTGCGGTTGGAAAGTCCCGTGGTTTCTATATCAAAAACCACTATCTCGTCGGAAAACGACGGGAAATTTTTACCGAAAATGCATCTTGCCGTATCATTTACGTAATACGCCTCTATGCCGTAGAGTATCTTTAATTCGTCATTTCCCGACTTTTCAAGTTCAAGCATAACTTCGGGGAAGGACTGCACGTTTCCGTGATCGGTTACGGCTATCGCCTTATGCCCCCAACGAACAGCGGTTTTAACTATCTCGGCAGGGGTTATAATAGCATCCATCTGGGACATATTGGAGTGTAGGTGAAGCTCTACTCTCTTGCGCCCGGCCCTGTCCTCGCGGGCAAGCATCTTTATCTTTTTAATTCCACGGATGGATACGTAAAGCTCGCCGTCAAACTTATCCCGAACGGTTTTGCCGTAAACGGCAACGGGCACGCCCGACTTTAGAGATTTTACAAAGTCGCATTCCTCCTTTGGAAGCGTGCGTCTTACATAGGTAGCACTTGCTCCATCGGAAATTCCTACCGTTATATTGGTTTTATCCCCCGTGCGTGTCTCCTTGGTCGCGACGTCAAATACCGTGCCGAGAAATACTGCGGTCGCCCTTACGCTTTCAACGTCGGATAGCGGTACCGGCTCGTATATATCAAAATCGTCACCGAAAATAAGCTCCGGCTCGGAAAAATCGTAAGTTCCCGCGCCCATACGGAAGCAGGTTTCGCTTATTGCCTCGTTTTGACCGGTGGCGGAGGATATGCCCGACTTTTTATCAAAGTCGTAATATGGATCGCGTGCGCGTTCTTCCTCTTCCCTTGCACGTACGGCTTCCTCTCGTTTTCTCTCGTAATCGAGTCGGCTTTCCTTTTCCGCCTCAACAAGCATAGCCTCTCGGCGTCTATTCCATTCGTCAGCGTAGCTCGCGGCATTGGCAGACGAGGATATAGACACGCGACGGGTAACGCCGTAGCGCGAAGCAAGTATTCTTTCAAGAATTTCTTCGGTCTTTCCGCCCTTTACGAACTCAACGCCCTCAGAAAGAAAGGGGATAGCTACCCTTACTACCTCTCCGTCATCGGTATATTCGGCATTTTGGAAGAATCCGTTGGTAACTGCACCGCAAAGCGCAGCCTCTGTTGCAATTTCGTTCATTCTGCCTGCGGAAAATTCCGAGGGAGGAAAGTGAGGGAGTATTTTGAAGGACTGCGCACCGTAGAGAGCGCGGCACTCATCCTCTACTTCGTATATCAGCTCGGCATCCTCGTGACAGTCAAAGCTGATATTTACCTCAACTATCATAGGCTCGCGCGAGTATCTGAAGGTCGCGCTATGACCGCGGTTAAGAAGCGCCGCCTTTTCTTCCGACGGCTTATATCTTGTAAATACGTCTAAAAATCTTTTTTCAGCCGCCATTTTTCCTCTCGTCCCTTATTATTTTTATTTCACGGATAAGCTCCGCAACGAGCTTGTCCTCGCTTACTTTTCTTATTATTTCACCTTTTTTGAAGAGCAAGCCCTCGTGGGTGCCGCCCGCAATTCCGACGTCAGCCTCGCGAGCTTCACCCGGTCCGTTGACCGCGCAGCCCATAAGTGCGACCTTGACGTCGAAGTCAAGAAGCCCCTCGCGTCCTGCCGCCTCCTCAAACTCGGAAAGCAGGTTGATGAGGTTGATTTTCGTTCTGCCGCAGGTGGGACAGCTGACGATATCCATACCGCGAGCACCTATTTCAAGTGCCGAAAGAATTTCGCGTGCAGCCGTAATTTCCTCGCACGGGTCGTCGGTAAGGGAGACTCTGACCGTGTCACCGATACCCTCGGAGAGAAGCGCGCCGATTCCTATACTACTCTTTACGACGGCACGGGTACGCGCGCCCGCCTCGGTTACCCCGAGATGTATGGGGGCATCTGTTGATGCGGCGAGAAGCCTGTTTGCCGCGAGAGTTAAGGGCACGTTTGACGCCTTGACCGAGATCGCGTAATCCAAAAATCCGAGCCCGTCTAAAATTTTAGCATGTCCGAGTGCGCTTTCAACAAGAGCGGCGGCACTCACACCGCCGTGCTTTTCAAGAAGCGACCTTTCGACAGAGCCGGAATTGACACCTATTCTTATCGGTATTTTTTTGTCGGCGCACGCGCGCACGACGGCCTCGGTACGCTCACGCGAGCCGATGTTGCCGGGATTTATTCTTATCTTGTCTGCTCCCGCCTCGATTGCGGCGAGGGCAATTCTATAATCAAAATGAATATCTGCAACGAGGGGCATTTTTATCCCCCTGCTCTTCAGCTCAAATATAGTTTTTGTGCAGGACACGTCGGGTATTGCAAGACGAAGTATATCACAGCCCGCCCCCTCAAGCGCGAGTGCCTGACGGTAGGTTTTCTCCACGTCGTGAGTATCGGTATTTGCCATAGACTGTATCGACACGGGGTGCGTGCCGCCGATTCCGACGCCGCCGACTGAAAACGCGCGGCTCTTCCTTCTAATCTGATTGTAATCCATAATGCCCTCCCGAAAAGTCGGTTTAAGATGTGATGCGTGTTAAATTATTATAGAGATAACGTCCTTTACGAGTATAACTGCGGAGAGAAGCAAAAGGAGCGCAAGACCGACGGTGTTTATCGTGCCCTCCACCTTCGGCGGCATTCTTTTGCGCGTTATCATTTCAACGAGCAGGGTTATAAGTCTGCCACCGTCAAGCGCGGGTATCGGTAACAGATTCATTGCGCCGAGGTTAATGCTTATCAGCGCAACTATATTGAGAAGCGGTGCTGCGCCCTGCTTTGCCGCATCGCCTATCGCAGAGGATATACCAACCGGTCCTGATACGGCGGCAAAGGTATATCTGCCCGTAAACAAGTCGTAAAGCGATTCCCAGCACATACGTAGCGTGAGGAAAGATTTACGGAAGGAATGGCTCATTACCGTACCGAAATTCTTTCTTACACGGTGCACCTTGAAGTCCATAGTGCCAAAGGACTGCCCCTCGGCATCCATACCGGGAAATACGACGTCCTCTATAACCATACGCTCGCCGTTTCTTATTACGGTGATGTCGATAGGCTTCGTGCCGTGGCGCATAATTTCATATGAAAGCTCGTCGAGTATTTTGACACGCTTGCCCTCAACCGCGACAATTTTATCACCGACCATAAGTCCCGACTCGGATGAGGAAATCTCAAAATTATATTCTTCCTTATCAAGAAACTCGGCAACGGTGGTATTTCCTATATTTATCATACCGGTCAGTATTATCATTGCGAGAAAGCCTGCGATGATATTTACTGCCGCGCCTGCCGCGGTAATTATAAATCTTTGCCAAGCGGGCTTTTTGTCAAAGGAATTCGGGTCGCTAGACTCATCATCCTCCCCCGCCATTGCAACGTAACCGCCGATGGGAAGCATCGAGATAGCATAGCGGATACCGGTCTTCTTTGAGTCGTAGGTAACGAGCTTGGGACCCATTCCTATGGAAAATTCATTAATTTTAACTTTAAACAATCTCGCGAAAAGGTAGTGTCCGAGCTCGTGTATTAAAATCAAGCCGCAGAATACCAAAATCGCGACGATAACGGTGGTAATCAAAACTTTATCTCCTTAATTATCTCTTTGGCGCGTGCCCTTGCCTCTCTGTCGGAGGCGATTATTCCGTCGAGCGAATGCTCCTTCTGCTTTTCGGTCATGCGCTCAAAGGCTTCACACACGACGTGGGAAATATCGAGAAATGAAATCTCACCCGCAAGATGTGCGCTAACGGCGACCTCGTCGGCGGCGTTAAGCACGGCAGGCATAGCTCCGCCAAGGCTCATTGCACGCTTTGCGAGGGGAAGAAGCGGAAATACATCCTCGTCGGGACGCATAAAGGTAAGTGAGCCAAGGCGCGTAAGGTCAAGCTCATCCGCCACCGACGCGCATCTATCGGGATAATCCACAGCATACGCTACACACATACGCATATCCGGGACGGAAAACTCGCCGATGACGGTATTATCAATATATTCCACCGCAGAGTGCAATATACTTTCCCGATGTACGACTACTTCGATTTTATCTGCGCCGACACCGAAAAGGTGCGCTGCCTCGATTATTTCAAAGCCTTTATTCATAAGGGTAGCCGAATCGACGGTTATTTTTCTGCCCATTTTCCAAGTGGGGTGCAAAAGCACGTCCGCAAGCGTCACGCCCTCAAGCTCGGCGCGCGTTTTGCCGAAAAACGGTCCGCCCGAGGCGGTGAGTATTATTTTCTTGATTTCCCGTCTCTTGCCTGCGAGGAGCGATTGGAATATTGCGGAATGCTCGCTGTCTACGGGAATAATTTCAACACCGCGCGATGCGGCACGGCTCATAACTATATTTCCCGCTATTACCAGCGATTCCTTATTTGCAAGGGCAAGGCGTTTGCCCGAATCGATTATCGCGAGGGTGGGACGCAGTCCCGCCTCACCTATTATGGAATTTACGACGACCTCGGCATCCGAATCCGAAATTCCCGCGATTATTCCCTCCTCGCCCGAGAGGACCTTGATGCCCGTATCTGCAAGTCGGGTGCGCAAATCAAGCGCCGCTGCCGTATCAGCCATGGCAACTGCCTTTGGCGAGAAGGTGCGCGCGAGAGCTTCAAGTCCCGCGCTGTCGCTGTTCGCGCTCATAAAGTCAACGGTAAAGCCACGCTGTCTTGCAACGTCTGCCGCCTGCATACCGACCGAGCCTGTCGCGCCGAGTATCGCAATTTTCTTACTCATATCTACTCCTGATTTATAGGATTAAAAATGCCGCATATGCGGCATTTTTATACTGTTACGGTATTGACCGTTTATACAAACGGGGGGAATACGATACAGATCATCATAAGGATCGTGGTAATTGAAACCACCGAGTCGAATCTGTCCATAACACCGCCGTGCCCGGGGAAAATATTGCCATAATCCTTAACGCCCCTCTCGCGCTTTATAAGTGAAGCAACGAGGTCGCCGATCTGCGACACGGCGGAAAGGATAAGGCCCGAAAGCGCAAGGACGATATAATTCGGGGTAAGCTCTGTCGCACGACTGACGATAAAGCCGTAAAGCACCATAAGGAGCGTTGCGCACACGATACCGCCGACCGAGCCCTCCACGGTTTTCTTGGGGCTGATTTCAGGAATAAGCTTATGCTTGCCGAAAAGCATGCCCGTGAAATATGCGAAAACATCACTTCCCCAAGCCGCAATCAAAACGATGACAAGATTCCATATGCCGTTTTTCATATATCTCATAATCGAGAGCGCGCCGAAGGAGAGGACCACGTAAGCGACAGCCGCAAACGCCTGGCTCACGTCGGCAAACTTGATCTTTCCGCGGGCAAATACCGCCACGAAAAACATATATATGAGATATGCAAAGAGCACTGCCGCCGCCGAAAGAAGCAGAGTTATGCGCTCATCCACGAAAAAATACGCGAGGATAGGAAGCGCAAGTGCCATAAGATATGCCGGCACGGACAGAAAATAGTTTTTATTAAGTGACAAAACACGCAGCATTTCATAAACCGCAAAGAGCGCGAGAAGCGCAAGAGTTATCGGAAATACTATGTATTTTGAAAATATTAGAATCGGTATTCCTACCACTGCCATAACGGCGGCAGTTATAAGTCGTGTTTTCATTTCTTTTCCTGATCTTCCTTATCAAGTCCGCCGAATCTTCTCTTTCTCGAATAGAACTGACGGACGGATTCCATTATTTCCTTCTCACCGAAGTCCGGCCAAAGCGTATCAAGTATGACGTATTCGGAATATGCACTCTGCCAAAGCAGGAAGTTGGATATTCTGAAATCGCCACCCGTTCTTATAACCAAGTCGGGATCGGGGGTGCTAGCGGTATACATATAGCGCGAGAAGGTTTGCTCGTCAAGCTGCGTTTTGCCGTCGGCTATCGCGGCATTCACCGCATGGACGATCTCGTCGCGGCCGCCGTAGTTAAGTGCAACGTTGCACACAAAGGGCTTATCCTTTGCCATATTTTCGGCTTCAAAGCATTTCGCGCGAAGCTCGTCGGAGAGGACCGAGAGGTCGCCTATAAACTTGATTGAGAAATTTCCGTCGCTTTTAATTTTGGGTATAACAACCTCGTCAACGTACTTGTAGACGAGCTTCATTATGGTATCCACCTCGTCCTTCGGACGCTTCCAGTTTTCCGTGGAGAAGGCATAGAAGGTTACGTAGTGAACGCCGATTTCCCTGAACTTTTCAAGCACGGGCTGGATTCTTTTTGCGCCCTCCACGTGCCCTGCACTTCTCGGCAGACCGCGACGTTTAGCCCATCTGCCGTTGCCGTCTGTTATAATAGCAACCGAGTCAAGTCGCTCGTCGGTGACGAGAATTTTATTTTTATTTTTACCAAACATATTAGATTTCCATTATTTCCTTGGTTTTAGCTGCGGTAACCGCGTCGATTTCCTTAATGAACTTATCGGTGAGGTCCTGAACGAGCTTATCCGACTGCTTTGCCTCATCCTCGGTCATCTCGGAATCCTTCTTCATAGCCTTTACCTTATCATTCGCATCGCGGCGGATGTTGCGGATCGCAACCTTTGCATCCTCGCCCATCTTGGAGATCTGCTTTGAGAGCTCACGGCGGCGTTCCTCGGTCATCGGGGGGAAGGTAAGACGGATGCAGCTGCCGTCGTTCTGGGGGTTAATTCCGAGGTCTGAGGTGAGAATAGCCTTCTCGATCCCCTTCATTGCGGACTTGTCCCAAGCGGTGATGGTAAGTGTACGCGCATCGGTAACCTTAACCTCTGCGATAGAGTTAATCGCTGTGGGAGAGCCGTAATAGTCAACCTCAATCTTCTTAAGAACGTCAGGTGTTGCTCTGCCCGCGCGGATAGTGGAAAGGTTTTCCTTATATGAGGAAAGGGTTTTGGTCATTTTCTCTTCGTAAAATTTGGTATCAAGCTTCATTGTATTTCTCCTTATGTATTATTCTTTTATTCAGCGGTAACTACCGTGCCGACACTCTCGCCGCGAAGCGCGCGGAGAATATCGTCGGGGTTTTTGAGTCCGAACACATGTATCGGCATACCGTTTGACATACAGAACGCGGTTGCCGTTGCGTCCATAGCCTTAAGGTTCATTGCAAGAACCTCTGATGCCTTAACGCGCTCAAGCTTTTTAGCATTGGGATTTTTTCTCGGGTCGTCGGTGTATATATAGTCTACGTTTTTAGCCATAAGCATTGCGTCTGCGGATATTTCAGCCGCCTTCACAGCTCCTGCCGTATCGGTGGAAAGGAATGGGATTCCAAGTCCCGCACCGAAAATAATTATTTTTCCCGCTTCAAGATATTCCTTTGCTCTGTCGGAGGAATATTCCTCGGCAAAGGGGGACATAGGAACGGAGGTCATAACCACCGCACTTGCACCCGCTCTATCAAGAGCGTCCTTAAGACAGATCGAATTTATAACCGTGGCAAGCATACCCATTCTGTCGGCTAAAACACGGTCCATCTCTCCACCCTGTCTGCCGCGCCAGATGTTGCCAGCACCGACAACAACGGCAATTTCCATACCGTCGTCGGTCGCGCACTTAAGCGCACGCGCTACGCTGTCAACGAAATTAACGTCGTATATCTCGCCGCAGCCGTTAGATAATGCTTCGCCCGAAAGCTTTAACAAAACACGCTTCATAATCATAGCACCCCTAAATATTATTGTTCTATTATATTTTAACTTATATTTGTAGTTTTGTAAACACTTTTTTTAAAAATATTTTCTAAAGCTTATATTTTATATAAGCAGACAAGAAAAACGGACGCCGAAGCGTCCGTTTTTTGTGTTTTTAGATTGTTTGTTTAAAGGTTAACTTTGCAAAATTGAAACAACGTCTTCATTATTGAAGCGCACTGCATAATCGTATGCGGTTTCTCCATCAGAATCTCTCAGAGATTTATCTGCTCCGTAATCCAGTAAAAGCTGCACCATTTCCGCTGTAGAATCTCTTGCGGCAAACATCAGTGCGGTCATTCCGTAAGGACTGTAATTTACATTTACGTATCCACCATCAAGTAACAACTTTACTATTTCGATTCTGTCATTGGAAACACTGTGTTGCAATACGTTCATCCAGTCTATATTGCTGTGGTCACAATTTGCTAATGCATACTTAAATGCTGCCATAACATTTTCGTCATCGCCTTCACGCTCCGGGGGATCGGGAAGATATCCGTCGTGCACTATATCCATGAAAACACCCGCACATTTGCCCGAATACTCGGTAGTATAATTTAGAGAAGCGCCACTTTCAATAAGAATTAAAGAAATTTCATACCAATTATCAGCTTTCATTCTGTAAACCATAGAAAGCGGAGTTACTCCGTCATTGCAATTAACGTCAGCGCCATTTTCAAGTAAAAGAGTAATCAATTCCACGTTGTTTCTAGCACAAGCCACATTTAGTGGATAGAATGCTCGAATCTCCGCTGTATCATCCAACCACTTTATTCCCGGATACGCATTTATGCAAGTTGGCTTTTTCGAGAGAATTTTCTTAACTTCAATTATATCTTCCTCTCTTATTGCAGAAACTAGTTTTTTCGAATAGAAATTATCGCTATTTCGATACACCGCTATCGATAATACCACGCCTATCAGAATAAGAGTTATCACAACAATTGGAAAAAGTTTTCTTTTCATTTAATCAATTCCTACTCAAAGAATTTAATTATTTCATTTATCAGCGGGCCGGGATCGTCGTCATCATTGCCAAATATAAACCACGGCAGGACATCAACGAATCTATGGCCCCAGGGCCCTAAAAAAGCACCGGATGGGCAAAAATTATATGTTCCTACATCTCTAGGATCATTAACAATCTTGTCGTTACGATCAAATACTATTTCTCTCTTGCCGTCAGGAGAAACATATTTCACATTAGAATTATCCTGTGAAGTATATTGATGATATTTAGCTGACGGACCACCACCGTTTGGGTTTTGTTCGCTGATTTCGTCGGAGTTTCTCCACCCCAGGTTTTCAGCTTCCTGCATAGATTTTGGCAAGTTTGTGTTTTTGTCTTTCCTCACATCGTAATGAAGGGTTTGCAAAAACCATGTTCCTGCGGCGATTCCTGCTACGACCGTAGCAGTAGTCACCACAACTGGAGCAGACGCCACTGCCGCCACAGCTGTGGCGACAATGAGAACAAGTTCTGTAATCCAACGTGGCCAATTTCCCTCGCCGTCCGTCATCATAACAGGATTGTTAAAGCAGTATGCGTAGAGGTTGAAGCCGTCAAGCGATGTGCTTACACCGGACATCCTTCCGTCGGCAGAAATAAACCTACCCGTATTTGAGTCATAGTACCTTGACATAAGGTAGTACAAGCCCAGATCCGTGTCGTAATAATAGTTTCTGTAACGGAAGTTGTTCTTGGCTGCGCCAACCGCTTTCCTGCGTATATTATAACACTGTTATAATTTAGTGTCAATAAAAACATATCTGATGAAAAACGGACGCCGAAGCGTCCGTTTTTTGTATCATTCCGCTTTACTTTACCACGCAACTTTTCTTTAGATTAACAGAACAAGCCCCTAAAGTATGGCTTGTAGCACAAACTCTCTCTAGCTATTATCTGTCAACTGATTAAAAAAATCGATTGGCGTACGTGTAAATTTATATGCCGAAGAAGACGATATCAAATTCTTCAAATTCTCAAGAGTAGGGTCAAAAGAAATAGCATCCACCGAAAACAGCAAATTGTTATCTTTTGCAAAATCTATAATAGCAAGGGCTTGCTGTTTAGATACATCTATCAGAGAGAGTCTACAAGAAATTTCGATACTGCCTTCTTCTTCCCATATGTTTACCAACGAACTTTCATAATCTTTACCATACATTTTCAAGTCGTCGTGCCAAGACTCTCTTAAAGGAAATACTTTAGCGAGTTTTTCAAGCGATTCATTGGATATAGTGATGTTTTGTTTATCTTTTGCCACTAAATCAAAATCAAACTGCCACGTTGCCATATTATCTCTCCCAATTATGCAAATCATCATATGAAAAATAGTTGTTGTAAGGCAAAAATACTTGAATTGCAGGAACTGTGCTATACCTTAAAAGTTTTGCTGCCGCCAATCTATGGTGACCATCAACCACATAATATTTACCGTTATACTTAACATATTTTATCGGTTCGGTAATTCCATTTTGCTGTACTTGCTTAACAAATTTTTTAAATTTGCCTTTGCTCTTTGTTAAATTATGGGTAGGATTTAACTTATAAGTATCTATTGTGGTTTTATGACTGTTGCATTTCACCATACTATCAGTTACAGTAACTGATCCGGGGAAACCTATTGCGAAGTTGCTTGTGTATCCACCGATACTACCTCCGCCGTCGTAATAGTATCCTCCAAGATATGCGTCATATGCAGCAGTGTTTGAATATATTTTATAGCTGTGGTACGCCGAGTCAATTCCAAAATACGGATCTTCAAGCATGCTTTTACCGTCTTGATCCAGCGACTCATAACCCCTCGCCGCTCCACCTCTGTCACTACGCATTATCGGATTGTTTCCACAATATGCATACATATTGTTTCCGATTATTCCTTGACCGGTGGAAACATATCCGTCAGCGCTTATAAACCTGCCTATATTTGCATCGTAATATCTACTCTGCAGATAGTAAAGGCCCATATCCGTGTCGTAATAATAGCTTCTATAACGGAAATTATTCTTTATAGCGTTAGTGCTTACTTATCTACATTATAGCACACCCTGAACGTGATGTCAACAAAAAAAGAGAAACGGACGCCGAAGCTGTCGTAATAGAAGCGGTATACAGTGCACAAAAAACCTCCTGCGGTAGATTATTGTTCTACAGCAAGAGGTTTTTTTATTCAATGTCCGTTTTTTTTCTTACTCTAAGATAAAATACGTTGTAATAAATTTGTCTAAATCGTCAATGCCATCAATTCCATCATAAGCATATAATAAATATGCAACTTTATTCTCATGTTGGTTTACACCTATGATCATAACATACCATCGCAAATACAAATCGTCAGGGTCTTCCACGATAGCGAATTGAAAGCCGTTTACGCTTGCATCAAGGTCTGAAACATCGCCAGGTATCTCTTCCTCAATAAAATCATATCCTTCACTAATTTTTGCAAGCTGTTGCTGTAAACCCGCTTCATCATATTCAACAATCACTGCAATAGCACGATACGAAAGCCACAAATCAAATATCGGTTTCTGCTTTGATACGAATATAGATTTATACTCTCCAAGCTCTTCTATTCTGGGCATTCGATTGCTGCATTCAGAAACAAATCCTCCCATGGCAGTTTGATATGACTCGGCATCGTTTGCACGATAATCGGTAGTAAAGCTCGACGAAATTAAGGATAAAATCAACACTATAATCGCAAATATTATATGCATACTAACTCTCCTTACTTTAGCGTTATGGGCAATAGCGTAGGCAAAATCGGTTTTGGAATAGGCACTTCTAGCATTTCGCGAAGGATTTTTTTCAATTCCGCTCCAGTTTCCCACGCCAAAGCATTATTGTCTTCATCATAATTACCCATTTCTACAGGATTAGGTCGATCTCCAAAGATTTTTATTGGTAATAGATAAAAGTAGAAATGCCCCTTCAATTCTGTTTCTATTCCTTCTAAAGTTCGCTCGCTCAATATATCGTCTGAATATCTGTTATATATTACTCTGGCATAGTAATCCGCATTTTCAAAGCTAAATTTCGGGTTTTCTTTGAAATCAAGCACAACAATATCTTCACCGTACTTGTTCTTTTTCACTTTCGTAATGACACTAAATCGTCCACCGCTCATCCTATGGGAATCCGCCTGAAAACACACCATCAATTCCGAGCGCGCCCCCTCGGAATCTATGAACATAACCGGATTATTATTACAATATGCATACATATTGTTTCCGATTATTCCTTGACCGGTGGAAACGTAAGAATCTACATTTATAAACCTACCCGTATTTGAGTCATAATACCTAGACATAAGGTAGTAAAGGCCCAGATCCGTGTCGTAATAATAGCTTCTGTAACGGAAATTGTTCTTTGTGAAGTGGAAAGCTATATTATGAGCAAGCTTTAATCGATATCAGAACAACTGTATATCGCCATAACATTCATTTTTCCCTCTTCAAAGAGCCCCTCGGTTTTTTCTTTTTCACTTTGTCGATACTGAATAAAGTTTTCCGCATCCCTAGCACTATAAAACAGTCCAAATTCATTGAGTTTGTCGCAATACTCCTCTTTGAAAAGTTGCGGTCGCCATATAATATCGTTATATATTGCGGAATAAAAATCCCCTGCATTATAACCTACATCATATCCTAAAAAATTGTCTTTTTTAGCAAAAGAGTCGTGTAATTAAGGATGGAAACTCGCTTCTTCTGATGTCGTTTCAATATACAGAACTCTGTGCTCGCGTTGTTCCTTTTCACAGTGCTTGGAATATTTTTTTGCCAGCTTATAACTCGCAAGACAGGCATTGTTCTCGCCGCGCCAAAATTCTTCGGTTTCTCTTTCAAATTCTGCAAGGTCGCCATCAAAAAACACTAAAGAAGCATCTTCAATTGGCCAAACGCCCGTGTCCACCCCAAAGTATTTAATTTCATTTAAGAGGATTTCTTTGCGCGTAACTACAAAACCATTTGAATTAAACATAGTACCGCCTTTTTACCAATGTTACTTGAACGGAACGTGTTGTCCGTAATAATGAGTATGATCATATCCTGTTTGCCAGTGAGCCCCACTACCTATATACGCTTGATGATGCTGCGGTATATTACATTCCTTACACCACTCATCAAAAATTTGTATCTCTCTGTAACTAACCATTTTCCCTATGCGCGCATTTTTTCGAATCTCATTCTTTATCTCTCGCAAAGCTTTTTGATTTTCTATTAATTTTGGATCCGACAATACTTGTGGTTTCGTTCTGCTGTTGCGTAGCGATTTATGTTCGCTTTGTTTAATCTGCGTATCATCAACCGATACATATCCGCCTATTGCGAAGTTGCTTGTGTATCCACCGATACTACCACCGCCACTATAGTAATATCCACCCAAACGCGCGTCATATGCGGCAGTTTTTGAATATACTTGGTAGTTGTAAT
>JAGCJI010000140.1 GCA_017648085.1 Clostridia bacterium | reverse complement strand
CGGACCATTAGCTCAGTTGGTTAGAGCTACCGGCTCATAACCGGTCGGTCCTAGGTTCGAGTCCTAGATGGTCCACCAACAAAAAGAGGCAATCCTTGTGGTTGCCTCTTTTTGTTGGTCGTCCACATCTGTGGCCTCAAACCTAGTTTTGTGGCTGTGCCACAAAACTAGGTTCGCATTCTCCGCTCGAAGATCGACAAGCTCGCTTGTCAGGCGCAGAGCGTGAGAATATTGACGCTCGCCGTCAAAATCCTAGATGACTTAAGCAGAGTTGAGCTGCGTTCCGCAATAAATTTCTGGCGGCTTGCTTATTAAATGCGAACGTGCTATAATTATGATAACACTTTGCAAAGGATTAAATTATGGACGAAAACTACGAGTCAGCGCTTGAGCAGGTATTAAGAAACAAAAATTACCTTAACTGGCGAAAAGAGCACACCAATATGTTTGGAAAAATCTTTTCTTTGGCGTTTGAGGACAGCGCCGAGTCCGCTATAATGCTCACGGCGGCATTGATAAATATCGCAAACCGTAAATTTGATCAAGCAATTCCCACTCTTAACGATTTGGAAAGTATCGCAATAACCCCTTACGACTCTGCGGCGGTAACTTACTTTACAGGACTTAATTACGAGTGCATGGGAAACGAGGAAAAAATGATCGAGTACTACGACAAGCTTCATGCCCTTGACTCTCATTTCAGCTATCCACTGCCCTTTTATCCGTATTACAGAACGGCAAAAATTGCACAAAAAAGCTCCGAATGCAGCAAAGCGATTCATTATTTTAACAAAGCATTATCCTTTTACGGCGAGATTTCCCCAAACAAAAAAGACATCGCGATCGCTAGCCAAATCATGTGCGATTGCGCTGCTATGTGCCTTTATATGCATCAGTATGAAAAGGTTGCAGACTTTTTAACCTTGGCACAGCAATACGGCAATGAGAACAAAGAACATGCAACTTACATTATGGCTGTTTTATACGCCGTGCATGGCAAAGAGGATGAATGCCTTGCCCTAGTGAACTCTCTGTGCGATATTGCAAAAGAAAACTGCAACGAACTGGTACAAAGGATTTTAGCGGGAAGCGACCTGCATTATTGCGTCGTGCCACAGGATAGGACGGAGTACGTCAACTTTTGGGATTCACTTCTGCTCCATAAGAATAGAATTGAGAAGCAAATTTCCGATGGCAAGGTTAAAAAAGTGCAAGACTTTATATCGGAGCGCCTGAGCTCTACTTTGCCCTTCGCCCAGCGTCAACTCGACTGTGCCATATCAACTGACGGCGAAACGGTTACGGTATTTTGCAAAAATTACTGCATAAAAACGCTTATGTGTGAGCATGAAATTCTTTTTTCAAGAAAACCGAGCGAATTCAAAAACTGGAGATTTATGTCTGTAAAATGGTTTGAAAATTATCAACACGAATAAACTTAAAGCAGCTACTTAAAAAAGTAGCTGCTTTTGATTGATTTATCAACTTACACAAAATATCTCATCATAGGTTGTGTCCAAGATTTCCTTTAACAAAATTATTTCATCGGGATACAGATGCCTTTGACCGACCTCGATTTTTGCGACGGCGCTCCTGGTTATGTCACAGCCGCTAACTTGAAGCTTTGCCGCTACCTGCTCCTGTGTTAAGCACGCTCTTTCTCGCAGCGCACGAATGTTTTTTCCTATTTTCTTTTCTACTTCTATATTCATTTTTGCATTCCTCGCACCTATTTGAGCACAAAGCTCTTGACATTATTATAAAGAGGTGTTACAATTATATTGCACCTATATAAGTACAAACAACAAAAAGGGTTTAGAAATGAACAAAATAGGCATTATTAAAGAAATAGACGGTTTGGGAAGATTACACATACCAAAAGAAATGCGGGATCGGCTGGGTTTAAATAAGGAAGTAGAGCTAATCATAACGGAAAACGGACTGCTAATTAAAAGCACAGAATATTTTTTAGTAAAAAAGAATGAAATCAAATAGTAAAGAGCCCCGGCGAATGTTGGGGCTCTTATAAATGCCATTTCAACTCGGCATTATATCTTGACATCATCTTTCCGGGATGATATACTAAAAGCAACAAAACAAATAAAGGAGAATTCAAATGGCAAAAAGCGTAAAAGACGTGCTTGCCCTTATTAAAGAGCAAGGCATCAAAATGGTAGATTTCAAAATGGTTGACATCAACGGTCAGTACCGCCACGTAACCATCCCCGCCGAGAATTTTTCGGAGGATACGATGAAGAGCGGTATCGGATTTGACGCATCGAACTACGGCTATGCGGTAGTTGAAAAGAGCGATATGGTATTCATTCCCGATCCCGACACGGCGGTCATCGATCCCTTCTGCTCTATCCCCACGCTTTCCATGACGGGTAACGCCATGATTATCGGCAACCCCGAGAACCGTCCCCTGCCCCAGTATCCGAGAAACATAATCAAGGCGGCAGTTAAGGCAATGCAGGACAGCGGCGTCGCCGATACGATGTATATTCTTCCCGAGTTCGAATTTTATCTTTTCGATAACGTAAGCTGGAGCGTTGACCCGAGCTGCGTTGCCGCATCGGTAGATGCACAGCAATCCTATTGGAACAGCCACCTTGACGGCAAGGGTGTAATAGTTCCCAAGCAGAAAAACTACCACATCGCAAAGCCCTTTGACGTTTCCTACGAGTGCCGCAGCGAAATGTGCATGCACATGAAGGATGCCGGCATCGAAATAAACTATCACCACCCCGAGGTTGCCGCATCAGGTCAGTTTGAGATTGAGCCGCAGCTCGGCGAGGTCGTGCATATGGCAGATGCAACCATGATGATTAAGTATATCATCCATAACACCGCACTTAAGTACGACAAAACCGCGACCTTTATGCCCAAGCCCATATACGGCGAGGCGGGCAGCGGAATGCACGTGCATATGCTGCTTATGAAGGACGGCAAGCCGGTATTCTCCGACGACAACGGATACGCAAACCTCTCCGAAACTGCGCACTACTTTATGGGCGGACTTCTTAAGCACATTGCGTCACTCTGTGCCATCACCAACCCCTCGACCAATTCCTTCAAGCGACTTGTTCCCGGCTTTGAAGCACCGGTAACGGTAGGATACGCGACCTCGAATCGCTCCGCCGTAATCCGCATCCCTGCATACGCAAAGAGCCCGGAAAAGCGCCGCTTTGAGCTTCGCAACCCCGACGCGACCTGCAACCCCTATTTCTGCTATGCGGCAATCCTTATGGCAGGACTTGACGGTATCAAGAACAAAATTGACCCCCACGCAAACGGTTGGGGACCCTACGACTTCAATCTTTTCCATCTTCCCGAAGAAGAAAAGGCAAAGCTCAAGGGACTTCCCACCTCGCTCCCCGAGGCGCTTGACGCGCTTGAGGCAGATAACGACTACCTCACCGAGGGCGGCGTATTCCCGAAGGAGCTCATCGCAAACTTCATTAAGACCAAGAGAGCGGAGTGCCTTGAGCTGTCCAAGATCCCCCACCCCGCAGAATTTGAAAAATATTATAACCTTTAATTTTGCACCAAAAGGCTCAACAGCCTCCGCCGCGGCGGAGGCTGTTTTTATCGCAAAACGGTTCTTTTGTTGCTCTCTCGATCTCGGCGGCCTTCGCAAAAGCGATAAGTGCCTGAAAAGCTGAAAATTAAAGACTCGGAGCGTGTTCGCATCATTCACTCTTGCCTATGCTTGACTTTTACCGGATTTCCCGATATAATATATTCACAAAGAAATATCGGCAACGGAGGAAAAACGAAAAGGCTTCTTTCTCTTATTTTAATTATATCCACCTGTTTTTCCCTGCTCGTTTCCTGCGACTCGACGCCACGCTCGGCAGAGGATCTTTGGAAGAAAACAAAAAAGGTAATGAACTCTTTATACTCTTACAGAGAAGATAGGACGATAAAGCTCCAATCTAATATTGAGGGCACGCACGTAGCGATGACGTCAACCGGCTACAACATTTCCGACAACCGCAAAAAAAGCTTCTATTATTACGATTATACGGAAAACGTCATATCCTATAACAATTCAAACGCCACCACCTCGAAGAAGCTGACGGCTTACAGCGATGGAAAAATATATATGTCTAACGAGTCAGAGGGAAATAAAAACGCGCTTTGCTCAAAAGCAAGCGCAAGTGAATTTGAGGAGCTGCTCGACGCCTGCTCTTCCGGATGGAAGCTCTCTCCCGATTTCTTTGACACCTTGAGCTTCAAACGCTCCGACGGTAACGGCTGGACCCTGGTTTTTGAGGACGCGACAAAAGATTTCATTAACAAGGTGTATCTCGATGAGGGGATGATGATGCTCGGCTTACCGAAGCCAAAGGATATAACAGTCACCTTCCAAATCGATGAAAAATTCCGAACGACAAGCACGAAGATCGATTTTGAATTTGGAAACAGAAGCGTAGTTTTTTCAATGATAGGCAGATTTTCGCAGTATAATTCCGTAAACAAAAATCCGATTTATAACGATGATTACACCGAGGTAGACGACTTAAGATCGGTATATCTTCTTTCCCACAAGCTCTCGTCCGCCGTGTCGGAAAAGGAAGGCGGCTTTAAGCTCAACATTCGCGAGGAGGTGCAGGATAAGAACACCTACGAGTACGACGAGTACATCGAAAAGAATACGGTGTTCTTCAAAAACACCGAGGACGGCTTCGAGTACGACCTGACCGCAATTTTCGGCGAAGAATATTACAAGATTGTTTTTAAAAACGGCAAGCAAACCGTCACCGACACGGATAATCGCTCAACGACTATTGACTCCACGGAATACCACGCCTACGTTTTCATTTTCGGACTTATTAACAGCATGGATTTTAAAGAGATAGAGATCACCGACGTAAATTCACTTCCGTTTGGAGAATACGAATTCATCTGCGAGTCCACCGACTCTTCAAAATACGTCCAGCTTATAGAGATTCTTGAAGACACGTACGTGAGCCACACTATTCGCACGACCGTAGCGGTAAAGGATGGCGAGATCACGGAAATAACCGGCGTTATCGAGATGATCGGCGAAAAATACATCCGCACATCAAAATGCACCGTGAAATTCATAGAACCCGAAGATTAACACACAAAAAAGCGACACGACCCATGGCATACCGCAAATACCCTGTTGCGATCGCGGCAAAATATAAAGCAAGGGAGAATCAAGCGATTCTCCCTTGCCATTTTTGTTTTAAATGATTATTTGTAGCTGCAAACTACTGTTACCGCGCCGAACGCGTCGGTGTAGTTCATAGTATAAGATGTAACCTTTCCATCATCAATGGAAACGACGAGAGTTACGTCATACGCATACTCAACACCGAACACAGCCTTGGTCTGTGCAGCCGCTACGTTAGCGGTAAGAACCTTGCCGTCGGAGCTGATAGAAGTGTCTATCTTTTTTGCTCCAAGATTAAGCTTTGCGCCGGTGGATGCAGGATTAGTGCCGGCAAAATCGCCGCCGTCGGAATAATTACCGCTCGCATCGCAGCTTATATTGATCGGAACGGATATTTTGTCTTCGCTCGCGGAAGCATTGCAGAACTGTTCGTATGAGCCCACGATCGTAAATGATCCGTCGGCTGCAAACGTGGTAACCATGCTAGAATTAAGATCGCCGTTAGCGGTTTCGTGCTTTATGCTGATTTCTATTTCAGTGGGGTTGGTTGCGGTTATCGCCTGCTTAAAATCTTTCACGGTGACTCCGTCATCTCCGCAAGCAAAAAGCATAAGAGTGCAGGTCAACGTAAGAAGGATTATCAAAAATTTCTTCATTTTGTCATCTCCTAGTCAAACGTAATAGCTTGGGCAGAGTAGGAATACTCGGTTACTATGGTAATTTCGATATCGGGATAATTATCCTCCGCACCGAATACCGTATAAGATATAGATATACCCGTAACTACCGATCCGTCGTGTGTGATCACTACTTCAATATCGCTGTCGACGGTTCCCTCAAACCCGAATACGTCAAACGCCTTTTCAGCAGGAACGGTAAAGGTCACCGTATTTGCTTTAGCATCTTTTTTAACGTTCGTTACGTTCTTTTCGGTAAACTTGGGTGCTATATCGCCCGCCATGGGCACAAAATCTTCACCCATAGGATCCCATTTGCCGCCGTTTTTACGAAGGCCTCTTTCCTCGTGGTAATGCATAACCTCTCTTACGGGAGCCCACGGAAGAGTTACGTAGTCGGATGCGCCCGCCTCTTCCCAAGGAATAAGCTCCTCATAGTCGCGGATAGAAACCGATGCCTGCTTGCCGTCAATATATCCGGTCTTGATCTCGTGAGTACCGGTCAATTCATAGTCGCCGGCAACGAGGGACGTGGTGGTATATATTCTTGTGGGAGCATACGCGGAAAACATCTTGTTTATATTATTTACGGTTTCCTTAGTTTCTCCGCAGGAAAACATAGTGCACGCACATGCGAGAAGGATAATAACTGCTATAATCTTTTTCATACTGACTTCCTCCCCCATTATTCTGCATTAGTGCCGCCTACTTTTGCATAGGAGTAGGTGGTGTATATAAGTACGGACTCAAGTTTTTCGGTAGCATATTTGATCGTAATACTGCGGATGTTTTTACCGTCGCTTTCAACGTCAAGCTCAACGTCACCGGTCGCCTTTATAGCAACTCCAAAGACAAGCTCTGCCTGCTCTGCGGTAAGAAGCGCGGAAAGAGTTTTTCCATCCTTGCTTATGCTGTAATAGTCGAGGTTTTTAGCTTTAAGATCAAGCTTAACCTGCTTTGAAACAACGTCGGGCGCTGCGCTGAACCAGGTAGTACCGTCCTTTGAGTACTTGCCATTCTTATAATAGATTTTACCGGTTTCGGTCTTGATAAGCTCGGTAGTTCCCTCTTCAATACCCTCTTGGTGCGTTCTGTATCTCTGTGTCGAATACTCAAACGTAAAATCGTCGCCGTCAAAGGTAGTAGTAAAGGTGCTAATAAAGGTCTGGTCGCCGTCGTTTTCGTTAATTTGCGTTACTATAACGGTAGGCTGCGACGCCTTTATAAGACTCGCAAAGCCCTCTACCCCGCCCTCTCCGCAAGAGAAAAGAGCGAAAGCACAACCGATAGCGAGAAGCAAGCATATAATCTTTTTCATACTTATTTCCTTTTGCCTTTCGTTGCTAATATATAAATATTCTATAATAATTATATATTCTTTTATATCAAAAGTCAATAGCGATGCTTTTCTAAAAAAGACGCAAAGCGACGAAAATTATAGGCCATTTTTATTGATTTTCGCCAAAAAAGCGAAAAACGCGGCCCGAAGAGCCGCGTTTTGATTATTTTGCAAAATATCCCTCTCTGTAAAGAAGCTCTGCAATAAGCACCGCGCCGCCTGCCGCACCGCGCAGAGTGTTGTGCGAAAGACCTACGA
Organism: Clostridia bacterium; assembly: GCA_017648085.1. GTDB lineage: Bacteria > Bacillota > Clostridia > Oscillospirales > CAG-272 > UBA1740. Next base: position 1,211 of record JAGCJI010000140.1, on the reverse strand, counting down.
ATTTGTAGTCGTAAACGGTGTCCTCGCGAAGTCTGCCGACTGATACGCCCATACCGCCGTAAAGATCGCGGTCAAGCTTCGTCTGGGGACGGTTATCCTCTTCAAAATAGGTTATAAACTTTTCGGGTGCAGAGGGGAGTCCGAGTGTTTGGGGCTTGCCCTTGTAGTCCGCCCACGCCTTGAGTATATCTTCCTTTGAGGGCTTGTTTTCAAATTTTACAAAAACTGCCGCCATGTGTCCGTCGCTTACAGGAACGCGAAGGCACTGCGTCGTGATAACGGGAGAGTTGGCGGGAACGATAACTCCCCCCTCAACCTTACCCCATACGCGAAGGGGTTCTTTTTCACTCTTCTCTTCCTCGCCGCCGATGAAGGGAATAAGGTTATCAATCATTTCAGGCCACTCGTTAAAGGTCTTGCCCGCACCGCTTATAGCCTGATACGTGGTAGCAACGACCTCCTTGATGCCAAACTGTGTAAGCGCATTGAGCGCGCCCACGTAAGACTGGATAGAGCAGTTGGGCTTTACGGCGATAAAGCCGCGCTTTGTGCCGAGTCTCTTTCTCTGCGCCTCGATAACCTCAAGGTGGGAGTCGTTGATTTCGGGAATAACCATGGGCACGTCGGGAGTCCAACGGTGAGCCGAGTTATTGGAAACAACGGGAATCTCCGCCTTTGCGTAGGCTTCCTCAAGGGCTCTTATCTCGTCCTTCTTCATATCAACTGCGCAGAAAACGAAGCTGCACTTCTTCATCTCTTCGATGTTCTGTGCGTCGTAAACTATCATATCTGCGTACTTTTCGGGCATAGGAACAGACATCTTCCATCTCTCTCCCACAGCCTCTTTGTAGCTCTTACCTGCGGAACGAGCCGAAGCGGCAAGTGCAACTACCTCAAAATAGGGGTGATTTTCAAGGAGTGTAAGGAAACGCTGACCAACCATACCGGTTGCGCCCACAACTCCGACTTTCATTTTTTCCATAACTGAACCTCTTTTAAATAGAATTAACAACTATAATATATATTACCACAATATTCGAAAAAAATCAAGTGGTTACGGAAATTTTTCGCAATTTAATCAAAAATGCGATGGCGAATCGCTTTTTTCATCGGGTGAATCACCATTTACGATCCTTATGGTGTACGCCTCCTCTTCCGATGAAGCCGACCTGTACGAAATCCTCGGTGTTGTGGCGGATTATGAAATCCAT